>JACRIH010000283.1 GCA_016235885.1 Planctomycetales bacterium | reverse complement strand
TTGGAGCAGGTCCGTCAGTTCATGTACGAGCCTATTCGCATCGGCAGGCCTGTCCTGCGAAAGTTCCCAGCGATCAGCGAGTTCTTCAATCTGCTGTCGATACTTCGCGTGCTGCTCTTGAGCGATCTCGGCATTTCGCAGTTGACCACCGACCGCCCCGATTTCCGCGAGTGTCTGCTGCCATTGATCGCGACTCGGTCGTGCCTGCGAGAGTCGTTCGGCGAACGGCTGCAAACGAGCCACGCGTTCGCGGGCCGCGTCGCCTCTCGCAATGTCCGGCGCGGCAACCGACCGTGTGCGGTCAAGATTCCGTGCGAGGTCCGCCACCTTCTGTTCCCGTTCGGACCGTCGTTGCATCGCCGCGACCAACTCGCCCGCTTGCGACTCCTGCAGCCGAATCTCGGCGACTAACCGCGACCGTAAGTCGCCCGCGCGCAGTTCCGAGTAGTCTCGGCCACAGACTGGACAGGCATCGTCATGAACATGATCGAGCACCGTTTTCAACGTGGCGATCCATGTCACCGCGGGATCGTTCCCCGGCGGACTCGTCAGAAGCGGCAGAGCGTGCAATTCGGCGGTTGCCGATTCGAGTTGCTTGTTCAACAATTGTAGTTCCCGGTGTCGATCCTCGGTCGCGGCGATGTCCTCCTGACGGCGAGTCAGTTCCCTTTGCACAACCGCTTCCAACTGCTCCAGCCATACCACTATTCCAGTGGGGGCCGGTCGCTCAGTTGTCGCGACATCCAATTCGCGCAGAACGCCACTCACCGCATCCCCGTCGGTGACGAGTTGTGATTCCAGTATTTCGAGAACGTGCCGCGCGGCGGCCTCCCGCTGTCGCAGTTCGTCCAGAGAGATGTCCCCTGGAGACGAGCCGACATTGACGAATTCCGCAATCAGGGCGAGTCGCGCTTGATCCTGCTGGAGCCGGTCTCGTAGCGACGAGCCGGCATCGTTCGAGGTATAGGATCGCAGCTTGCCGAGGCGTTGACGAACTCCCGCGACAGTCCACGGTGCGAGCGGTACGGGATCGCCGCTGTCTTCCAGCGCGATCTTCCGGCACTCCTCGATTTCTGCGGTGAGTGTCACCGCGCGTGTCCGAAAGTTCTCTTGCAGCCGTTCGATCTCACGCCCGGCTTCCTCTCTCGCGTCTTCCAGATGTTGCAGGGCCGGAAGATTCTTGCGGACGCGAGTGATCAGGCCGATCTCGTCCAAGCCCGCCGTGAGGTGTTCCAAATAATTCAAACCCAACAGTTCGCGAATGAATGTGACGAGTGGAGCTTCGGGATGATCCTTATCCACCGCCTGATAGAGTTCCAACAACCGGCCGAGTCGTGCTTGCGAGAGATAACAGCGATCACCGAAGAAGGCGGTGTCCCTCTTCGACATCTTTTGCCCCTCGACGGCCGCCGGTTTGCTCGCGCTCTGTTCGACCTCGTCCCCGCGTTCCGAGCGGTAACGCAGAGTGACTCGCGGCGGACTTTTCACGCCGACGTTCTGCAAGCAGCGGGGATAGCTGTCTTCGAACGGACTGAGATCAGTGACGTCCCCCGTCACCGCAAACTCCAGCGCCTGCAGCAGACTGCTCTTGCCACAGCCATTCGGCCCATGAATCAACACGACGTCAGCGTCCAACGGCACTTTGACCGGATCGCGATAGCCTCGAAAGTTCTTCAGTTCGAGCGACAGTAGGCGGTCGATCATGCCAGCAACTCCCGTGGTGCGATATTCCTCACGATGTTGGCGTTACGGAATCTTGCTCGATCGCCTGCGCGAGCCAGTCCCGCATGCACTGTGTGACGGCGTTGTCGCTCGTCTGCGCGGCGTGCAGGAGGGCGGCGATGAGGGGGTCGGCCGCGCGTTTTCCAAGTTGGCGTTTCAATCGTGTTTCCGGCGAAGTTGTCACCTGATCCGACTGCGGAAGGTCGAGCGGCAACAGTGGACGGAGCGGCACGGAAACATCGCCGCCGCCATCCGCTGGAACCACAATCATTCGGCAAAGGTGGTCGAATTCACTCAACGCGGGGTCGACAGGATCAGACGTCACCAACACCAGCGTAAGCGGCCGCTGCGAGCCGGTTCGTGCCAAGATCATTGTCAACGCCTGCACTTGATCGTAGACCGCTCGCATCCCCTCGCGTTCCGGGGCTTGCACGATTACGAGATGCTCGCGGACTGGTCCCTGCTGATCCTTGGGGCCTAAGAGCGCCGCGTCGCAGGGAAAATCCACGTCATCAATCACCAAACGCGACTGCTGGGAAACGTAATGACCGGCCGATTCGAGCCACGACACGATCCTTTTCACGAGTGCAGTCTTCATGCGGATTGCATCTCCATTCGCAGGGCTTGTAGAAGTTTCGTCGGAGAGTCATTGACATCGACACGATCTCGCATCCAGATTTCGGCAGGTCCGACGCTCCGTGTTCGATTGGGAAACCGATTCGTCGACACTCCTCCTCTTGTGCTCGATAGAGCTTGAGACGGCGAGACGAGATGGGCTGGCTCACGGTCGGACGGGTAGATCACCACAATCTCAGAGGCATTGGTCATGTCGACGATCCTCTCACGGATCATTTGCGGCAACGAAGAAGCTCCGTCACGGACGACAAACACTGTGAGAACACGCCCAGAAAGTCGCAGCACGAACTGCCCGTGTTGTGCCTCGACTCCAAGTGGCAAATCGAGTTCCCACTGCCTTCTCACCCAGCCTTCTTTCAACACGGCCAGCACCAACAGCAGCCAATGGTAGTTCAACTCGGGAACGTTCGGCGCGGTTGCAAGCATCCCCAGATGCCGGTCGTCCAACGCATGGTAAGCCGTCGGCGACGCCAGGACCGTGAGGTCGCGGTACATCGTCACGAACCGAGTGACGACGCGCGGAAGTTCCTCCGCCAACTGCCGCCAAGCTCGGTGCGGATCACTTGGATCGGCAGCCGCGTCGTACCTCTGCTGCAAGAATGCCTGCCACTGTTTGACACTTTGCTTCACGAAACCGCACCACACCTGTTCTGTCTTACCGAATCCCCGCTCGGCCAGCTTGCGGGCTTTGAGGAGCAACGTCAGCAAGTACAGCGTGCCGAGCAACGGCTTCCCGTACAGCGAAAGAGCAGCGTCCTTCACAAGTCGGTCTTCGTGAGCCGCGTAGTGGTCCGCGCCGTACAGCGCTTTCAAGAACGTCTTCTGCGGATGCTGGAGCGCGGGCATTGAGAAGATCACTCGCGGTCTGTCGTTCGGTATCGGCCCCACGGTCATGAACGTCGCGAAACACTCCGCCTGCAAGTTCCAGTCTTGCCCCGACAATCCGACAAACAACGCCGGACGTTCGCGCAACAGTTGGTGAACCATGTCGCGAAACGGCGCGAATTCGGGCTTCTTGACCCAAGCGGTGATGTCGGTCCGCGTCGCCAGCATGTACGGCTGATAGCGGTGTGGGTCTGCCAGCGTCTTTCGAGCGCAGCCGTGAATTTTCGTCAATCGGGAACGCCCCGCGACGCCCGTTCCGTCGATGTCTTCGCTCGCCGCGATGACATCCAGTTGCCTGTCGGCCGCGGCTCGACACGCTGCGTGAGCCGCCTCGATCAGCGCATCCCAGTTCGTCGTCACCAACTCGTCCAGAATTCCTTCCGCGATGAGCAACGCGAGAAACCGATGTTCGGCGTCGGGCAGTTTCGACGAGTCCCCATACATCTCGTGCAACTTGAGCAGATCGAACGTCGCAGTCAGCGTATGACCGTTCACGCGGACGGTTTGGTCGAGGGCATCCGGATATCTTTCCCACAACTGGGCGATGATTTCCGTCACGACCAGTTCGCCAACGTTGTTCGTCCAGTTTTCCGGCGGCTCTTCGACGAGGTTGCACGGATGAATGGTCGTAAGCTGAATGACGTTCTCCAAGCAGCGGCGATAGGGGCAGGCGGCATCGCCAGCTTGGATTTGCGAATGCAGCCTGTCGAGCAATAAGCGGAGCAACGCGCCGAGGTCTGGAAAGCATTCGCGTGAAATCCCCGATCCCAGCCACACGGCATACTTGCCGCTCAGAACATCAACGACGTCAGTCCAACGCTCCCGCAGACAGTCCAGCGATTCGGTCAGTGTCGCCGTGCTCGCTCCCATGATCCCGAAGTCCGTATCCCCGTTCATCGTTTGGAACCGCGAATCGTGTAGAGGCTATCCCCGAGGTGTTCGCTTCGCAAGTTGGTGATGCTTGGCTGCTGACATACACGGAGTCACGGGAACCGAGCAACGGAACCGAGCAACGGGGTCAGGAACCGATTGCGGGCGTCGAACACAGAGGCGATGCTGGCAATACATCGGTGAAGATGGACCGCGAAGTTCAGGCGTCACGGATGCCTGATCGTGGTCACGTGGCGAAGTGCCAGGAAACATTTGTTCGTTTGGCTGGCACCTTCTCACCACCCGTCACTGGCTGCGTTCGGCGTTCAGGATGGCGAGGATTTCGTCGGGGATGCTGTCGTTGGAGGTTACGGACTGGACGTCTTCGTTTTCTTCGAGGGCGTCGATCAGGTCCAGGGCGCGGCGGGCGTTGTCGAGATCGAGGTCGACGATGTTCTTGGCCACGCAGCGGATTTCGGCGACGTCGGTAGGAATCTTTCCGGCGTCAAAGGCCGCGCTGACGGCGTCGAAGTTGAGCGGGTCGCACAGCACGACGAAGAGTAGAGTAGTGTGGGTCGAGATACAAGACCCACCGCGTGATGCGATTGGTTCGGCAATCGCAGACTCATCGGATGAATGGTGGGTCTCGTGCCTCGACCCACCCTACGGCTCCTCGACACCGGCCACCTCCGCTCCCGGCTAGAGCGGTCTACGCTTTGATTTTGATCGTCACCGATTCGATCGCGCTGTGGCCTGACTTGCGGAACGGGCGGGGCATCGGTTGGGCGATTCCCTTTTCGTCGATCGTCCGGCTGCGGAGTGAGTATTCGCCGGCGGGCAGACCGGGGAGCAGTGCGGCCCAATGAACTTTGGCGAGGCGCATTGGCCAGGTGCGCGGCTGGCTGGATGTGGTGTCGAATCCCATCGTGCTCGCGGGAATTTTCCCGTCCGGCAGATTGCCTCCCCATTCTTTGGGCGGTCCGAGAACTTGGGCGTCTTTCCACGGAGCCGTGGCAAAATTCGGATCGTCGGCAGACCACTCGTCGGCAATCGAGTGCATCCAGACTTGAACTTTCGACAGACCAGAGATACCGACCTGCGCGTAGCCGGTCACCGGGATCGGTTCGCCAGCTTTGACGTCGCGCGGCACGGACAACGTCGCCGCGAACGATTTGAGCGGACTGTCGACATCGTTGTTTTGCGTACCGTACGTGTCGTTGGCGTGGTACAGATTCGTGAGCACGACGTGCGAGAGCCACTTGATCGACTTGAAACCGTACGCCTCGGGCACGACCACGCGGACCGGTCCGCCACGCTGGCTGTCGAGCCATTCGCCGTTCAGCTTGTAGCACAGGATCACCGGCGGCAGGTCGTACGAATCTTCGAATATCCGTCCGATCGGCAGCGAGCTGCGAAACATCTGCCCCGGATCGTCATTGTGGTAGCCGTAGTAAAACACGCGGCGCAGGTTCTCGCGCGGCTGAGTCAGCCAGATCACTTCGCGGAGCGGCACACCTTCCCAGATGCCCATGCCGAGCGGGCAGCCAATGTTCAGGCACGTCATCACCTTCGGAAACCGGACGGCGTGCTTTTCGCCGAGCTTTAGAAGCTGGGCGAAATCGAGCGCGGTCCCGTCCTTCTTCGTGAGAGGCTTGCGGATGGTCGCGGGGTTTTCGGCGTCGGAGATGACTTCGAGCTTCCACGTGTCCCGCGTCAGACCGACTTCGGTTTTCTTGTCGACGGGCAGCGAGTGAGGCACCGGCTTGCCGCGCGACACATCGCGGAACTTGTCGGACGGCGTGAAAAAAGGTTCGAGTGCTTCGATCGCCTTGGCCAGTTCGGGTGCGGGCGGTTCGGCGCTCGCAGCCAGAGGCCAGAAGCTCAACGCGGCGGAACCCACCGCGCCCAGCCGCAGGAAATACCGACGTGTCAGACTCTCATGCTCGACGAAAAACCGGTTGAGATCGTCCATTGGAAGTCGCCTTCAATTTCCAGCGAGGCTCCGCCTCTGACCGATGAACTTCAGGAACACTAATCGACGCTGATCAACGCTAATACTGCTGGCACGAGGATTTTGATTTGATTCGAAGAGGTTTCAAATCAGTAGCCACGTTCACCAGAACGTGGGCCAATCTACGGAAAACCCACGTTCTGGCAAACGTGGCTACGACGGCCGAAGTGGAACCGCTCTCGAAAACATGTCCAAGAAACCACGCCGATAGCAATTCACGACGAAGTCGGTTTGGACAGGTCGAGGATGGTAATCGGCGACCAGTTGCCTTTGTATTCGCCGTCTTTGTCGAGCACTTTGCCGTTGCCGTTGCTGCCGCCGTTCGTGCCGGCCACCGCGAGACGATTTCCGTTCGGGTGCAGGCTGAGCGAATGACAATTGGCGATGGCGGTGTGTGTGAAAAACGCTTCCTTGTCGTCGAGGCGACGGAAGACCAGCTTGCCCGTTCCGGGGTTGCCACTGATCGCGGCCATCACGAAGCCGGCGGTATGGAACCGCAAATCGCAAACGTACACGTCCCCTGCCTGACCGAGTTCGAGCGTGTGCTTGACGGTGCCACCGGCCCAATCGAAGGCGAGCACGGTCGGGATGCCCTGCACGTTGCCGCCGTTGACCGGTTTCGTTCCGGCCACGAACAACAGCGAACCGTCCGCGTTGAACGTGAGGCATCGCGCCCCGCCAACGTCCTGCAAGCGATCGAGCTTGTACAGCACGCCCGCATCAAACTGGCGCGTGCTTTGGCCAGAAGCGAGATCCCACAGCTTGACGATTCCCTTCAGGTCGCCGGACACCAGCGATTTGCCATCCGGATGGAAGGCGACTTGCAGGATGTCGTCGGGCTGGGCGAGAAACTCGTGACGCTTCGTTCCGTCAATTGCCGACCAGACGCGCACGGCGCGATCGAGTCCACCCGTTGCGACGAGCTGCCCGTCCGGGCTAACCGCGACCGACGTGATCCAGCCGTCGTGAGCCGCCTCGACCGACCATTTTGGTAGCGGTTGTTCGCCCAGCGCCGCGTAATCCCAGCGGCTGAGTCGGCCCCACGTGTCCACCGAGTACACCGCCGGTGCCGCGGCATCGAAGGCGACATCCTGAACCCAGCCGTTGTGCCCGCCGAGCGCAGGGGCGACCTCGTTGAATTCGTCTCCGGACGAATCCCAGCGATGCACCTGCCCGTCGTATCCCGCCGCGAACAAAAACTTCCCGCACGGGCTGAACCGCGCCGCCCCGAACTCGCGCTTGTTCTCCAGCACCTTGAACGGCTTGGGCTTGGGCGTGAACTGTTCTTTGAGTGTCGTCAGGTCGTCGTTCATGCCAGCGCCTCCTTCACGGAAAACATTTCGTCGTGTGCGATCGGCAGCGGCTGGCCGTGGTTGTCGTATTCGATCTTGTCTGACTTGATGCCGAGCGCCTGAAACCAAGTGTGAAACAGGTGGCCGATGTCGTAGCCTTCGCCATCCACGTCGGTTCCCTTGGCGTTCGTTTTGCCGACGACCACACCTTTTTTCATACCGCAACCGGACATCACCAGCGACCACGCTTCGGGCCAGTGATCGCGCCCGATGTGACCGTTGATTCGCGGCGTTCGTCCAAACTCGGACATCGCGATCACGAGCACATTGTCGAGCATCCCGCGCGCTGCCAGGTCTTCGATCATCGCGGCAAAACCCTGATCGAACTTCGGCATGAGGTTGCGGTGGCCGATGAAGTTGTCGCCGTGGGTGTCCCAGCCGTACGAATTGACCTTCACGAACCGCACGCCCGCTTCGAGCATCTTTCGAGCCTGCAACATGTGCCGGCCGAATTCGTGCGTGCCGTAGCGTTCGACATCCTTCGGGTCGAAGCTAGCCGTGTCGAACAGGTCCTGTCGTTGCATCAACTTGCGGGCCATTTCGTAGACGTAGCTGTTCGCTTCGTTCACCTCCGGCCGCCGCCCGGCCGCGTAGCGCTTGTTCGCAGTTTCGCGGAGTTGATTGCGAATCGCGTCGTCGTCCTCGGTGACGGTCGGGTTCCGTAGGATGTTCTCCGGCGGCTTGCCGTCGCCGAACGCGAGTGCTCCGTACTGCGGCCCGAGGAACCCACCATCGGCGTGGATGAACCCGCCGTTGCCGGGCTTGATCCACACGTACGGCGGCAGCTTGCTCGACCCCGGACCCAGCAGCTTGGCCACCGCCGATCCGAAGAATGGATACGTCACGCCGCGGTTCTTCGGGTCTCCGCGCTGAATGCGCGGCACGCCTGCCGAGTGCGAATTGTCTTTCGTCGCCATGTTCCTCAAGACGACCAGATGCTGCATTTGTTTCGCCGTGTGCGGCATCAGTTCGCTCACCTGCACACCGGGCACCGACGTCGCGATCGGTCGAAACGGGCCACCGAACGGCGTGTTCGGCTTCGGGTCCCAACTCTCAAGCTGACTCATCCCGCCATCGATCCAGACAAACAGCACCTGCTTGTCCTTGATCTTCGGCGCTTCGTCCGCCAACCCGGTGAGCGCTCCCGCGCCGAATGCGGTGGCCGCCAGACAACTCATCCCGCCCAGCAATTCACGCCGCGAGACGCGGTGGTCGATGGGAGTGCAGAGTGAGTCGTGAGTCATGGTCGTCTCCGTTGATTGTGAAACGCAATGCGTTGCTTCGCCGATGGAGATTTGCTCAATAATCCGATTTCACTAACCAAAGGCGCCAGCGAACATCATCAACACGAATCCAAACCAGAGCAATCCAACCGTCCCGATACTTCTGTTCACCGCACCAGAAGTTCGCAGCGATGTCACAGCGCAAACGAATCCTAGACCTGTCGTGGTTATCGCGAGAAAGTTCTGTACACCCATGAACCAATCTGGAACGAGCGAAAGGAACCCGGTGACAAAGACAATCACGACAGCTTGGACAGCGAGGCAAGTTAGGACGATCTTTGCCTGCGCACAACCGGTCATCAGTGTCCCTCCAAAACTACTTTCCCGCCGGTGCCACGGTGATCCACAGCGGTTCGCCGCAGTACGTGGCTTTCATCACGAAGTTGATCGACACGTGAGCCATCACGGGAGCCAGTTGCCGTTCGACGGCAGGAGCGTCGGCCGCGGCCTTCAGGGTGATCCAGCCTTTCGATTCGTTGGCGGTTAGCAGCGTTTTGCTTTGCGACACGTCGACGGTCACGCCTTTCGGCAGACTGTTGCCGAACGGTTGTTCGAGGTGCGTGAACAGCGGTTCGAGCGTGACGTTCCCTTTGAAATCTGGAGCGCGTTCGACGGTCACTTCGATCTTCTGCGAACTTCCGGGGGCGAGCTTGATGTCCGCCGTCGAAATCTTCACCGACCGCAGGTCCATCGGATCGGCGACGGAAACCGTGTGCGAACCGACTTCCCAATGCACTCGACCTCCGCCCGGATTGTACATCTCCTGCAACGTCCGACCGGCCGAAGTCAGCGAGAGCGCGGCACCGTCGGGTTGCGGCAGTATGGCGGCACCTGTGAACCGGATGTTCGCGACCACGGCCGTAGCATTTGCCGCCGCTTGCAGAATGACCACTCCGTCCAGCCCGCTCTCCAGAATCCGCCCCGTCGTCGCGGTAACTCCCGGCGGGAGCGCCTCCACACCCAGCGTGACTTCACCAACGAAACCGTTTTTGCGCACGACGCGGACGTAAACCGGCGAATTCGCGCCGGGTGCCAACTGAGTCTTGTCGGTGTCCACTTCGAGTTCGAAATACGGCTGGGCCTTCGTCGCCTGAATTAGATAGGTGAAGCCCGGCCCGCCACGAAGATGCAGGTCACGGATCTCCAGGAAATACTTCCCCGCCGCAGGGACCGCCCAGTTTTCGATCCACGAGTCGGCGTGATTCAGACGGCCCCAGCGTCCGTCATCGTTTTCGATCAGCACGGCCCCCTTGTCGTTGAGCAGCCGGACGACCGGGTCGAGTTCCGATCCGGCTCGCCGGGCGAACACTTCAAACGACCATTTGTCACCGGCAGCCGCCTCGAACGAGTAGACATCGATATCACTCGCCGATTCGATCCGACCGTTGATCGCCGCGGGCAGTGTGA
Organism: Planctomycetales bacterium; assembly: GCA_016235885.1. Classification (GTDB taxonomy): domain Bacteria; phylum Planctomycetota; class Planctomycetia; order Planctomycetales; family Planctomycetaceae; genus JACRIH01. The sequence continues at coordinate 14,001 of JACRIH010000283.1, read as the reverse complement.
CGGCTTGCGGGGCGGCAGCAATGGTGTTGTTGTCGCCAGCCGCTTCGAGAACCGGCGGGACAGTTGACACGACAACGGCGAAATCATTCGTCGGCTGACCGGTCACCGGCACGGCGACACGTTGCAAACCGACGGACGTTTCGGAGGGAAGCGTCAGACTGACGATGGCATCGGCGGCCGGAAGGTTCAGCCCGACCGGTGCCAACTTCGTTTCGGCTCCCGCCGCCACACTGATCGGGAACACCTGCGAAATGTGCGGGCGGTTGTGCATTTCGATGGCGTACACCCAGTCGGCATTCCCCAGGTACCGCACGTCGCGGATTTCGAGCAGGTAGTCCCCCGCCTGATCGAACTTGTACGACAACAACGGGTCGCCGGCATCGACATTGTCGGATTGAGCCAGCGTGCTGCCGTTCGAGTTCCGCAGCGAGATGATCGGATCGACGTGTGTCTGCAAATCGTGGATCGCGTTCTCGAGCCGCTGCCCGCGGACTCGGAATGTCCACGTCGTCCCCGCTTCGATTTTGAACTTGAACCAGTCCACATCCTCCGCCTTTTCGATCGTGCCGCACGCGGTGGCGGGCAGCGTGATGACTTGAGACTTCGCCGCCGTGTCGTTGTCGGCCGTTTCACTCAAAATCGTATCGCTAACGACGACGATCTGACCGATCGTTCTGACACCTTGGGGCGTCGCGATGCGGAACTCGCGCGGACGGGGCTGCGCGTCCGATGCCACGGTGAACTTGAGTTTGATCTTCGCCAGAACGGGCTTCGCCGGCGGCTTGGCTTCGGGCGGTTTTTCGGGCGGGACGACTTCGCCGGTCACGCCGCTGCCGGAGACCAGCACTTTGTTCGCGCCGAACAAGTTGTATCGCGCGGCGACTTCACACTCGGTCGTCTGGCCGATCTGGATCGCGACCGGTTTGAGACTCATCAGCATCGGATACGAATTATTCGTCTGCTGAGCCAGGGCCGCGTTGGCGGCCAACGTCAAAGCGAGCAGAGCGCAGCCGGTCACGAATCGCATGGAAGGCACCTCACGAGCAAAAAAAGAAAAACCACGAAGGCACAAAGATCACGAAGAGGCGTGGCTCGTTCGTGCTCTTCGTGCCTTCGTGGTTGGAAAGCTACATCCACTGCTTGATCAGCTTGCCTTCGTTCAGTCGGAGGGCGCGGCCGTCGGCGGTATGGCCGTACAGGTCGAGAGGCAACCCAATCTTGGCATAGATCGTGGCGGCGATGTCGTCGGTGAAGTATTCGTCGCGGATCGGTCGTTCGCCTTGTTCGTCGGTGGCACCGAGGACCGCGCCGCCGGGGATGCCCGCGCCGGCCATCACCGCGAATCCGGCCGACGCCCAGTGATCGCGACCGCTGGCTGAGTTGATTTTCGGCGTGCGCCCGAAGTCGGTCAGCCACACCACGAGCGTCGTGTCGAGCAGCCCGTGATCGGCCAGGTCGATGATCAATTCGGGAAGTCCCTGATCGATCGGAGGCATCCGCGTGTTCTTCAGCGACGCGAAATTATTCTGGTGCGTGTCCCATCCCGGATCGGCCACCGTGACAAAGCGGACTCCCGATTGGATCAGCCGGCGAGCCATCAGGCAGCTCTGTCCGAACTTGTTTCGGCCGTAACGATCGCGGAGACGCGGGTCTTCCCGGTCGATCTCGAAAGCCTTCTTCGTTTCCGGGGCGGTGATCATGTTGAACGCGGTCTTGACGTGTTCGTCCTGCGCGTCGAAGGCGTCGGGTTGAATCTCGGCCTTGCGTTGCAGGCTTTCGATCGCCCCCAGCACGCTGCGCCGGCGGGACACGCGGTCGGCTGCGATTCCGCCCGGCGGGGTGATGTCGCGAACCACGAAATTGGCTGCGTTCGGATCGGTCGGGATCTCGAATGGGCTATGTTCGAGCGGCAGGAAACCGGAGGTCCCACCGCCGAACCGTCGATCAATCGAGTCGCCGAGTTGCACGAACGGCGGCAAGGCCGATCGGAATCCAAAGTACTGGCTGACGACCGACCCGTAGCACGGGTACGTGAGTGCCGGGTTGAATTGCCGCCCGGACATGCACCACTGGTCGGCCGTACCGTGGCTGCCGTTCTTCGGGTTCCAGCCGCGAAGTACCGCGAACCGGTTGAGGTTTTCCGCCAGCTTCGGGCAGACCTCTGTGAACTGCATCCCAGGAACCGACGTGTCGATCACAGAGAACTCGCCCCGTACGTTCGTGGGAGCCGTCGGTTTTGGATCGAGCGTGTCGTGGTGACTGGTTCCGCCGTGCGTCCAGATCAGGATGCAACTCATGTCGGACTGCGGCTTGCCACTCTTGGCCAGCGCCGCCTTTTGCTGCAACGCCAGCGGCAGCGACACGCCGAGTCCGCTCAAAGCTCCCAGCTTCAGGAACGAGCGGCGTTGGACGCTTTCGCAATCGCGAGTCCAACCGGACAAAAGATCGAGCATGATCGACTCCTCATTCAATGTGTGCGGGCGGGATGATGCACAGGGAGGCAGGGGGGAAGTCGTGGACAGGGACCAACCTGTCCGGCTTGGAATGACTGGGAACTATGCTAGCGAACGTCCGGGTCAAATCAAAGCCTATTTACCCGTAGCATCGGCTGCGGCGGAATGGCATAATCATGTCCGGCTACGGTTGACGATTTGAAGAGTAGCCATCCCGCCCCGGTCTGCGGCAAATTCTGCGCGATCGGAACCATCCCACCCAAGTTCATCCGTCTGCGGAGTGCTGACATGCAGAAGTCAGTTGTCATTCACGTAAAGTTCGGCGCGGGTCTCCTGACCCCGCCGCTGGCCCGACCAAAGGCCTCCTTGATTCGGTCGGGAGAGCATGCATTCGGGAGACCTGCGGTCGCGCACGTGTCGCGGTCGGGAGACCGCGACACAACCTCGTCGATCCTCAATCGTCGATCCTCAATCCTCGCCCTGCTCGCTGTGTTGATCCTGTCCGCATCTGCGTCCCTTGCCGGAGAGTTCCGCGTCGTCCCGGACAAAGTCGCGCTGAAGGGCAACTTCTCACAGTCGCAGTTGCTAGCGACGGCCGTGGATGGTCAGGGACAGACGACGGATCGGTCCGAAGACTTCACAACGAAGGCGACGTATCAATCGTCCGACCCGAACGTGGCGACGGTCAGTGTTGGTGGGCGAGTGCTCGCAGTCGGGAATGGACAGGCGACGATCACGATCACTGCCGACGGAATCGCCAAGCAAATCTCGGTCGAAGTGACCGACGTGTTGCCGCAGGCGAAGATCGGGTTCTTCGACCATGTGGCCCCGATTCTCAGCAAGACGGGGTGCAACATGGGGGCTTGCCATGCGAGCCAGCACGGCAAGGGGGGACTGATCTTTTCGGTGTTCGGTTTCGATCCGGATGGCGATCACCGGGCGATCGTGCGCGACCGGCAGGGGCGCCGAGTGAACTTTCTCGATCCGGCGCAGAGTCTGCTGCTGCTCAAACCGACAATGACTGTGGGACACGGTGGCGGACGGCGAATGGAAGCGGGGTCGATCGATCATCAAATTCTTGTCGCCTGGCTGGCGGCGGGTGCTCCGGGGCCGCAGGCCAACTCGCCAAAACTCAAGTCACTCGCCGTCACGCCGACGCACCGTCTGGCCGAACCCGGTGCGAAACAGCAGTTGCGGGTGATCGCGACCTACGCTGACGGGCAGACGCGCGATGTTACGTCGTGGGCCAAGTTCGACAGCATGGACGAATCAGTTTTCACGGTCACGTCGCAGGGCCTCGTGAGCGTGATCGGCAAGGGACAGGCCTCCGTGATGGTGCGGTTTGAAGGTCAGGCGGACATTTGCATGGTGGTGTCGCCGTACGCACCGTCGGTCGATCTGGCCGGATGGCAGGACCGCAACTACATCGACACGCACGCCGCCGCCAAATTCCGCGAGCTGGGAATTCCGCCGTCACAAGTGTGTGACGACGCGACATTCATTCGCCGCGCATTCCTCGACGTGACCGGTTCGCTGCCGACGGGCGACGAAGCGACGTCATTCATCGATTCACCAGACCCGGACAAGCGGAAGAAGTTGATCGACCGGTTGCTCGGACTGACCGGCGATCCTGCGCTCGACATTTACAACGACCGGTATGCGTCGTTCTGGACGCTTCGCTGGGCCGACCTCATCCGCAACGACAGCCAGGAACTCAACCCGCAGGGAATGTGGGCGCTGCACAACTGGATGCTCGGTTCGTTTCGCGAGAACAAGCCAGTTGCCCAGCTCGTCCGCGAGCTGGTGACCGCGCAGGGTTCCGTGTTTTCAAACGGGCCAGCGAACTACTACCGCATCGCCAAAAATGCCCCTGACTTGGCCGAATCGACCGCGCAAGTGTTCCTCGGCGTGCGGCTGATGTGCGCCAAGTGCCATCACCACCCGTTTGAAAAATACAGCCAGGCGGACTACTACGGGTTCGCCGCGTTCTTCTCGCGAGTCAGTACGAAGAACTCGCAGGAGTTCGGATTGTTCGGTGCCGAACAGGTGGTGATGGTTCGGTCCAGCGGCGAAATCAATCATCCCCGAACCGGCCAGCGCATGCCGCCGACGCCCCTCGATGGCGAATCGGTGGACGATCCGCTCGACCGCCGCATCCCGCTCGCGAATTGGTTGACGTCGAAGGAGAACAAGTATTTCGCCGAAAACATCGTCAACCGGTACATGCGCTTCTTGCTCGGACGCGGGTTGGTCGAACCGGTGGACGACATGCGCGGCACGAATCCGCCGACGAACATCGAACTGATGGGTGCCCTCGCGAAATCGTTCCGCGATTCCAATTTCAACCTGAAGATATTGCTCCGCGATATCCTCAACTCGCGGCTGTACCAGCTCGATTCGCAACCGACGCCGCAGAACGCGGCGGACGGAAAGTTCTACTCGCACTTCACCGTCAAACGCCTGCCGGCCGAATCGCTGCTGGACGCGGTCGACATCGTCACCGGATCGCAAACGAAATTCCCGAACCTGCCGCTGGGAACGCGCGCCATCGAACTCCCCGACGCGCAGTACCCGAACGTGTTCCTCAACACCTTCGGCAAACCGAAACGAGCCAGTGTGTGCGAGTGCGAACGGTCCCCCGATCCAAACCTCGCGCAGGCTCTGCACGTGACGAATGGCGACATCGTGCAAACCAAACTCGCCGACGCCAACGGCCGCATCGCCAAGCTGCTGGCCGCGAAGAAGTCTCACGAAGAAATCATGACCGAACTCTACCTGACCGCCTGGTCCCGTCGCCCCACCGACGCCGAAATCCAGGCCACCCGCTCGTTCCTCCCCCAAGCCGCCTCCCCGCAGGAAGCCTATCAAGACCTGCTGTGGGCGTTGATCAATTCCAAGCAGTTTTTGTTCGTTCATTGAAAGCAAACCACGAAGACTCGAAGTCACGAAGACGACACGAAGTTGGATCGGATTGCTTCGTGCTGTCTTCGTGTCTTTGGGTCTTCGTGGTTTTTCACTTCAACAAGCATGGCTGACGCGCCCGACCGCTCTCACCTCGCCCGCAATCAATCCGCGTGGAACCGCCTGGCCGACACCGGCAGCGTCTTCGCCAAGGTCGCGTCGGACGAGGAATGTCGCGAACCAATCAAGACTCTCGACGGACGCGGCTGGTTGCCATCGAGCGTTCACGGGTTGGACGTGCTTTGTCTCGCGGCCGGAGGCGGCTGGCAGTCGATCCTGTACGCTTCGGCCGGAGCAAACGTGACGGTGGTGGACCTGAGCACGTCCATGCTCCAGAATGACGAGCGCGAAGCCGAACGACGCGGGCTGCGAGTCCGCGTGCTTCAGGCGTCGATGGACGATCTGTCGGCGCTGCCAGACGCCAGCTTCGACATCGTGCATCAGCCGGTGAGCACGTGCTACGTCCCCGACGTCGAAGCCGTGTATCGCGAAGTCGCCCGGGTGCTGCGCGACGGCGGAATGTACATCAGCCAGCACAAGCAACCGACCAGCTTGCAGATCACCGGCCGCGACGGTCAGGACCGGTGGGTACTCGGCACGCATTACTACCTCGACGGCCCGCTCCCTCCCGCCGCGGACCGTTCCTACCGCGAACCGGGCACGACCGAATACCTGCATCGCTGGGACCAACTCGTCGGCGGCCTCGTGCGCTCGGGCTTCCTCCTCGAAGACCTCCGCGAACCGTATCGCGGCGACGAAAAATCCGCCCCCGGCCACTTCGGCCACCGCGGCCTATTCATCCCGCCGTACGTGCGGATGAAGGCGAGACGCCTGCCGCGATCGCAATCGCCGCCGGTGCCGAACGATCATCCGTTGCTCTGGACGCCGTGAAGCATCTTGCCTCGATTCTTGCCTTTGCGGTACAACTCCCGCCCTTTGGCAGCAAGTAGGTCAGGCTTTCCAGCCTGACGCGTGTTGCGGGAGGCAAACCCGATTTGTGTCAGGCTGGAAAGCCTGACCTACGGGTGAACTTCCACCTCGGAGGCATGGATGCTGAACCGATTGCGACGCTGGCTTTGTCCTGACTTGGCGATTGACCTGGGGACCGCGAACACGCTGGTCTCGGTGCAAGGGGTCGGCATTGTCGTGGACGAACCGTCGGTCGTGGCCTTGCAGAAAGGGACGCGGAAGGTGCTCGGGCGCGGGACCGCCGTGGGAAAACTCGCCAAGCAGATGCTCGGCAAGACGCCCGATTCGATCACCGCCGTGCGGCCGCTCGCCGACGGGGTCATCACCGACTTCGAGTTGTGCGAAGCCATGCTGCGGTACTTCATTCAGAAGGCGATCCGCAAATCGCACGGCCTGCGTCCGCGTGTCATCATCGCCGTCCCCGGCAGCATCACGCCGGTCGAGAAACGAGCCGTGTTCAACAGTGCCGAACGAGCCGGTGCCGGGCAGGTGTATCTGATCGCGGAATCGAAGGCGGCGGGGATCGGAGCCGGCCTGCCGATTTCCGAACCGATGGCCAGCATGGTCTGCGACATCGGCGGCGGCACGACCGATGTTGCAATCTTCAGCCTCGCCGACATCGTCGCGCAAAAATCCATCCGCATCGGTGGCGACGAAATGGATGAGGCGATCATCGTCTACCTCCAGCAACACTACTCGCTCCGCGTGGGGTCGCAGGTTTCGGAGCAGCTCAAAATCGAACTTGGCTCGGCGTACCCGCTCGATCAGGAATTGACCGGCGAGGTGCGGGGTCTCGACACGATCAGCGGAGTGCCGCGGAAAGCGATCGTCACCAGCGAGGAAATCCGCGACGCGCTGCACGAACCGCTAGATGCGATTCGCAACTGCATCAAAAACGTGATCGAACAGTGCGACCCGGAACTCGTGGCCGATCTCGTGGACAACGGCATCGTCCTGACCGGCGGCGGCGCGCTGCTTCGTGGCCTCGACCTGTACCTCAGCGAACAACTCAACGTCCCCGTCCGCGTGGCCGACGACCCGCTGACCACGGTGGCGCGCGGCACAGCGATCTGCCTCGATCACCTCGCGCAGTGGCGAGACAGTTTGGACACGGGGGAGGGGTGAACGGAATTTCCGATTGCCGATTTGAGATTGCCGAATGACTCGATTTTCGTCCCTATGCCGAGGCACCAAATAGCATCTCCGCCATCCGTGTTGAAGCTGGCAATTTCTAAAGAGTTCTCACGCAGAGGCGCAGGGTCCGCAGGGTTTGAAGAGAGGGAGAGTTAAGTTGTCTTCGCGAACTCCGCGCCTCTGCGTGAAATAATCTTGTTCAACACGCTTGGCGGAGAGCCAACCAAGGGGCAATCGAAAATCGGCAATTCAATGTCTCGTGATCACAACGCACCGTTCTGGATGCCCCTCGCCCTGTGCCTCGTGGGCGGCGCGTTGATCGTCTGTCCGGACAACGTGACCGACGCGATCCGATCGGTCGTGCATGACACGACCCGACCGGGACAACTCGGGGTGCGAATCGTCGCGGATGCCGCGGTGGACTCGGCACGGGGTGTCGCGCGGGGTTTGCCCGCCGGTGGCACGCAGAATTCCGCGACCGAACGCGAGTTGTTGGACCAGATCGCCGCGCTCGAAACCAAGTTGCGAAAAACCGCCGTCGTCAACACGCGACTGCGAGAACAACTCGAAGCGGAAAAATTGCTCGCCAGCCAGCGAGTCGCCACCTCATCGCCGCTGCTGCAAGCCGAACTCGTCGCCGCCCGCGTGATCGGTCAGGAAACACTCCGCCCGTGGCAAGGCCGACCGCTGCTTGCTTTCGGTTCCGCGCACGGCGTACCGCACGCGGCGTTCGTGCTGGCGGACGACGGTCACACGCTGCTCGATATCGGAGCCGATACGTCGCTGAACAACGGCGAATCGGTCTTAGCCGGGCGGACGGTGCTCGGCAAGATCACAAAGGTCACGCAGTTCACGAGCACCGTGCAGCGCGTCACCGATCGAGGCTATCGCGGTGCCGCGCGGCTGGCTCGCGAAACATCCGACGGGCTGGTGTTCGGTCAGGCGGGGACACTCGAAGGGGACGGCTCCGAATTGTGCCGACTGAAATTGATCACCGATCCCGTCAACGTCGGCGACCAAGTCTACACCGCCGACACCGACGGCATTCTGCCGTCCCCGATGTACTACGGTCAGATCGCCCGCGCTGAACTGAAACCCGGTGCAACCGAGTGGGACATCTGGGTGCGCCCGGCCCGCGTACACGATCGGCTGAAAATCGTTCACGTCCTCCGTACGGTCCCGAACCCAGCGCGGGTATCGGCGAATTGATGGCAAGCTGAGAATTTGAAATCTGAGATTTGAGATTTGAAATGAAATTGATCGGATTGACTCTCTGGACGTACGCCGCGTTCTCGCTCCACGCCGGGTTGGGCGACAGCGTGGGCTACGGTTCGTTTCACGTTCACCTGCTGTGGCTGGCCCTCGTGCCGACGGTGCTGCGACTCGATGAGCGAGAGGGCTTGTTGTTGGCTGCCACTTGGGGGCTGCTGGCCGATTGCCTGACATCGTCGCCGCTGGGGATCGACCTCGTCGGTCTCGCAGTCGCGGCCACCGTGATTCAACGGCTGCGGCGGCTGAACGAATTCCGATCGCTGTTCACCACGGCGCTGCTCACGGCGACAATCGTCTCCGCCGAGATTGCGTTGGCCGATGGGTTGCGACTCGCGCTGGCTGGTGTGACGTCCGACGTGACCAACCTGGCGATCCACTCACTAACAACCGGAGCTACCACCGCGGTCGTGGGATTTGTGATCGGCTGTGCAGTTCGTTTGATATGGCGACCACAAATCACAACGAGCGACGAACGATCTCGCTCCCATGTCGTCACCAATCGTTGGCGAATGCTGACGGGGTGAGGACGGGGTCGGGAGTCTTTTGCGTTCCCATTTTTCTCAACTCGGTAACATGCTCAATCGTCCCACCCACTCACTGGCACCGGCTCCGGTCGCGAAGACCGATCGCGGTCTGGGCTGGCGACCGAACGGGCGGTTGGCGGTGTTGTTCGCGGCGATGGCGGTCGCGCTGCTGGTCGTCGGCGGGCGGATGGTTCACGTGCAGGCGTTTCTGACGGACGAGTATGCGGTCGAGTTCGGGAAGACTCGCGAGAAGTTCGAGGAGATCCCGGCGCTCACCGGACGAATTCTGTCGGCCGAGGGGATCGAACTGGCTCGCGACGTGCGCGTATACAATGTCACCGCGCACTACCGCTGGCTGGAGATTCCGGCGGACGAGAAATGGCTGCGCGGCGAAGCGTTGTCGCGGCTCGATCCGAAAGCACGGCGGAAACCGGATCGCGTGCGAGACGAAGTCGCCCGGCTGACAGCTCAGCGTCAGCAGATGTGGGAGCGGTTGGCTGTCGCAGCGGAAGTCGGACCACGAGACGTGCGCGAACGGCGAATGGAGATTCAGCGGCGAACCGAACGCATTCATCGCGACGTCTCGGAGCGCCTGGCCGCGCGGCGCGAGGAACGGGAGTCGGTTGGTGTGACGGTGTCAGACAGCGAGGCCGCGTGGTGGGAACAGGCGCTGGATCAGGTCCGCGTCGTGCTCACCACGCCGCCACAGCGCGGCACGTATCCGGATTTGGAAATTGAGGAACAGCTTGCGTATCACCCCGTGCTGTCGAACGTGTCGCACGATGTCGCCGTCGAAATCGAATCGCACCCGGAGCGTTACCCTGGCCTGCGAATCGAGCATGGAACTCGACGCGAGTACACCCACGGTCGGCTGGCTCCGCATCTCGTGGGCTACCGGCAACCGATTGATGGTGACGAGATCGCCCGGCGACAGCTGGAGTTTCCGAATGGCGACCCGTTGGATTACCAGCCGGGTGACCGCGTGGGGGTCGCGGGTTTGGAGCGGCAATACGAACGACACCTGCGCGGGCTGCGTGGCCTCCGAAAACTCGTGGTCAATCGGCGCGGTGAAGTGCTGCGGACGGAGATCGTTCGCAACCCGCGCGACGGACGTGACCTCGAACTGACTTTGCATGCGGGGCTGCAAGCGGCCGGCGAGCGATTGCTGGACGAGACGTTGTCGGCGGACGAACCCATCGACGAGGTCACGGGAAAACCGCTGCCGGTACCGGTCGGTGGAAGTTTGATCGCGCTGGATGTCCGCACGGGAGCCGTGCTGGCGGCGGTGTCGGCTCCGGGGTTCGACATCAACGACATCGTCGGCCACGACGCGGCCGCGTGGGAGCGGATCAACGCCGACAGCCGCAAGCCGCTCTTCTCGCGAGTCACCCACGCGACGCTGCCGCCGGGGTCGGTGTTCAAAGTCCTCTCGGCCACGGCGCTGTTGCAGTCGGGACACATCCAGCCCGAGCGGGACTACTTTTGTCAGGGCTTTCTGGACCAGCCTGAACGTCACCGGTGCATGATCTTTTCGCACCACGGCGTCGGTCACGGCAACTGCGACGTGGTTGAAGCCCTGGCCCGGTCGTGCAACGTGTACTTCTTCGCCGCGGCGCGACGAGCCGGTTCGTCGGAACCGCTGCTCGACTGGGCGAGCCGATTTGAATTTGGTCAGCCCACGGGAATTGATCTGCCGGGCGAGCTGCGCGGCAACCTGCCGGTGGGACGTGCGGGGAGGGAGACCTTCGGTCAGGCGGATCGGCGGGGTCGGGAGACCCGCGCCGAACAGCGCGACCGCGCCGAACGCGGGCGCGTCGATGGCGACACGCTCGGCCTTGCGATCGGGCAGGCGACGCTCACCGTGACGCCGTTGCAAGTCGCGCGGATGATGGCCGCGGTCGCGAATGGCGGGAACCTCGTCACGCCACACCTGGCCGAAACGTCCGGGCCGACGGTCGTGTCGGAAGACGTGACCGATGATCGTGGCGAATCGCTGGGTGTGACGATTCCCGATCCGCATCCGATCCCCGACCTATCGCGCGGGACGCTCGATTTGGTGCGGCGCGGTCTGCGGCAAGTCGTCGAACATCCGCAAGGGACCGGCTTCAAGACGGTGCGCATGAAAGAAGTCGCCATCGCGGGCAAGTCCGGCACGGCCGAGACCGGCAACCTTCGTCCCGATCACGCGTGGTTCGCTGGCTACGTCCCGGCCGACAACCCGCGCATCGCGTTCGTCGTCGTCCTCGAACACGCTGGCTCGGGTGGTCACGCAGCGGGTCCGGTCGCGAAAAAACTCGTGCAGGCGATGCTGGCGCAGGGCGTCCTGATGCCACGAACACCGGGACCGAGCGCGAACTAACGAATCTCCCCTCGCCCCTTTTGGGGGAGACGGGGTCGGGGGTGAGGGGCGAGCGTCTCTGAGAATCACTCGCGATACTTGACATCGTGGCGATGGCTGTCGAGTCGGAGTATTCTGTTGCCAGTGGATTATTGACCGTCAGATTGATATTTGCGCCAGCCCAATCAGCCGGAACGCGCTAGCGTCCGGTTCTGTGCTGGGAAAACTGGGGCTAGCGCCCTGCGGCTGATGCTGTTCGCGCGAACGGCTTTGTGAGCGGCAAGGCGCTAGCCGCCGGTTTGCTGAACACACCGGCGGCTAGCGCCTTGCCGCTCACGAGGAATCCCGAAATCAGCGCAATCATCAACCTGAGTTCCAGTGAACAGCCAGTCAGTTCAACTCGCGATGAGGTACATGATGCGAACATTTCCGTCGTTGGGATTGCTGGTCATCTCTCTGAACTTGTCAGCCCGCGCCGCGGATTGGCCTCAATACCGAGGCCCGCAACGCAACGACGTCTCTGTCGAAACGGGACTGCTTCAAGACTGGCCGGCTGGCGGACCGGCTCTGGTGTGGACTTACAAGAACGCCGGAATCGGATACTCGGGGCCAGCGATTGTTGGTGACCGGCTGTTCACGATCGGCGGTCGCGGCGACACCGAGTACCTCATCGCTCTCGATCTCAACTCGGTGAAGGACGGAGCCGTCTCCGAAGCCTGGGCCGCTTCGGTCGGCAAACTGTTCGATTTCAAAACGAACAGCTGGAGCGCCGGGCCGAGCGCCACGCCGACGGTGGATGGCGAGTTGGTGTTCGCGCTCGGAGGCAACGGAGACCTCGTCTGCGTGCAGGCGGCGGATGGCAAGGAGCGCTGGCGGAAGAATCTGCCGAGCGAGTTGGATGCGCAGGTCAATCCGATTGGTGGCGGTCCGAAGAATCTCGGTTGGGGCTTCACCTGGTCACCGCTGGTGGATGGCGATCAATTGATTTGCGTCCCCGGTGGACCGAAGGGGACGGTGGCTGCTCTCGACAAGACGACCGGTGTGTTGCTTTGGCGCAGCGCCGAAGTGACCGATCAGGCCGCGTACACGTCGCCGATGGTCGCCGAGATCGACGGCGTGCGGCAGTACGTCGTGCTGACGAATCAGGGGATGATCGGCGTCGCCGCGAAGAGCGGACGTGTGCTGTGGAACTATCGACGGAAGCCGGCGTTCTCCACGGAAGTCGTCAACTCGCCGATCATTCACGGGTCGTTCGTCTACACGACCGTCGGTGCCGGTCAGGGTTGCGACCTGCTCCGCATCGAACGGGACGGCGACAAATTCCAAGCCGAGTCGGTCTACAGCAACAAGAACATGACGAACCACCACGCCAACGTTGCGCTGGTGGGCGAGCACGTTTTCGGGTTCTCGGAAGGCAAGGGCTGGATGTGCCAGGCATTCCAGACCGGCGAGATCGTCTGGATGGAGAAATCCAAACTGCGAGCCGGTTCGATGACCTGCGCCGACGGTCGCATGTACTGCTACAGCGAAGACGACGGAACAGTCGCGCTGATCGAATCGAGTACATCGGGGTGGAAAGAGTCGGGCCGATTCCGCATTCCCGAGCGATCGACATCGCGAAAACCGAGCGGCCGAATTTGGACGCCCCCCGTCGTGTCTGGCGGCCGGTTGTTCCTCCGCGATCAGGAATTGCTGTTCTGTTACGACGTGAAAGCCAGGGAGTAGCCGTACGTTCGAAGCAGTTTCATAATCGGTGTCAGTCGTAGCCACGTTCGCCAGAACGTGGGTTTCGCAACAATTCACCCACGCTCTGGCGAGCGTGGCTACGGTTTTGAAACTGCTTCCATACTGTTTCGCATGGGCAGACATCTCGACGACCAGCAGCGGCGGAACCGGATGTCGCGCGACAATTGGTTGCTCGCAGCTCCCCATCGATCCGTGGTGACCGATCTGCTGATGAGACCCAAGTCCGGCGGTCGTCTGGCCGTGCTGGGAGCCGGTAACTGCAACGATCTCGACCTGCCGCGGCTGCTCGGCGCGTTCGAGAACATTCATCTGATCGACCTCGACGGCGAATCGCTGGCGTGGGGAGTCAGCCAGCAGGGCGTGGCGGGTGATGCGCGGCTGAGCCTGCATGGTGGTGGCGATTTGTCGGGGATCGCCGATGCCCTTGCGGCGTGGTCTCCGGCAACCCCGCCGACCGATCGCGAGTTGGACGAATTCATCGCGCGAGTCGCCGCCTCGCCGCTGCCTGATCTCCCGAGTTCGTGTGCCGTCGTCGCGTCGGTCTGCCTGTTGACGCAGATGCTCGAACCGATCATCGACGGACTGACTCCGCAGCACCCCCGGT
>JACRIH010000282.1 GCA_016235885.1 Planctomycetales bacterium | reverse complement strand
TACTCGATGATCCTGCTGTACCTGAACTCGAAGATTCTCCCTCGTAGTCTGGCGATTACTCCGATGCGATTCGTGATGTTGGTCTGGGCGTGTGGCTTCTTCGGATACTTCACGATTCTGGCGCTGAAGCTGGAAGTACTGCCATTCCTGTTTGGCTGACGGCTAATACTCGCGAGCCGGTTCGCGGCCGTAGCGAGTGCCCAGTGCCCGCCAAATGGTCAAGTCGATATTGTCATTGACCGTGCGAGAAGCACCATCCATCAGCAGGATATGCACAAACCCTGGGTGGTAGCTTCGGGATGTGACGGCGGCATACGTCGGCTGCGTCGCGCTCTGGCCTTCCTGCCGCGAGTTGCAGTCCACGTCGTAAGTGCGCCCATCCGTATGCAAGTACGACACGAACGTGTTGGGGGTGAAGACCGTCGTCATCCCTTCGTGATGCACGCGGCCGTCGCACCATTCGGTGTGTCCCGTGTTGTCATTCGTATTCGGACCGAGTTTGAACTGTGATCCGCTCGCCAAACTCGCAACTACCGCAGTCGAAGTGGGGACGTTCGGTCCCGGATCGGTCGTATTTCGGAAATACGATGTGAACGCCTTCACTTCCGCGGCCGCCAGCGTGTTGCTTGTCCCATCGACAAAACCGGCCGTCGTCAGGCTGCTGTTTACGAAAAAGGCTCCGTCACCGCCGGCTCCGGTCGCCGGATTGAACACAAGCCACGTCCCAAAACTGAAGCCATACGTGTGAGGCTGGGTCAGCGGCTTGCCGGCAGCATCGATTCGTACCACATTGCCGTTGGGATCGCTCGGACAGCGATAAGAGGAAACTTTGAGTGTGGCGACACCGGTGGCATTGTTCGGCGGTTGATCCCACGCAATGTCCAACCGCACCTGGCTGTAGGCATTCACCTGGTCCAGATACGGCAGGATGCGTCCGTGAATCGACCACGATCCGTTGTTCCCCGACAGCACGGTTCCCGCCGTCAGGCAGAAGCTGGGCGGAAACTGATTGAACCCGTCTGCGTAATTGTGCAACGCCAACCCGATTTGCTTGAGGTTGTTCTTGCACTGCGTGCGGCGAGCCGCCTCGCGAGCCTGCTGCACGGCCGGCAGCAGCAAGGCGATCAGAATGGCAATAATCGCGATCACCACCAGCAATTCGATGAGTGTAAATCCGCGGCTTCCAATTCTGCGGTGTGGCATCATGTCTTCCTGTGATTTTGGCGGGGCATTTGTCCGGTCCTGTGTTGATCCGATGGAGATCGCAATCTTTGTGCCGCACGGACAAACGGCGGTTTGTTCGGTGTTTGGCGAACCCCTGGCGACGCTGCATGGACAGTTCCTGTCCACACACGTCAAGAATCGTCCTCAAACTGCCGCTGATATGAAATCGCACACTCGCCCCCGGATTGAAGTTCATCATCCCGGACCGGCTCACGAAATTCGCCCGCGATTCTTTTCACTTCCCTCTGGTCACGGCATAATGTGTTGCTGCAATCTGGATGAACTGGCGAGATCTAGATCGCTGGGATCTGCTGAACGCTGCTCGCCGCCAGCCGACCGGTTCTCCTTGTCGTGCCATGGACAGTGGTCATCGTTTCGCCTGAGTGGAAACTACGAGTCAACTTGCATGTCGACCAAACTCACCGGCGAACAGCTCATGGGCCTGATCAAGCAGAGCGGCTTGATCGAGACCGAGCAGCTCAAGAAGTCTTGGAAGGAATTCCAGGAAAAAGGAGTGAACGTCCAGGATGCCAAAGTGCTGGCAGATGAATTCATCGCCCGCAATTCTCTCACGAAGTGGCAGGTGGACAAACTGCTGGCGGGCAAGCACAAGGGGTTTTTCCTCGGCAAGTACCGGTTGCTGTCGCACCTCGGCAGCGGTGGGATGAGTTCGGTTTACCTCGCTGAGCACGTCTTGATGCGGCGGCGGGTGGCGATCAAAGTGCTCCCGCAGGCTCGCGTGGATGACACGTCGTACCTGCAACGATTCCACCGCGAAGCCCAAGCCGTCGCAGCTCTCGATCACCGCAACATCGTCCGCGCCTACGATGTCGATCAGGAAGCGAAGATTCACTTTCTGGTGATGGAATATGTCGCCGGCAAGAGTCTGCAGGAACTGGTGGCTCAGAATGGCCCGCTGAGTTATGTCGTTACGGCGGAGTACGTCCGACAAGCGGCTGAGGGATTGCACCATGCGCATCGAGCCAACATGGTGCATCGCGATATCAAGCCGGGCAACCTGCTGATTGACGAGAAGGGTGTCATGAAGCTGCTCGACATGGGGTTGGCTCGGTTCTTCGGCGACAAGGACGAGAACTCGCTGACGATCCAGCACGACGAGAAGGTGCTCGGCACAGCGGATTACCTGGCTCCCGAACAGGCGATCGACAGCCACTCCGTCGATATCCGGGCGGACATTTACAGCTTGGGATGCACGGTGTACTTCATGCTGACGGGGCATCCCCCGTATCCCGAAGGAACGATGGCTCAGCGGTTGATGGCCCATCAGACGAAAGACCCCGCCCCCATCCGGGACAAACGGCCGGACTTTCCAGAGAGTTTGGAGGCGATCGTCCGGAAAATGATGCAGAAGAAACCGGACGACCGCTTTCAAACGGCGAAGGAGGTGGCGCAGGCACTGACGAAATGGTTGATGGAGAATGGTGGCACATCGTGGTCGGCGATGAATCCCTTCGTGGCGGGTGCCAGCACGATCGTGCCTCGCGATAAGGGGCTCTCTAATATCTCGGCGGCTTCGACTGCGAGCGGAAGCGACATCAGCGGGTTGGGAAATGTCGAGTCGTCGCAGAGTCCTCCCCCCTCGACGGCAGTGCAGCGAACAATTCCCGCAACCGCGACAACACCAGTTCCCGCACCAGTGGAATCCGCGACGCCAGCCCCTGCTCCCGCCGCAGCCACAGGGGCGACGAGTACGGGCAGTGGGCTCGACTGGCTCGATGCCGCTCCCGTTCCGGCTTCCGCTACTGGAGAAAATCAAAACGTCGCCGACTTCTTTGCCAGCTTGGCTGGTGACGAGGCTCCCCCTCCAAATTCGGTGCCAGCCGCTCCGTCGACGTCGGCCGAGGCGTTGCTCCCGGCGAACAATCTTCAGCCAGCTCGCAAGGCGAGCGTGAAAATCACGGGAGAAGGATCACCGGTCGTTCCCGCAGCGCCTGCGGTTACGAAGCCGATTGCTGTGTCCGCACAGCAGACTCCAACGTTCACCCCATTGATGCAACCCGCGACAGTTGTCGCGTTGCCGCCGTCGGGCGTCATGAGTGCTCCCGTCGTCTCGTCCACCAAACCACAGGTGCTTGTGGCGTCTCCGATCTCGCCGCCAGTGCCAGCACCGTTGACACCACCAGTCGCCGCCCCCATCGCGCCTCCGGTGGCTGTCCCCATCGCATCGACTTCGTCCGCGCCACCACCAGTGCCGACCGCGACAGTTGTGGCCTCACCGACTGCCGAGCCGATTGTCATCGTTCCGGACACGGCTCCAGCGGACGACAGCAATCCGTTCAACTTCGGTTGGGAACAGGAAGCCACGATCACCGCGACTCTCCCAGCTCCCAACGATTTCCCCACGCTGCAACTTTCAACGCCTGAGGCTTCCGTCTCTGTCTCCGAACCCACAGTCCTCGCCGCGCCGCTGCTCGATTCACAACCAATGGAACCGCTGGGCAGCTTGCCGGACTTTTCCGCGCCGGCGGCAATGCCTGTTGGGGGCACGCCAGTTTCATTGGCCTCTCCCACGGTTTCTCTGATCGCAGGGGCCAAGAAACAGTCACCAGCCAAAAACCTGATTCAACGCAAAGCTCTCGTTGGTGGTGTGGCCGCAGTGGTCGTGGTGCTCATCGCCGGAATTGGTTGGATGGTCTTCAATCCGGATTCGACCGCGAATTCACAAGCGTCAACGAAAGGGAACGGACCACAAAAGAGCACGCCCTCGTCGAAGGACTATGTAAAGATCGCGGACCCCGATTCCGACGTTGCTGATGCTGACCGGATGATGTTCAAGGTTGGTGAACCGGGCGTGGCAAAGATCGCCGACGCAATCGCCGCCGCGAAAAAAGAGACTTCCGCCAAGCTGCGTGTGATTCGCATCCCCTCCGGTCGGTACGAGGAACGGATCATCATTGATGCCAGTTTCCCCCCCGGAATCCAGATCGTTGCGGAAAAGGGCGAACCGGTGATCTTGGCTCCTCCCGGTCCCGAACCAATCATCGACATCACGGCCGCCTCCCGCGTACGCATCCAGGGATTTGAAGTTGACGCCAGCGGAAAGGATGTTGCGATCAAGTTGACCGGGGCGATGACCAGCTCGCGTATCGTCGGACTGACGATCAGCAACTTCAAAAAGGTGGGCGTTTGGGGAGTCGGACTTCACAGTCCGACTGCGGACGCAGAGACAGACAAGATCGCGCTGGACCAACTCACCTTTCACCCCGGCGATCCGACGGCGATCGGCATTGCGCTGCGAAAAGTCGCGCCGACAGAGAAGGATCCCGCCCACATTCTGATCTCCCGCTGCAAGTTCTTCGGAAAGATGGCAACGGGCGTCAGCTTCGATCTCCCCGTCGAAGATGTCCAAGTCTGTCTGTCGATTTTCAGCGAGCTCGCCACAGGAACTCGATTTGGCAGTGGCAAGCCGGTCTGGAAGGATGTAGTCCACTGGAACAATTCGTACTTCCGCTGCGAACGGGCATTCCTGTTCGCCGACATGCCAGCCTCGGGAAGCAGCGGATTTGGGTTCTTCAACAACTTGTTTGTGGACTTGCAAACACCTGGCTTGAATCTGGAGGCCACGGGCTTCGAGCAGAAATACGACGATGCCGCATTTGGGGCCATGCTCAGTTCGGTGGAGGGTGGAGTTGCGAAC
Source organism: Planctomycetales bacterium (assembly GCA_016235885.1). Classification (GTDB taxonomy): domain Bacteria; phylum Planctomycetota; class Planctomycetia; order Planctomycetales; family Planctomycetaceae; genus JACRIH01. Next base: position 2,494 of record JACRIH010000282.1, on the reverse strand, counting down.
AACTGGGATTTGAGTGCGGGCTGGAGTGCGGCACCGACAGGCTTCGACAAGCGACTGTTTGACAAGCGGAACGGCGGACAAAGGCGACAACAAAAGACGCTGGCATCGCTCAAGCCCGACTCGGACACATTTCTTGCACCCACGCAGAACAGCAAGCACCTCTCGATCACGAATAAGTCGAGCAAGTACCCAGGTTTCGCGGGAGCAGTGCCCCCAAAATAGACTCGTAGAGTGACGTGAGAATCGGTGCCATCGGAAAAACCGGCCCGCATTCGGACTCAACTCAATGGTGGAGTGTCTGTTGCAGCCAGTGGTGAACAGTTCGTGATCCACCTGTCGGAGCTGTCGAGTCCCGCTCGCTGTTTCCCGCCAGCGTAACCTCAACGTCACCCGGTCGTTCGCTCGGACGCCTCGGATCGAGATCAGGCTCCTGACAGGTGTCTGATTCGGAACCGAATTCAAGGCTGCGGCGCAACCTCCTTCTGGCCTGCCAGTTCGGCTGTACAGCTTGTCGTTGAATTCCAGTCGCCAATAGCATGGTGCCAGTCAACCCGAGGACTGCACCATGCGATTCAACAACCAGAAAAACCATCGAACGGCGGTCTCGTCGTCTCGAATTCTCTCTCTCCCCCGTGGCCATCGAGCCAAGGACAGCGGCCTGCCCGTTGCGGCCTATCGCGAGCGGGCGACGCAGGGCCAGATGCAGCGATCGGCATTGGGCGGCTCCGAAGACTGGCACGAGCCGTGCGGCCGCGGGCCAACCCGGTTCATCGTCAATGCCGCCGGCAGCGAGTTCGTGCATCCTGTCTCGGTGCGAGAAGTCCGCGAACGAATCGCCCAACTCCCCGAGCAGTTCACTCGCGATCTGGAAGTCCTCCAGTTCAGCACCATGACCCGCAAGCGTCGGACGTTCCCGTGCTACGGAATGCAATGGGGCTCGGCCGTCTACTTGTATCCCATCGAGAAGGATTTCGTGGAGGTCTACGGATCACCACCCAATCCGCAGCAGATCATCGAAGCCCGGATGTTTGGCGGCCAATGGAAACAGGATGGCAAGCGCTGGAAGCTCGAATGGACGCCAGCCGCGATCAAGGACTTTTATCTCAACAACGTCTTAATCCATGAAATTGGACATCTGAACGACCCGCGAAACACCAGGCCGCGCGATCGTGAACGGTTCGCGAACTGGTTCGCCATCGAATACGGCTACCGGCCAACTCGGTAACGCCGCGAACATTTTTTACGGCCTGTTTGACTCCGGTTCGGCTCCAACCTAGGATTGCTTCGCGTTTCCCAAACAGAACACGATTTTAGTCAGACCTCCAGACCACGATGTCCGCTCTCGCCCACCTCATCCCCACCGACGCGATCGCCCCGGCGATTGCGACGATTATTGAGATTGGCATCATTCGAGGCGCATCGCGACCTTGAGGCCCGACGAACCACCACACACAATTCCGTCAGCCCTCAGGTCACAAACCTGGGGGCTTTTTTTATTCCTGTAGGACGGGCACTCTTGCCCGTCGGCGACATGACGACGGGCAAGAGTGCCCGTCCTACGAGAGAGGAACGACCAGCATGGCTCGGATTCAGATGTACGACACAACACTCCGCGACGGCAGCCAGGGAGAAGGAGTCAACTTCTCGCTGGAAGACAAGCTGCAAATCACCGCCAAGCTGGACGAGTTGGGATTCGACTTCATTGAAGGGGGCTATCCGCTGTCGAACCCGAAGGACGCAGAGTACTTTCAGCTGGTGGCGAAGCTGCCGCTCCAGCACGCGAAGGTCGTGGCGTTCGGAATGACTCGCCGTCGCGGGTGCGCGGCGGCCGACGACACCGGGATGAAGGCGCTGGTCGAATCGCAGGCTCCCGTCATCGCCATCGTCGGCAAGACGTGGGATTTGCACGTCTTGGAAGTTCTCCGTGTCGACGAGGCCGAGAATCTGGCGATGATTCAAGATTCGATCCGCTTCGTGGTGTCGTGCGGACGCCGCGTGTTCTACGACGCCGAGCACTTCTTCGACGGGTTCTTTCACAATCCCGAATTCGCACTGCGTTCGGTCCGCGCGGCCGAAGAGGCCGGTGCGGAAATGGTCATCCTGTGCGATACAAACGGCGGACGCCTCCCGGACGAAATCGCCTCAGCGGTCGAAGCGGCTCGGAAGGCGCTCGGCATCCCGGTGGGGATTCATTGCCACAACGACTGCGACGTGGCCGTGGCGAACTCGCTGGCGGCGGTCGAACATGGCGCGGTGCAGGTGCAGGGGACGATCAACGGCATCGGCGAGCGGTGTGGCAACGTCGATCTCGTGACCCTCATCGCCAACCTGTCTCTGAAGCGGAAGGGCTACGAGGCGTTGAAACCCGGCGGCGTCGGACGACTCACCGAGTTGTCGCGGTTTGTTTACGAGATCGCGAACATGAACTTCCGGTCGAATCAACCGTTCGTCGGCACGTCGGCCTTCGCCCACAAGGGAGGCATGCACGTCCACG
>JACRIH010000281.1 GCA_016235885.1 Planctomycetales bacterium | reverse complement strand
GAGAGCGCACGCCGATCACGATCAGCACCACGGAGAGTGCCAGCACCAGTACCCGCAGTCGCAGCGATGTGGAGACGAGCCAGGTCATGGGGCGAGATTGTCCTGCGGTTGGTCAACTTCAATCGGCATATTGAGCGTCCTTGCGCGATGTTGTTTGGCAGAACAATGGGGGCAGAACGATGAGCAACAGGCTGGGTCAATGACGGTCGGAAGTCGAAATCATTCTGCCCACATCGTTCTGCAATCCGTCTTGTGGGTGGTTGCGGCACACCCACACTACGTTCCGAATTATTTTCCGAAGCCGAACTCGGCACCGAACATTTCGGCCACGCCTTCGATCACGATCTTCGCGCCGACTGGCGGGCCTTTGTCGAAGACGGCCCAGCCATCGACGACTTGTCGGATTTGAACGCGACGACGGATGAACGTGTGCGGGGCCGTGGTCGTTTCGTAGACCCAGCTTCCGCCGTGAATGTCTTGCACGACGGCGGACCACGGGATGCCACGCTGTTCGGCGTCGCCGGTCAGAGGGACGGTCACACCCAGTCGCTGTCCCGGACGAATCTGGCCAGCGGAGTTCTGCACTTCGTAGTACAAGTCGACAGTCGATGAGAGCGGCGTTGCTGTCGGAGGTGCCAGCACTGGCGCGGCCGAAACGGCTGGTGTGTTGCTCGCACGCGACAACGAACCAACTTGAGCGGCGGCTTGCTGGTCGATCTCGGTCAACTCGCCGACGTACACCGGCACTTTGACCCACACCGGATCAGACTGCATCACCTCGAACAGCGGAGCGCCGGCCGCGACCACTTCGCCCGCGACGGCATGTTCCGCACGGATGATCCCGTCGCGCGGCACGAGGATCGGCAACGCCGAGAGCGTGCCGGCTTCGCGGTCGTCGTCGAGCTTGATTTGATCGACCTGCTTCTTGCGAGCCTTGGCCGCGGCAAGCGACTTCTCGTTCAGCTTGAGTAACGCGTCGGCCTCGTCCACGGTACGCTTTGTCCCGGCCATTTCACGCAGCAGCCGTTCCGCCCGTTGCAGTGCAATCTGCGCCGCTTCGACCTGCACCTGAGCCTGTTCGACCAGCCCCGCCGCTTCGATCCGCGCGGTGGCGATGGCGTTGCGAGCTTCCGCGTACCGCACCCGCTCGGCGGGCGTGAGCACTTCGCGCTCGGGAGACAACAGCGGCATAAGCTGGAACACCGGCTGACCAAACTTCACCGTCGCGCCGACAGCGGGGGGCATTCCCTTGCCCGGTGATCGCAGCGTCCCGCTGAGCGGAGCCGACACAACGATCGACGCTCCGGTCGGCAAGGTGACTTCGCCGCCATACGTCCGAGTCTGCCGTATCGACCGTGTTTCGACCGCCGCCAGCGTGATCCCCAACCGTTGCTCGGCCTCCGGCGTCAGTTTGATCGTGGTGAGTTCACCTTCCTTCGGAGGGTTTGTCACTTCGGACGGCGGCATCTTCGCGGCGGTCGATTTGGAGGTTCCCTTCTGGCAACCGGCGGCCAGGCACACCAGCATCAGACCGCCGAGAAAAATCAATCGAAGCATAGTGCCTCCCTGAGATGCGACGAAACTGCGGCGATAGCTACGGCTCGGTCGGTCGATGACACCACCAGATGAGGTGTCGAGCAGGCGGCATTCTGACGGCCAATCGGGGGCATCACAACGGATGCAGCACTCACCTTAAGTGAAATTAAGCAGATGGGCGCGGCCGACGTCGCGTCAGTTCAGCGCCGAGTGCTAAATATCGTCGCCGCTGGAGTGTTCGTAGAACCCACCCCACCTGACCGAAGGTCTCCCTGAATGGCCAAGAGACGTTGAACGCGAACTCGGTTTGCCGAACAGTGGCTCGGTCGAGAGACCGGCCACAACAGGGCCGTCACGCAACGACAAGACCGGGCGTTGACCGAGCGGTTGTGGTGTCTTACACTTTGTCGGACACTTTCAGGAGATGCGTCATGTCCGTAACTGTTCGGTTGCCTGTGCCCCTGGAAAGAGAATTGACGCTCGCCGCGTCGCGCAAGCGGGTTTCCAAATCGCAACTCATCCGCGACTGCTTGCAGGCATTCCTGACCGCTGACAACGACACGCCGCTCGCTTGGGAATTGGGGAAAGACCTGTTCGGCAAGGTCGGCAGCGGACGCTCAGACCTGTCGCAAAACCGCAAACAGATCGTGCGAGACAAATTGAATGCCCGCCACCGTCGTCGTTGACTCCGGCCCCCTGGTCGCACTGTTCGATAAGGACGACCGTTTTCATGCGGACGCATTGCGGTTCATCCAACGGTTGAAAGGGCGAGCCGTCTCAAATCTGGCGGTTGTGACGGAAGTCTCCTACCTCTTGGATTTCAGCCAGCAAGCGCAGCTCAATTTTTGGCAGTGGGTGCGCAACGGAGCGTTGGTGTTGATCGAACCAGACGCGGCCGATTGGGATCGCCTGCTGGAACTGCTGCCAAAGTACGCCGATCGCCCAATGGATTTCACCGACGCGACACTCGTCGCGCTGTGCGAGCGTTTGGGAACACGCGACATCGCCTCGGTCGATTCGGACTTCACGGTCTACCGTTACCGAAATCGGCAGCCCTTTCGTAATCTATTCTTTGGCGAAGTGTAACGTGAAGTGTGGACCATGCGGCCGTTCGGACGCCGGAGTTGTCTGCGGAGCGTGAGGCACAGAGTCGGATTCACTTCCTGCAAGACCAGGGCCACCCCCAGTCCGAATGGCTCGTCGCCGTCGCGGCGGACCAGGCCATCGGTAAGCCAGTCCGCTAACGCGCCCTGCGATTCGTCCGCGACAGGGTTACATCGAGCTGTCGCGGCGCTGGAGTTGGCCTCCACTTTCTGGAATACTGGGCCGCCTGCGGCAAACACCGACCAATTGCTGCCGATGGTGGTCGGACGCGAGTCGGCGCGACGTGGGATTTCCTGCACCACATCCGGGCGAAATCATGATTGTCATTCTTGGCCTCAAGCTGATTGACCTGATCGTCATCGTCGGCTATTTCGCCGTCGTGATGGTGATCGGATTTTGGGCGAGCGCCAAGGTGCATAACGATGAGGATTTCTTTCTCGGCGGGCGGCGGTTCGGCAAGGGGCTGCTGGTCATGCACTGGCTCTGCACGGGAACGCACAGCGACATGGCGGTGCAGGTGGCCGGGGCCAGCGCCCGCGTCGGGTTGGGTGGCATCTGGTATCAATGGATGTGGCTGTTCTCCACGCCGTTCTATTGGTTGATCGCTCCCATGATCCGCCGGTTGCGACTGATCACCACGGGCGATCTGTTTCGCGTCCGCTACGGACGCGGTCTGGAATTGGTGTACTCGCTGGTGGCATTGGCGTACCTGGTTCTGTCGATCGCCCTCTTGCTGCGCGGAGCCGGGAGCGCGATCGCCGGAGCGACCGGCGGAGTGATTCCCACGCAGCATTCGGTGATCGTGCTGGCGGTTCTGTTCTCGTCGTACATTATGGCCGGTGGTCTGATGGCCGCGGCGTACACGGATTTCTTGCAAGGGGTGATGATCATCGTGCTGTCGTTCCTGCTGGTGCCCGTCGGCCTGGACGCGATCGGAGGCATGGCCGCGCTGCACGAGAAACTCGGCCCGGCGATGCTGGCGGTGACGGCTCCGCCAGGAACGAAGGAAGGGAACGTCTGGTTTGTGTTGTCCATGTCGCTGCTGGGGCTGTCGGGGATTGTCGCCCAGCCGCACGTGATGACCTCCACCGGTTCGGGCAAAACCGAACTGGAAGCCCGCGTGGGAATGACGTACGGCAACTTCATCAAGCGCCTGTTGACCATTGCCTGGACATTCACCGGCTTGATCGCCGCCGTGCTGTTCGCCGACCAGCTCAATGGCCTGAAACCCGGCAGCGAAGCCGCTCACCAAGTCAGCGAGACACTTTTCGGGCGGGCCATCCAGTCGCTGCTGGGAGACGGTTGGCGCGGGTTGATGATCGCCTGCATCGTGGCCGGAGTGACCAGCGCCGAAACGATCATGGTCGTCGGAGCCGGTGTGATGACGCGCAACTTTTACATGCACCTGGCCGGTGAGGCCGATGCCCGGCACTTGCTGTGGGCCGGTCGAGTCTGCTCGGCGGTGATGCTGGTGGCAGGAATTATCGCCGCGGTTACGGCCACGAGCGTCACGCAACTGCTGACCGCGTCGGTGCAGGTGATCGGGTTGATGGGGCCGGCCATCTGGTTGGGGGTCACCTGGCGGCGTGCGAATCCGAGTGGAGCGTGGGCCAGTCTGATCGCGGGGTTGTGCGTGTGGGGCGCGACCAGCGTCCCGGCCGCGTGGTTCAAGTGGCTGCCGGCGCTGGAGGAACTTCTGGTCAGCGGCAGCCAGATCAGCAAGCCGGCCCAAATCCTGTTGATGCTCGTGGCCCAGTTCGGTGCGCTGATCGTCGTCAGCCTGCTGACGAAACCTCAACCAGCAAGCCTGCTCGATCCATTCTTCGCGCGTCTGCTGACTCCTGTCGGAACCGAAGACGAAAACTCGTGCATGACCGAGCCGGCGGAACATGCAGAGCAGGCGACGCTTGGCCTCCACGGAAAGAGCCTCGATTATTCCCGCGTCTCAAAGTTCGCCTCGCCAACCTGGCGTCGCCTGGGCTTTGAAATCCCCCGGTTCACGCTCTTGGACTGGGGTGGCTTTGTCGCCGCCTGGGGAATGGTTGCCGCACTCATCGGACTGCTGGTCTGGTTGGCAGGCTTGGGCCGTCCGTCGGTTTGATGACGGAGGTCGCCGTGTAACGTAGTCGTCACGCTTCGCGTGACGAGCCGAGCCGCGATTCGGCGTCTGTTTTCCATTCGGCTCATCACGCGGAGCGTGATGGCTACGTAATCGCGCACGGCATGCGTCATGACAGTTTATGCCTCGTCAGACACTCGTTCGACAGCTCGCGCCAGTCGCTGCATGCCTTCGCCGATCCCGGAAACATCCTGCACGCCAAAGCTGAGCCGCATTTGATGGTTCGGCCGCGACTCCGGAGGCCCCGCGTAGCACAAGTCGCCGGGGACGTACATCACTTGCTGGCGGTGAACGGCTTCGTCGAACAAGGGGCCGCGAAAACTGGTGTCGATACGGTCGGGCAGCGTCATCCACACGTACAGGCCGCCGTGTGGGTGGACCCAGTGGACGCCCGGCAGGTGGGAAAAGTATCGGTCAGCGGCTTGCAGCATCGCGTCGCGTTTCGTTCGGTAAGTCGCCCGAACTTTTTCCGCGTGCGGTTCGTACAGACCGAGATCGAACACGGTCGCCAACAGGTGCTGGTTGAAGTGCGCGGAACCGAAGTCGTCGTTTCCCTTCCGATCGCACACCGGCGCAACGAGGTCTCGCGGCAGCAGGCCGTAGCCGACTCGCAAACCGGGCGAGAAACTTTTCGAAAACGTCTGCGCCAGGATGACGTGTTCGCGCTCGGCGTCGAAGCTCCAGACGCTCGGGAGTTCGGGGCCGTCGTAACGCAGCTCGCGGTACGCGGCGTCTTCGAGAATGAAAATCCGCTGCCGCTTCGACCAGCGCTTGGCAATTTCGACCGCCTGTTGACGTCGCTCGGCGGACAAGCTGATTCCCGACGGGTTTTCGAACCAGCTCACGAGGTAGATCAGCTTGACGCGGGACAACTCGCCCGCCGCTTCCACGCGGGCGAGTTCGGCTTCGAGCAGGTCCATGCGCATCCCGTCATCGTCGGCCGGGATGGAAATGACTCGCGCTCCGACTCCGTGCAACACGCTCAGGAACACAAAATACGTGGGAGCCGCCACGAACACGATGTCCCCCGGATCGATCAACACTTCGGCGAGGAGCGACAGCAGTTGCTGCGAACCGGTCGTGAGCACGACCTGCCCGATGTCGATCCCCAGCCGATCGGGCGTTGTCCCTTCGAGCCGCGCGACGTGTTCGACGAGTCGCCCGCGCAACCGCTCGGCTCCCGATGAGGTGCCGTACTGAAGCACGTGACGCCCACGTTCGGGGTCGCGCATGAGTTCGGTCACAGCCTGTTGCACTTCGGCGACCGGGAGCGAACTTTGATCGACCAGCCCCGCCGCGAGCGACAACACTCGCGGGTTTTCGACTCCCTGCTGCATCAAAAAGCTGATCGCCGAATCGTGGCACCAGGCGGCACGTTGGCTGAGCTTCGGTTGCGGACGCGGTGTGGACATGGGTGCGGTGCCGGGTTGGGGAGCGGTAGCCCAGTCACTCCGTGACCGGAGTTCGAGTCACGGAGTGACTGGGCTACTTTTTTGGTCTTGTGATTTTTTTGCATGAACTCGATGCGGAGCGGCCGGGGATCGAAGATCGAGGACCGCGGGTCGAGGATAAAGGTTCGCGAAGAGACGTGCCAGCATGGACAGCGGCTGGCGATTTCCTCAAAATGACGGCCGCGAATTTCCGACATTTGGCGGACGGGCAAGGTGCCCATCCTACTCCTGACCTCCGAGGACACCCCGATGACTCGACGTTCCCTCTCTGTCTTGTGGATGACACTGGCAGCACTCGTGATCGCGGCTGGACCGCTCGTTTCCGTTGCGTCCGATTGGCCGCGATTCCGCGGTCCGAATGGAACGGGCACGTCGGCCGACAAGAACGTCCCCGTTTCGTGGACAGCCGACAAGGGCGTGCTGTGGAAGACGAAGATTCCTGGCAAGGGCAACTCGTCACCGATCACGTGGGGAGATCGGTTGTTCCTCCAAACCGCCAGCGACGACGGCAAGGAACGACAACTGGTCTGCATCGATGCCAAGTCCGGCAAGATCGTTTGGACGAAGGCGTCGCCCGGTTCGACCGCCAAGACGCACAACAAGAACACGCTGGCGTCTTGCAGCGCGGCGACGGATGGCGAACGAGTCTACATGCCGTTCTGGGATGGCGACAAACTGTCGGTGTCAGCGTTCGATTTCAGTGGCAAGATCCTGTGGACACACGGCCTCGGCGCGTTCGTCAGCCAGCATGGAGCCGGTCATTCGCCAATCGTGCATGACGGCAAGGTGATTATCGCGAACGATCAGGACGGCACGGCCGTGCTGGTGGCGCTCGACGCCAAGACGGGCAAGGTCGCGTGGGAAACGCCGCGCACGCCGTTCCGCGCGTGCTACTCGACGCCATTCCTGCTCGAACGCGCGGGCGAACCTATCGAACTCGCCGTCGCCAGCACCGCCGGGCTGAGCGGCTACGATCCGGCCACGGGCAAATCGGTCTGGAACTGGAATTGGACATTCCCCAGCAAGCCGCTGCGGACGGTCGGTTCGCCGATCGCCGCGCACGGGATGATTTTCGTCGGCAGCGGCGACGGCGCGGGGGATCGCCACGCGGTCGCGATCAAAGTGGACGGCAAGGGACAACTCGGTGACAACAGCCTCGTCTGGGAAGAAAAGAAAATGTTCCCGTACGTCCCCACGATGCTGATCCACGGCGAATACCTGTTCTACACAAACGACAACGGCATCGCAGCCTGCCACATTGCGAAGACAGGCGAGAAGGTGTGGGAAAATCGCCTCGGTGGCAAGATCTCGGCGTCTCCCGTGTTGATCGAGGATCGCATTTACACGATCAACGAATCCGGCGAAGTCTTCGTCTTCGCCGCCGCCCCCGAGTTCAAGCTGCTCGCGACGAACTCCCTCGGCGAATCGGTCCTCGCCAGCCCCGCCGTGGCCAACAGCAAACTCTTCATCCGCGGCCAGCAGCACCTGTTCTGCATCGGGCAATCGAAGTAGAAAAAAATGGGGTTCCAGATGTTGGCAATCTCTGGAAACCCCGAACTCAATTGTGGCGATTTCGTGCGACGTGCGAAATGTTGGCACTATCGCTTGAGTACCCGAACAGCCAGCGAGAAGTTTCCTTCAATCTTGAGGGTCGTCAAGCGGTGGTAGTTGACATGTACAAAAATATCCTTGCTGGGATCGAGATCAATCACATCCGCAGTACGCTTTGACTCTCCAATAGTCAGGGTCCGTTGCCGGGTTGTCCAGTTCGCCTGCCAGATCAAAAGCGAGTTCAGGGGCGAAGTGAAAATGGACCCCGCGACCACTTCCAGCGTGTCGCCCACTGGATGACAAACGTGTTGGGGCAAGCGGCCCGGTGCCATGTGAGTCCAATCCATGTTAAACGCATACACCTCGATGCGCGAGGCCCGCAAAGGATCGCACTTCATGTCCCGCAGCCGATGCCCGTCACGGGGAGTTCGGGGAGGTACTTTGTTGAAGATAAACCAACCGTCATCCTTCTTTTTCGCAGCGATACCATCCGGACACTTCAATTCCTTGGACGGTCTCTTGCTCTTCGGTATGGGGACATCAGGAACGGGACAAGGGGGAGCATACGCCGGACATTGCTGAGAACTCAAAGCGGCGTAGGTGGTGTCGAGACGCTGAGGGACAGGGGTAAAAATCGCGTCCCCGAGGTTTCGCTTCCAAGCCGCGAAAGCATAAAGGCTATTGTTGTCAGCCGTCGGATTCGACTCGGCCGTTACCGGGTTGACAGCGCTTGGATCGTCGTGGTTGCAGTGCCAAGAGTAGGTAGGTCCGGTTCCAGTAACGACGGCCGGTATTCCTTGGAGCATCTCCTCGTCTGATGGAGCTGGATCTGAGTTACTGCGATTGAGCAGCCAAACTCCGTCGGTCAAATCGTCTGCGGCTGGATCCGCTGCGGATGTCACTCCATCGGAACGGCACAACACTCCCATTCCTGGGTTGTTGGAGTCGTCCTGAACCGGAGTCTGATTTAGTGCTGCACCATAGGGGATAGGGTGGTCGATCAATGGCATGCTGTAGAATCCTTATTTAGGGTTTAGTTTTTTGAAATTGAATCGGCGGCATGCAGCCGCCACAAGAAACCTTGAGCTTAACACCTGGCAAGCTCACTTCGGTCCTTTTTATGCCGCTGTATTACCTAATTCTCAACTCGGTTGTTTAAGGGGCCTACGGACATGCGTTACAGCTCTGCGCTGCATAGGCCATGTGATCACCGCGTTGATAGATTTCGCGAAAACCAATTGTTTCGTCTCGCCTCCACACCGACACCACAAAAAGTCGATTATTATCGCTATTCGGATTCGCTTCTGTTTTCACGTCGATGACGGATGTCGGGTCATTATGGTTGCAATGCCAATTTCCTCCGGCTGTGACTGCTACCCTACCCCTCCGAATCTCAGGATTCGTGGGTTGACGCGGAAATGTTCCATCGGGATTACGACTCTGGTTGTAAAGCCAAACTCCAATCAATTGATCGCCTACCTGATCAGCAGTGGCTGTCCCGTCGGAAAGGCACAACGTCTTCCGGTCATTCTTCACCTGAGTCCGATTCTGGCCTAGACCAGAACTGTACGAAATAGGGTGGTCGATCTTGGTTGGCATGTTGGTTAGCTTCCTCTCTTATAGTTATGAAATGATCCTTAAAATGCCTACCGCTCGTCCAAACGAATCCGAACGTCGCTGATTTGAAAGGATCCGTCTGACGCAAATATGCCGAAAGGCCCTTGAGCCGACAGCGGCGGAAGAGCAGTTCGCATGGCGACGGCGTTTAGGCCTGTTATCTCCTGACTATTCCATTGAACCGTAATCACTCCTCCATTGACTTTCAGTTGAAGGCGCTGTTGCCGATGATCGGGCAGCGGAACCTCCACTGTGGCCATGACCATCGTGTTGTAGGGTGAAAAACCTTTGATGCCGGGAAACTGTTTGAAAGCCACGCGATCTCGCTGAAGTCGGTTAACGGACCTGCCATCTTGGTCTTTGAAACAGTAAAGGAACAGCCTGTGACATTGGGGGAGTTGTCCATCCTCTTCGAGTTCCGTTCCGACCTCCTTGCGGCCCCAGAAGAAGCCGACGCTTCCCTTCCAGCTAGTGCTGGCAATCGTGGCCTCCAATGTGAAACTCTTGGACTCAGTCTGACCCAAATCGAGGTAAATGTCAGCGGGAACATTGACTAACAATTCCTGCCGCTGCGGGTCGTGGCTCCACCGCGCCGTATCCCAAGGGGCCATGTAGTAGGCTTGCGGCTTGGTCTCCAGCAGTGAATACCAACGACCGGCGACAGCGTATGTGTCGAGTTCAAAGGGATTCGGCTTGAGTGTCAGGTCTAATCTGGGTTCTCCGGGCTTGGTCGGAACTGAAGCCAGAGCGGCCGCGATTGGTTGGGGCGAGTCAGACTTGGTTTTCGGGCGAATCGCGTTGAAGATGGCCAATCCCAAGGCTGCCGCGCCGGCAAATCCGAGGGCGATCCATTTGATCCACACAACAGCGGACTTTGGCCTTACCAAGGGTGCGGGGGCGAGGACGGTTTCTTCGAGGGTTGACGTCCATTGCTTTGGCGTTTTGTCCGAGGCTTCCTTGTGCAGCCAGTTCTTCAAGTCTTCCGCCAGGTCGAACGCGGTGGGATAGCGGTCGCGAACCGGCTTGGCGAGACATTTGAGACAGATTCGTTCCAGTTCCCGTGGAATGCGCTCATCGATTTGGCGCGGCGGGCGAGGCTCACGGTTCAAGATTTCATCCGAGATTTTGGGACCAACTCCGATAAACGGCGGCCGTCCGGTCAACAGCGTGTAGAGCATGGCCCCGATGCTCCAGACGTCGCTGCGTCCGTCCAGCCACTGCGCCTCGCCCCGGATTTGTTCCGGTGCCATGTACGCCAAAGTCCCCGCAACCTCGCCTGTGTAACGGTGCTGCTGGCGTTCTTGCACGGCCAATCCGAAATCCACGACATGCGGTCGACCGTCCTCATCCATCAGCACGTTGGAGGGCTTGATGTCGCGGTGGAACACCTGTCTCTTGTGCGCCACGTGGATGGCTTCGGCAACGCGACAGGCAATCTCGGCGGCCTCCGTGGACGACAATCGGCCAGCCGCGATTCGCTGTTGAAGCGTCTGGCCGTTGATGTACTGCATGACGATGTATTGCACACCGTTGTCGTGACCCACATCGTAAATGGACACAATCCCGGGATGATCGAGACCGGCGATCACGCGTGCCTCTTGGACGAAACTGGCAATGGCCTCTTTGGTATCGAATCGCTCGGCGCGAGGCACCTTCAACGCCACCAAGCGATCCAACTGTGCGTCGCGAGCCAGATAGACTCGCGAGAAGGCTCCGGAACCGAGGAAATCCACGACCTCGAAACGACCCAGAAACTGTGGGACCAGCGCCAATTCGGGGGCTTGGTCTGATTCCGGGAGCAACCAGCTTCCCGTTTGTGGAGCGGCCGACTTGTCGCGAGAGACACGATCTCGAACCTGAGGCGCAATGTCACTCGCCAGCGCAATGGCAACCGATGCATCTTGAAGCTGGCTCGCCCGTCCGATATGGGTCGTGCCATTCCGTGATCTGGAACTGGCACTGGCGAACAGCACAATTCCGCAGCTCGGGCAGATTGTCGAACCCTGGGCCGAGTCTGTCAGGTCGCATTCGGAACTGCATTTCGGACACAGGAGCTTCATGGCTGGCCCTCGTACGCCATCGAGCAAAACGTGCGGCAGCAATTCTACGACGGCCGTCGCGCCAACACCAGCACGACGTTTGCAAATTCAATTGCGTACCGGGTCTCAGGCACAGCCAGTCATGAAAGAGTCCCGGCCTAGTCTTTCACCAGACGTTCGCGCTGCTCGCGGGCGGCCGTGGTGCGGTCAGCGGAGAGGCCGAGTTTGAGAGCTTTGTCGAGTGAAGTTTTCGCCTGATCGGGTTTGCCGAGTTCGGCGTACACAAAGCCGGCGTGATAGTGGACGAGGGCGGCTTCGGGATGGCGGGCCAGTGCGGCTTCGGTCAGCAACAGGGCTTCGTTCATGAGACCCAGCTTGCGGTAGACCAGAATGAACGTGTCGATCATCGACACTGGCAGGCGCTCATCGGGAATCTGATCGCGAATCTTCCGGACGAGGAGCAGAGCTTCCTGCGGTTCGTTGAGTTCTTCGGCGAGCAGCCAGGCGAGATTGTTCGCGGCGACAAGATTCTGCGGCTGCTCCTGCATGACGGCGGTGTAATGTTCGCGGGCTTCGGGGAGCAGCGACTTGTCACCCCTGGCCTGACTGAGGTGCAGGCAGATTTCGGCGACCAGCATGCGCACGGTTACGGTCGCCGGACCTTTGGACAGCCGCAGCGCGTACAGACTCAGTTTGCGAGCCGATTCATACGCCTTGCCGCGCAGGAAAAGTTCCGTCAGGTAGACGGTCGATTTGAGGTCTGGCCGATCGCCGCCGAACCGCCGCGCCAGCGAAAATGCCTCGTCCACTTTGCCCGTTTCGCACAGGGTGAGGACCAGCGGTTCGAACAGTCCACGGTTGGTGGGCATGCGCTCCCAACCCTGTCGCAGCATACGAATCGCCTCGTCAGTCTGATCCATTTGTCGCAGCATGGCCGCGAGGGCGGGGTAGGTCACCGGCTGGTCGGGCTGGTCGCGGATGCGGTCACGCAGCACGGTCACGGCTTCGTCGCGGCGATTCAACTGGAACAGCGACCACGCTTCGAGAACGTAGGCTTCAGCGGTCCCTGGTTTCTGTTCGATGATGTATTCGACATGTTCCATGGCCGCGAGCGGTTCGTTGCGCTGTGTGAACAGGCGCGCTGCGAGGAGGCGACTCGCGAGGTGTTGCGGATTGAGAGTGAGTGCCTGTTGAATTTGGGCAAGCGCGGCGTCGGTGTCTCCCTTCCGAACGAACAACTGCGCCCGCAGGAAGGGGACATCGGCGTCCTTCGGTTGCAGTCTGGCCAACCGATCGAGATGCGCGGACGCCTGTGTGTATTTTTGCTGCCGGGCGGTGAGTTCGATCGCGGCGAGCAGCAGCAGGCGGTCGTTGGGCTGGTCCTTGAGGATCGCTTCGAGTTGATGTTCGGCTTCGGCGGGCGTTTGCTGTCTCGCCAATGCGGCGAGCGAAATGAGGATGCGTTGCGTGGCCGTGTCGCGCAGGTCCGAGTACGGAGCCAGCCGCGAATAGATCGCCATCGCTTCCGCGTGGTTGCCCTGCGCTCCGGCCATTTCACCCTGCCAGAACTGCAACCGGCCATCACGCTTCGCCGCAGAGCCGGCTCGGTCGAGGATGTCGGCCGCTTCGCGAAGTCCCTGCCGCAGCAAGGCCGCGCGGGCTTCGAGCCGTGTCGCGGCCGCTTGTGCGGTCGGGTCTTTCTTCAGATCGACGATGAGTTTGTCCGCCGCGTCGATGTTGTTGGCAGACAGGTGGGCGTCGGCGAGTAGAATTCGCGGCGCGGATGCCTTGGGGAACCGTGTCGTGAGCTGCGACAACCACTGCACGGCCGCGTCTTGAGCGTCGTGAGCCAGCCGCCAATTCGCCACGGCCAACTGAGATTCGAGATGCTGCGGGTGCTGACGGGCGTAGTCGACGAGCACAATTTCGGCTTCACGGATGCTCTTTTCCGATTGCAGCAACTGAACTTCCTCGGCCACCAGCGAAAAGTCCTGCGGCGCTTTCGCCCGTGCGGACCGCAGCGTTTGCCACGCTTCGGTTCGCTCGCCGTGCAGGCGATGGTACGAAATCCTCATCAACTGCGCCTGCAGAGCGAACGGCGTGTTCTCCAGTCGTTTGACGAGAGCGAACGAGTCGTCCGTCTGTCCGAGGGCGAGCAGCGCGGCCGCTTCGGCCAGCAGGACCTGCTCGCGGGTGTGGAAGTACCGCCGCGCCAGAATTCGTTCCTCGTCCGGAGATTTGTCGAGGCGGTCATAAATCAGGCGCAGCAGGTCGAGCGCGTCGGACCACTGGCGGGCGTTGAGTTGGGCGATGGCCAGACCGGTCAGCACCGGAATTGTGTCTCCCAGTTTGACGCGAGCCAGTTTCAGCGCGGCGATCGCGTCTTCGAAACGTCGCTCGTTGATCGCGATGGTCCCCGCCAGCAATTCGGCGTGCCCGGCCGTTTCCGGGTGCTTCCGCAGTGATTGGACATGCCGGTCGGCCTCGGCGAAGTTTTGCTTCAGGAGGAATTGCTGTGCCGCCAGCAAACGCAGTTTCGCGATCTCGCCTCGTTCGGCCGCGGGCAGCGCGTCCAGCGCTATGACGCCGCGTTCGAGGACTTGCAGCGCCGCGGTTTCGTCGCCGGCCAGCAGCAAGAGGCGGGCTTCGGCGTGGTACACGGAGACCGGAGTGGTGTCGGCTTCGAGGGCCGGGCGAATGATGTCCCGGGCCTGCTTGTGCAAGGCGTCGCGAGTCCGCTTGTCGTCGTCGGTCGCCGAGATACCGAGCGGGAAACGATCGAGCAAGACCAGCGCAACACGCGCGGCAGTGTCCGCGACGTGTTGCGCCACGTCCGCTCTTTTCTCCATGGTGTCCAGTCGTTCGAGGACCGTGAACGCCTGCCCGGTTCGAACCTGGGCTTCCGTCAGATTCGGGCTGACATCGACCGCGACGATGACCAGGTCACGCAGCGCTTCGATCTCGTCCGCCGACAGGGCTTCGAGCTGGAGCGTCTGCATGCGCACCGCGTGTTGAAAGGCTCCGTCGATCAACAGTGACAGCAGTTCTGTTTCCGTCGTGGTTTGGTAGACGCGCGCCAGCAGCAGCCCGATCCGGAAGTTCGGCACCACCCGATCGGTCCTGATCTTGGCGACGATGTCATCCAGAAAGGCTTTGTCGTCGTCTTCGAGCGCCGTGAGGGCGGCCAGGTACAGCGCCAGCCGATCGTCGGTTCCGCGTTCGACGGCGATGCGAGCCGCCTCGGTGGCGGGCTTCAACTGATTGGCATCGAACAACGTCCGCATCAATCGGAGTTGCAAGCTCACGTTCTCCGGAACCAGACGGGCGGCCTCGGTCAATTGTTCGAGGACTCGCGGAGTCGTGGTTTCGAGCTTCGCACGCTTCGAGCGCGGCGCGGTCGCAGTGTACAAATCCGCGAGAGCCACCCGGGCTTCGGCATTATTCGGCTGCGCTGCGATCAGTTTCCGGAGCAGCAGTTCGGCGGTGGCGTGGTCTCCAGCTTTGTTCGCGTCCACCGCCCGGTCCCACAGAGCCGCAGGTGCCTCGCGCCGCGACTGCCACCAGCGCAGCCCGATGAACCCGATGGCCAGCATCAAAATCACGATGCGAACGGGTTTCGATGCCAGCGGTCGAAGTCGGTTCAACATGGAAGCTCCCGAAAACAAAAGTCCCGCCGGTTCGAATTGACCGCGGGAGCCGGTTCGCGATTCGATGGCGATCGACGTGCCTCATTCGACCGCTGGTTGCTGGCGTCGCAGCCGGCGGTATCCCGCTATCCCGACGACCGCCATGGTCCACACGGCCAGGCTGCCGGGTTCGGGAGTCGGCACGACAATGGAGTCCGGAATGCTCATGTCGTCCGACACCGAGAACGAAGTGTCGCCAGTCGAGGGGTCAAAATCCGCCGCATCCAAATTCTCGAAGTTGTACCGCGCCGACTCATCGCCGTAGTCGTCGAGCAGGCTCGGCGCTTCCAGCGGATCGACCAACAGCCCGACAACTTCAAAGTACGGATCATCGGAACTGGAGGAGGTGGTCGGCGAATCGGTCACGGAATCTGTGGAACTGCCGTCGGTGCTCGCGATGTCGCTGGAAGGCGGCTCCGCGCTGGATTCGTCGACCGGGCTATCGGACGCGGGGTCGACCGCATCGGAATCCGCAATGATCTCGGCTCGTGCGGCAGTCGGCAAACTGATCGTCAGTCCCAACAACACAACGCGAATGAATTGACAGAATCGAATGGGAAGCATGGCAGTTTCTCCTGTGCGGGAGCAACACGACACTCGGGTGCCGCATCAATAGTCACCGGGTCGGCATTCGCCGTTTGATCACGGAAGCGAGTTCGCCGATTTGCAGAGACCGTGCCACATCAGTTCCGAGTCATCCGAATGGACGTCAACGCTGACGATGCACGTTGCTTTCGCGGGCGCTCCAACCGCGGAACTGGGGGGGACAGCCAGTTTCGCGTGGCGAAATGGCGACACCGGTGCGTTGCTCCGCCCGCACGCATGGATCACGCCACACAACCTGCCGGTTCGACGCAGCCTTTTCCAAAAGTGTGCGACAAAGAACACACACGGAGTTCGACGCCCATTGCCACGGTGACGAGTGGCATCACCGCGCGCTACGCGTGGCGAAAGGGAAACTCCCATCGCGGACGGCTACCGCCGCGAGAAACTCGGCGAGCGGGTGACTCACTCGCTTACGCTTCGGGTTGGTGTGAACCGGTCGGTCAACCAGTGCTCGCGGCTCACTCGATCGTCACCCACTGCCGACAATGTCGAACAGCTTGCCGAAGCGTTCGATGACCAGCACTTTCAGCGGGGCAAATTCGGGTGAGTCCACCGCGCCCGATTGCACGAGGTCGAAAGCGGCGGCGCGGGCGTCGGGGAGGACGGCCTGATCGCGCAGCAGGTCGGCGACGCGGAGCGGCAGGTCGCCGTGCTGACGCAGACCGAGGACGTCCCCCGGACCGCGCAGCCGGAAATCGGCTTCGGCGATTTCGAAACCGCTCGACGTGGATTCCAGCGCTTGCAGGCGTGCCGTGGCTTCGGGTGTTTCCGAATCGGAAAAGAGAAAGCAGTATCCGGAAAACTGACCACGACCGATGCGGCCTCGAAGCTGGTGCAGTTGCGACAGTCCGTAACTTTCCGCATGCAGGATGACCATCAAAGTAGCGTTCGGAACGTCCACGCCGACTTCGACGACGGTCGTGGCGACAAGCAATTGTATTTCGCCACGCCGGAACGCCTCCATCGTCGCGTTTCGTTCGTCGCGATCCATCCGGCCGTGGACGAGACCGAGCGTGAAACCACGCAGTTCGCCCGATTGAAGTTGCCGGTAGACTTGCTCGGCCGTCGCCATGCTGGGGGATGCAGGGATTGTGTCGGCTACAAGGGCCGGGGCTACAAGTTCAATGTCCCGCGATTGATCGTCATCACCGACTCGCGGACACACGACGTACGCTTGCCGACCGGACCGCAACTTGTCGCGGACGAAGTTCCACGCCTTCGCTCGCAGCGGTTCAGACGTGACTTTCGATGTCGTGATCTTCTGCCGGCCGGGGGGCAGTTCGTCGATCACGGATAGGTCGAGGTCACCAAACTGAGTCAGGCACAGGCTGCGCGGGATGGGCGTCGCCGTCATCACCAGCGTGTGCGGAGACGAACCGCCCGACGAAAAGTGCGCCCGCTGGACCACGCCGAACTTGTGCTGTTCGTCGATCACGACCAATCCCAGCTTGGCGAACGACACATCTTTCTGGATCACCGCCTGCGTGCCGACGATGAGTTGCACGTCTCCGGTGCGGATGCCGTTCAGCGCCCGCTGTCGCTCGGCGGTGGAAAGTTGTCCGGTCAGGAGCACGCGCTGCACGCGGCTCTGCGACAGCAACCGTTCGACCGTTTGCCAGTGCTGCGACGCGAGCAGTTCCGTCGGAGCCATCAGCACCGCCTGCCAGCCGGCGGCGATGGCGACCAGCATCGCGTAGATCGCCACCACCGTCTTCCCCGCGCCGACGTCCGCTTGCAACAGCCGGTGCATCGCCAGACCTGAATCGATGTCCGCGCAGATTTCCCGGATGGATTTGTTTTGCCCGGCTGTCAGTTCGAACGGCAACAGGCGTCGAATGCGGGCGTCGATCTTGGCCGTCGTCGGCAACTTGGGCGCTGTCGATTGCTTGTGAAACACTCGCCGGCGCAGAGCCAGACCGAGTTGGAATTCCAGCAGGTCGTCGAACACCAACCGGTGCCGTCCACGTTCCGCCTGTTCGATGCTCGTCGGCAGGTGAACCATCCGCAGCGCTTCGTTGACGCGCGGCAATTTCAGTTCGTGGCGAAATGACTCCGGCAGCGGATCGGGAACGAATTCGGAAAACTCTTCCACCGCCTGCCGCATCACCCGCCGCATCTCGTGCATGCGCAGCCCCTCGGTCAGGCCGTAACGCGGCAGCACGCCGCCGTGCGCTTCCGAATCGTCGTCGTCCAGGACTTGCACGCGCGGGTGACTGAATTCCCAGCGCCGGGCGTTCCGTTTCGGCTTGCCCGAGAACATCAGCAGTTGATTGTGCTGAAACTTTTTGAGCACCCAGGTCGAATTGAACCACACGCCGCGCGCGTAATCCCGACCGCAATCGAGCAGCACGGCGCAGATCGTCCGGCCGTCGCGCAGCGTCTTGCCATCCATGTCCACCACGCGACCGCGCACGGTTTGCAATTCGCCTTCGCGCAGATCGTCGACTTCGGACACCTGCGTCAGGTCGAGATAATCGCGCGGCAGGTTGAACAGCAAATCGGTGACGGTCCGCAGGTCGAGCCGGGCCAGCAATTCGGCGCGGACCGGTCCCACACCTTTCACAAACTGCACGGAGGTCAGCAGTGGATCGTCCGACATGCGGGCAGACTATCGCGAGCCTGTCCGAGCCTCAAGCGCGTCGTGGGTGCGAGCTTTCGTAGGGTGGGTCGAGGGACGAGACCCACCGATTCACGAATTGGTGGGTCTCGTCCCTCGACTCACCCTACATTTCGCGGCGATCGGGTTTGGATGTTCCGTCAGAATCCCATCCGTCGGGTGAAGTCGAGCGCCGGCTTTTCGACCAGTCGGTACGAGAGCCAGGCGGCTGCGTAGGCCAGCGACAGGCCCGTCAGCCCGTATAGTGTTTGGCCGACCGGCGAGGTCAGGTGCGACGTGGGCCACTGTTGATGCAGGACTTTGAGGATCGGCGAGTGCCAGAGGTAGATGCCAAACGAAAGCGTCGCCGTGACGCGGAGCAGCCGGTTGTCGAACCAGCGGCCCAGGGTCGACGACCGGCTGAGCGAGACAAGCAGCACACCGACCAGCAGCGGAAACGTCGGCCAGCCGAAGTTCATGCATGCCAGCTGGCGGCGCGACCAGAGCTGGTTGACGACATCGGCGACCGATGCCGGCAGCCAGGACCAGGAAGACAGATACAGGTCGCACCACAATGCGGCGAGAGTTGCGATGGACAGCGCGTCCCAACGATTGAACAAATGGGCTCCGTTCCCCGTCATCCCCAACGCCCCTTCCTTTGCGGGGGCGAGGGGAGCAACGCGAACGAAAAACGACGCGGCGAGGCACCCGAACAGAAAGTGCGCGAACAATCCCACCGGGTTGCGTTGCGGCAGCCAATCGGCCGCGAGGATCAGAAAGTCGCCGGGGTCTTCCGTGAGCGGCGGTGCGATCGGAGTCCACAGCCGAGTCAGCGCGAGTTGAAAGAAGATCAGGCCCACCATCGTCGCCACGCAGAACCGTCGTCCGGCGGCGAGGCTGCGCAGGCGAAACAAACCCGCGGCCCAAAACGGCAGCAAGACATAGAACACCATTTCCACGCCAATCGACCAGCACGCGCCATTCACTTTCACCGGGAAGTACGTTTGCCAGTGGAACGAATTCGTGAACGTGATGGCCGACAGCAGCCGCACCAAGTCCGCGGCGGAGAAGTCGTGGTAGCAGGCGAACATCACGGCCAGGCACACGTAGTAGCCGGGCACGATGCGGGCCAGGCGTTTGACTGCGAACTTCTTCAGGTCGGGCAATCCGGCTCCAGCCGCGAACGCCTGCCAGAAGGGAAGCGACAGCAGCAGTCCACTCAGCACGAAAAACACCGCCACTCCCTGCGGTCCGTGAGTCCGAAAGAACCCGGTAAGACCGTCGCTCGGCAGCGCCAGTTCCTGAGCCACGTGGTGCCCCACCACCCACAGGCAGGCGAATGCCCGCAAGCCGTCGGCCCCCACCACGCGATCGGTCAGCGGCTTCGCACCAGGTCGTTCGCTGTGCCCCCGCGGCAAGCGATGCGGCTCGGTCGACAAGACAGGTTCGATCGCGTTCGGCGGCGGCAGGAGACAGGTCGTGGATTCGGACATGCCTCAACCATAGCTCACCCATTCCGGCCGAGGACGATCACCACGAGGCTGTAATACAGAATGATCCCGGTGAAGTCGGACAACGCGGCGATCAGTGGGTTGGACATCAGCGCGGGGTCCATGCCGAGCTTTTTGAAGAGCATCGGGAGCAGCGAACCGATCAGCGTGCCGAGCGTGACGACCATGACGACCGTACCGGAGACCACGATCGCTCCGTGCCAGCGCGTCAGAATCATCGCCGGGAGGAACCCGATGGCACCCAGCCCGAGGCCCAGCAGCAGCCCCATCCGCACTTCGCGCCAGGCAATTTGATGCCAGTTGTCGGAGCGGGCCTCGCCGAGGGCCAGCGTGCGAATGACCAGCGTGGCCGATTGCGAACCGGCATTTCCGCCGCTGGCGATCACGAGCGGGATGAAGGCGACGATCCACGGGTACATCGCCGACAAGTCCTGGTACGAACTCAGGATCGACGACGTGACAAACGCCGCACCGAAAAGCACGACCAGCCACACGCCGCGCTTCCACGCCAGCGTAAAGAACGGCGTCGTGAGGTAACTTTGTTCGAGGGTGCCCACGGCACCCATCCGGTGGACGTCCTCGGTCGCTTCCTGCTGCATCACGTCCAGCGCGTCGTCGTGGGTGATGATTCCGACGAGCCGGTTTTGATCGTCCACGACGGGCAGGGCGATGAAGTCGTACCGCGCGATTGTTTGCGCGACGACTTCCTGATCGTCGTCCACCTGCACCGAGATGACGTCGCGTTCGATGATCTTGCTCAACGGCGTATCGACCCTGGCGAGGATCAATTTCCGCAAAGAGATCAGCCCGCGCAGATGCCGTTCGTCGTCCACGACATACAAATAGTAGATCGTTTCGCGGTCCGGAGCCTGCGAGCGGAGTTGTTGAATCGCTTCGCCGACCGTGGCACTTTCAGACACCGTCGCGTATTCCGTGGTGAGGATCGACCCGGCGCTGTGTTCGGGGTAGGAGAGCAGCTTGCGGATGTCGTGCCGTTCGGCGGCGGCAATCAGCGGCATCAACCGTTCGACATGTGCCTCGCCCAACTTCTTCAGCAAGTCGACGCGATCGTCGGGAGCCATGTGCTCGATCAGAGCCGATAACCGGGCGTCGTCCACGGTTCCAACGAGTTCCATCTGCCGCGGCAGGCTGATGAATTCGAAAACTTCGACCCGCTTGGCCTGCCCCGCATGGCCGAGCACACGCCAGATCTCATCGCTCGTCAGCTCTTCCAGGTTCTCGGCCACCTGCGCTGGGTGCAGCACCTCGCAGAACTCGTGCATCCCCGGCTCGTCGTTTTCAAGCAACATGACCCGGAGTTCGGGCAGCAACAGCGGGTCGTACATGAATGGCGTTTTCGTGAATTGGACGGCGTGTCGAGACGAAGATCGATCCCCGGCGGACTATAGTCACGAGGGGTTGAACCGGATAGTCAGCATCAATGCGGGTGACAGAAGACAGACTTTTCGGGACAGCGTATCATCTCGCCGGTCGCAAATGACACATTGGCGATCTTCCCTCCTCATCATTCCCCGCGTGAGAAATCTCCGATGCCCACCGAATTCAGCACGATCAGCACCGAGGCGGCGCTGGAGGAACGCCTGTCGCGCCCAACGCCACTGTCGGTCGAAGCGATGCGAAAACTCGATGGCGATCTGCTGGTGCTCGGCATGGGGGGCAAGATGGGGCCCAGTCTCGTGCGACTCGCCCGCCGCTCGGCCGATGCGGCCGGCCAGCGCGATCGGCGGGTGATCGGGGTCTCGCGGTTTTCGGCCGCCGGGTTGCGCGACGACTTGGAACGGGAGGGCATTCAAACGATCGCCTGCGATCTGCTCGACGAGGCGTCGCGCCGAGCGCTACCGGACGCGCCGAACGTGCTGTTCATGCTCGGCCACAAATTCGGTCACGGCGACGGGCCGTCGCAGTATTGGGCCGTGAACACCTGGCTGCCGGGCGTGCTGGCCGAACGGTATCGGAACTCGCGCATCGTCTGCTTCAGCACCGGAAACGTTTACCCGTTCACTCGCAGTGACGAACCGGCGCCGACCGAGGAGACGCCGACCAATCCGATCGGCGAGTACGCGATCACCGCACTCGGCCGCGAGCGGATGGTGGAATACGTCAGCCGGCGCTACGGGACGCCCGCGTGTGTGTTGCGGCTGAACTATGCGATCGAGGCGCGATACGGAGTGCTTGTCGATCTGGCCGAAAAAATCCTGGCTGGCACGCCGATTGACGTGACGACGCCCTGTGTGAACATCGTCTGGCAGGGGTACGCCAATGCGGTGGCTCTGGCCGCGTTCGACATCGTGACCAGCCCGGTTCGCCTGCTCAACCTCACCGGGCCGGGAATTCTGCGAGTCCGCGAGCTGGCCGCACAACTCGGCCAACGGCTCGGCGCGGAACCGCAGTTCGACGGCAAGGAAGGTCCGACCTCGCTGCTGAACGACGCGCGCCGTTGCCACGAACTGTTCGGCCTGCCGGACGTCGGGCTGGACGAGATGCTCGACCTGACGGTCGCATGGCTGCGTCACGGCGGGCGCACGCTTGGCAAGCCGACGAAGTTTCAGGTGCGCGACGGGAAGTTTTGAAGACTCTGCGCCAACGTGGTCCGGACCCCTTGGTCCGGACGGGGTTGACTTCGTAAACCGTGCCGGCCGCGAACAGTCTCGTCCGGACCAAGGGGTCCGGACTACCTACTTCAACAACTCCCTCACGGCTTGTTCGACATCCTCGGCGGTGAATTGCTTTTCGGCGGTCGGGTCCACGTCGAACACGCGGTGGAGTTTTCCCGTGCGGTCGTACAGTTTGAGATGT
>JACRIH010000278.1 GCA_016235885.1 Planctomycetales bacterium | reverse complement strand
TCGACCAGATCGGGTGTCAGCCAGACTGATGTTTTGGCTGCCCCACACTTGACGACGAGGGTGTTGCTCCCCTTGAGCACCTGCGCTGTGATTTGCATTGGACGCTTGGCCTTGTTGGGATTGGTGTCGCCGCCGAGCACCCCTGGGGGCAGCCCCTCGAACGTGAGCCAGTGAATCCTGTTTTCGCTGGTCCGCATCGCCTCAAACTCGAAGTCGTCGGGATTTCCACGTCGCGTGTACCGCCGCATCCAATTGAACAGGTGATGAATCTCGCTGAAGTAATTGTCCTTCCCCTGCCCCACGTATTCGGCGTAGATCAGGTCATAGTTGCGTTCCAACATCCACGTCAGGTCGGGGGCATTCTTGTCCCGAGTGGACGGGTCGAGTTCTCCGCCGACGACATAGATCGGCAGCGACTTGGCGTTTTTGCGGTAATACTGAGCGAACCGCTCGATCTGTCCGCCGATCGCGATCACGCCGGCAAACCGATCGGGGTGTGAAAAACCGATGTCGAACGCGGCATCGCCACCCATGCCGTGCCCCGCGACGAACACACGATTGGTGTCCACGCGGAATCGCAGGCAGGCGTCGTGGAGCGAATCGATGACGATGCGATGGGCATCCACCGGGTACTCGTACGTTCGCTGATCGGCGGCAACGTATTCCGGGGCGATCACAATGTACCCATGCCGTTGTGACTGCCCCGGACGCTCCGCCGTGCCTCCCCACCAATCCAGTTCCTGTTCCACCGTGCGACCCGCGCTGCGCAGCGCCACGATCAGCGGGTAGACTCGATCGGGATGGTACTCCAGCGGCAGGAGGACACCGTAGCTGGCGGGGGTTTTGTCGCCAGACGCGACCTCTTTGCTCTTCGCGGCGACGAGCTTCACCGCTGGTTCGCGAGGTACGTCGTCGGCGGGAACCGAAATGATCCGCATCTGCCCCGGTGACATGTCGTCGCCTTCGCGAATCGGTGGCAGAAGTGGCACCAGCCGGGCAATGCGTTCCGGGCCGATGCCTTCCAGTTGTTCGAGTTGAGCGACAAGGCGTTGTCGCGCAGCCGCGACTGGTTCGTGCAGGAAGTCGAGAATCAATTCGCGGGCCTTCCACAACCGGATCGACAGGTCGAGATCATCCACCGCGTACGCCGGACCGAGCACCCAACCCGAGAGGGCGAGAGCCAGCACTTCGTCCACCGGACGCTTGGGATCCTGCACCTGTTCGAGGAAGGGTTTGAATCGGTCCAGCGAATCGTAGCCGAGCTTCTCCGTCATTTCGGTGCGAATCGGAGCGACTGCCGCGATCTGTTCGGACTTGGTCAACTTCGCCTGCAACTCGCCGAGCAGCAGTTTGATCCGATCGGCTCGCTCCAGAGCCTGATCGTATTCGGCTGTCATACCGCGGACTTGTTGAAGCAACGCGGCGTTCACGTCGTCGACCGGAAACTTTTTCGACAGCGAGTACGCCAGCCCATGCTGACCCGCCGATTGCCGGAGCTTCAACTCGTTGAACAACTGTTCAGCTTGAAGCTGCCGGAGTTCCTGTCGCCTCTCGGCCAGGTTGTCGGCCAACTCCGGGAAGTCGGTCGCGATGGTTGCCAGTTCTCGTTCCGCCCGGTCGTACAGTTCGCATTGCAGGTAGAAGCGAACGATGCCCCGCCGGTGATCGGGGTTATCCTGATTGGTGGCTTTGCGGAGCATCGCGTCCAGCACGTCGGCCGGCAGTGAGCGTGGATCGAGGCCCATTTCCCAAATGTGTGTCAACCCGACCACTCGCAAGGCGTGCGGATGAAGTTTGTCGACTCCTTGAATGACCTGCAACGTCCCGTCCGGCGTGTTGATTGAGACAGTCCGCCGGCCAAAGGCATCAAACGGCGTGTCTTCACGGATCGGCCCCAGCGCCACGAGCGTTTTGTTTCGCCCGCGTCCCGTTTGGGGGAGGCCAAACGTCTGGTAACGCGACAGGTCACGGTCCAGGTTCGTGCTGACGACTTGCTTGTCAGAAACGAAATAGCGTCGCAGGTCGTCGGCGATCACGACGATGGGGTGGATCGGCACCGGACCCTGCGGTGACCGCTCCGGGCCGCGCACGAGAGTCTGCATCGGTGCGACTTTGCCTTTCAGCACGCGACCGTTTTTCAGTGTGACCTCGCCGGCCTGCAAAACGACCGCCAGCAGGCCGCAACTCATCGCGATCAGCCAGCGAGTCGAACTCATGTGTGTCTCCCGGACTTACTTGATCTTCAGCAGCTCGACGATGAAGTGCAGAGTGGCTCCCGGCGGAATGTGAGGCGGCGAACCGCGTTCACCGTAACCCAGAGCCGCGGGGATTTCGAGTTCGATCATGCCCCCTTCACCGACAAGCTGCAGCCCCTCGGTCCAACCGCCAATCACTCCGCTGAGCGGAAAAGTCGTCGGTTCCCGTTCTGGTTTGTCATTCTTGTACGAGCTGTCGAAGACCTTGCCATCATCCCGCCATCCACGGTAATTCACTGTCACTGTATCGGTCCGCTTGGGCTGCCGACCGTCGGATTTGCGAAGGATTCGGTACTTCAAGCCGGTCTCGGTTTCCGTGAATTCGGTCGGCGCGTCCAAGTCAGGCGGCCCCGGTTCCGCTGCCGCAGCCACCGGCCTCTCGGGGGGCAACGCGGGAGCCATCGGGATGGGAGCCTCTGGTCTGACAGGCTTGGCATCATCCGTACAACCGATCAGGGCGGTAGAGACAACCAAGGATGAGAAGAGCAACCAGGGGAACTTCATGCGCGATAGTCTCCAATCGGAAAGGTTAATCGTGGGGATCGAACTTGGGAATCACTCCGCCCCGAGCCACCAAGTTGGCAGCAACGAGACGTCATTTTCGAAATGCCATTTTCATACACGAGGGGACGACAAATTCAAAAGATGCGTCGCACACGCTCACCGTTTTTGCCGTTTCTCTCGCTCTTCGAGCTTCTTCAGATCGTCTTGGTCCTCCTTGTCGACCATTTTCAATTCCGCGATCTCTTCTTGCAGTGCCCGAAGTTTTTCGCCGTCGAGATAGGTCTTGATGAGATCCCCGGTTTCATCGGATAGTTTTTTGATGCGCTGTTCCGTCGCGCGATCCTTCTGCTTGCGAGCCGCCTCGGAGGCCGTTTGCTGAACGGCCAGCAGTTCGCGATTGAACGTTTCGGTCGACGGCAGTTGACCGAGTTGCTTGAGTGCCGCATCGGCGTTTTCGAACTGCTTCGCCTTGGCGAACTGCCGCGCGCCGGCCATCAGCAACGCTCGACGAGCAACCAGGTCCACCAGATCGGCCTGAATCAACGAGACCGATCCCTCGACGGAAAGCCGCACTGAGTCGTCGGGCAGGTCGGCGGACAATGTTTGCGTCAGGCCGGGGACGAATGGCAGCCGGGCCAGCAGGTGCTGACCACTGCGCACCCGCAGCCACACGAAGGGATGGTCAGGCCGGGCGACGATTGAAAACGAACCGCGGCGGTTCGAGTACAGGCGTTGCAATGGCGGAGGCGGGGCCTGGCCTTCTTCGACCTTGGGCTGTTGCGCGGGGAGCACGTCGATCTCCAGCCCCACCAGCGGACGCGAATCGGGCGGGCGCGTGACCAGCGTGACGTCGGTTGATGTGCTTTGCGGTCGGAGCGCGATCGCCAGCGGTTCGATTCGACGTTTCTTTTTCGCGGCCAGCGGGACTCGCAAACCGGACAGCACCTTGCCCGCGCCGCGTGCCTGGTCCACCTTGTCAATTTGGACGAGCGTCCACGGAATGAACTGCAGTTTGTCGGGACGCAGGTCGCGGTTCAGAATTCGATAAAACGGTTGCAGAAACTGGCCGGATCGCAGAGGGAAGCAGTCGGGGTCGCTCGGATTCAAATGACCTCCGCGCAGCACGGCCGACACCGACAGCGGGTCTTTGGATTCGAGTTGATAGATCGGCTGGAACAGTTCGCGCAACAACGAGAACAATTCCCGAGGCAGCCCGGAACGTTCGATCGCCGTCCGGGCGACGACCGGGTCGAGGCGTTTCGCGGTCGCATCCCACTCGCGTCCCGCCAAACGAAACGCGCCGCCTCGTGATTCCACCGTGAGCAGGAACAGCTTGTCGAGTTCGGACGTTGCGAGGTCGGCGGGCAGCGCCGCAACATCGATCCGCCGCAGCCCGATCTCCGATGCCGGTCGCAGCCACTCGTCTTCGCGCACTTCGACCGTCCACATTTGTCCGAGAAACCGATCCGCGCACGCCGCCAGTTCGGCGGTCACGTCGTGACAAAACGCCGCCGACAATTCGGCATCGTTTCCGAAGAACACCTCGACCCGGCACCGATACGGACGCAGCTCCCACGGCAACGGGTTTTCAACCGGCTTCTCGATCTCG
>JACRIH010000285.1 GCA_016235885.1 Planctomycetales bacterium | reverse complement strand
CTAACCAACTGAGCTACGCGACCTCGGGGATGTCAAAGGCGGCCTGCGGAACAGGTCGCGCCGCAATGCCGCAGGGCGGGTGATCGTACAACGGGTCGGATGAATCTGCAAGCTGCGGAAAGTCGTCCGGGCACGCAAGGCAAAGGAGCCGGATCGGTTGTGGGGATCGTTACGAAGACACCGTCGGTTCGTATTGAGGCGGCTCGAATTTCGGAGCCGTCGCATCATCACGTTCATCTGGAGGAGCGGGGCGAGAACTGGGCATGGACGATTGGTAGTTCGAACTCGATTCGCCACGAACGACGTCGTCGAACCCGTGCATCCCCTTCTTGAACTCCATGATTCCCTTGCCAAGCTGCTTCGCTACGTCGGGCAATTTCTTGCCGAACAGCAGCAAGCCAATGATGCCGACGAACAACATTTCCGCAGGGCTGATACCAAACATGACTCACCTCCACTGAATTCAGAACGATCAGGCGGGCTTGTCCTCGGTCTTTTTCGATTCGTCCTCTCCCTCATCCTCGATTCCCTTCACACCTTTCTTGAACTCCGTGATGCTTTTACCCAGCGATCGGGCAATTCCGGGGATGCGAGCACCCCCAAATAGCAGCATGAAAATGCCCAATACGATCAGCAGTTCCCAATGACCAAGTCCAAACATGGTTCAGTCTCCAAAAGCCGCGGGCGTGAAACAGCCACGCACCGTCAAGCGGGTTGAGGCGGGATGGGGAACCGTCCATGAACACCCAACTTCGCCATCGACAACGGGCGGGCACTCTCGGATGTCCACTCGGTTCGCCCGCAGGTGAGCAGGAGGGAGAGCGGAAGCTGGCTGGCATTATAGGCCGGGCCAAGGGGCTGTCAACGAATTCCTGTGGCTGGTATCGACCGGCCACCCTGATTCTCGACAGAAGTTACAATCGGACCCAGCGCATCAGCAGCGGAAGGAGAATCAGGTTGCCGATCAAGCCGCCGAGCATGGCGACGCTGACCAGAATCCCAAAGTACACCAGCGGGATGAAGTGTGACAGCGAGAGGACGAGGAAACCCAGAACCAGCGCGAGGTTGGCATACGCCAGCGCGAGGCCGACACCTTGATGCGTTGCGCGGAGGGCGGCGAAAAAGTCCAGGCCGTGGCTTCTTGCTCGCCGGTAGCCGGCGAAGTAGTGGATGCTCGAATCCACCGTCAGACCCATCGACACGCTGGCGATCATGGCCGTGGCGATGTTGATCGGCAGGCCGATCCAGCCCATCGTCCCGATCACGAATGCAATCGGCAGCAGGTTGGGGACCAGCGACATCAGGCCGATTTTCAGGCTGCGGAACGCGATCGTCATCAGCGAGACAATCATCAACGCACCCAGTCCAAAGTTAATCCACTGGTCACCCAGCAGGCTTTCAATCAGAAACGTCAGCAGTACAAACAGTCCGGTCGCCTTCGCATCGGGAAATTCCTCGCGGGCGATTTCTTCGACACGGGCGATCAGTCGCAGCTTTTCCTCGGATGGTTGGCGCTCGAGGGCACGCAGCACGATCCGCATCCGATTTCGCTCGGCGTTGTACAGGCTGGTCTCGAACTCGGGTTGAAACTTCCGCATTTGTCGCAGCCGAACAGACAGCGGCAGCAGTGGGACCAGGTCTACACCGTCCGCCAGCGAGACGACCTTGGTGATCTGCGTCCGGCCGTTGGATTCCAATTCGCGCAGACGATCGGCCACGCGGCGGAGTCGGTCGATGAATTCGAAATCGAGCTTTTCCGGAGCGGAGAAATTCACTTCCCACGTCCCCGCGCCACCGAGCCGCGTCTCCACGAAATCGAGCGACCGGACGATCGGACTCGACGCTCGAAAATTCTTGCTGAAGTCGGTTTCCACGTGGAGCCGGAACATGCCCGCCAGCGCGAACAGCGTCAATGCGACACACACGATGCTCGTCGGGCGTGGATGATGTTCAACCCAATCGTTGAGCAGCGACAACAGCTTGCCTAGCCGGTCGGCCGCGAGCGCGGGACGCGGATCGGCTCCGCGTTTACCCAACAGCACGCCTCCCGGCAATACGACGGCTCCCGCGGCCAACACGAGCATCGTGCCGATCGACATCATGATTCCGAAGCTCTGGACCGGATTCACATGGCTGGTCAGTTGCACGGCGAACCCGGCTGCCGTCGTCACGCACGTCCAAAACACGGCCGGGGTCAGTTCGCGCAGTGTCTCGCGGATCGCATCGATTCGCCCGAGACTCTCGCGATGTTCCTGAAACCGCACAGTCACGTGCATGCAGGTCGCGATGGCGATGATCGACACGAGCGAATTCAGCATCGAGCTGACCATGCTGAGCTGCATGCCGCTCACGACCAGAATCGCCTTCGTCCAGATCAGCGTGATGTGGACGATCAGCATCGGCAGCACGACCCACCGCAGGCTGCGAAAGATGAGCAGGATGATGCCGACCAGCAGCGCAGTCGAAGCCAGCCCAAGCACCGCCCCGTCCTCCTCGACGTAGTTAAACATGTCCTGAATTTGCAGCGGTTCTCCCACGACATACGCCGACGGGTTGTGTTCTGCGGCCAGGCGGCGGATGGTCGCGAACGTCTCGGCTCGCGGCACACGCGACCGACCGGCCGGCAGGAGCCGCAGCACAATCGCCGTCGTCTTCCCATCGTCACCGAACAGCGCTCCGCGAAAGAGTTCCCGCAATTTTGTCTGCTGCTTTTCGAGGAAGGCAAATCGCTCGACTGAGACCGCATCCGCCAGGTTCTGCACCTGTTCCCGCTCGATCCCCGGCACCCCCGCCAGTTTCCCCGCGAACTCCCGCACCCGCTGAGCGACGTCTGGCAACAATCGGTCGTGATCGTCGAACAGCTTCGGCTCGGAATACGCCACGACGACGAATTCATCACCGCCGAACAGCGACTTGCTGTCGAGGTAGTCCCGCAGGTGCGGATCGTCCGAGGCGTAGAACGACTCGATCGACTGGTCGAACGTCAGCCGCGACGCAGGCACGCTGCTGATCAGCGTGACGACCACGCCCGCGATCAGCAGCGGCAGGCGATGCCGGATCAAGGCATCGACGAATCGGTCGAGCATGGTGAAGTGCGATGACAAGCGACCACGAACCCCGATCTCCAACGCGTGGGCGAGCGAAGACACGGTTTCGGATTGCGGATTCCGACAGGTGAACTTATGGTCCGGCAGGATAGTCGCATGCCGCGACTCCAGCCAGTCACCCCGTCAGGCAGACACGTGTGAGTGATTCGACCTCCAATGTTCTTTACGCCGAACGGCCCGGCTCATCGCTGTTGGTGTGGGTTCTGGTACCAGCGACCGTGGTGCATGGGTTGGTGCTTAGCTCGTTGTTTAACCCTCTGGCTTCCGACTCGGACATGTACCGTGGCATTGCGGAACAACTGAGCACGGAGGGCGTGTTCGCATGGCCAGAAACGGTTCGCCCTACGGCCTACCGACCGCCACTGTACCCACTGTTGTTGGCCGTCATCGCGAAAGTTGGAGGCGCTATTCCCACGCTGGCCGCTGTGCAATGGGTGCTCAGCTTGCTGACGGTTGCGCTCACTGCGTGGCTTGCCGTGTGGCGGTTGTATGGGTTCGATGCCTGGAGTTGTTCGCGAATCACAACACATCCGCCACGCGTCGAACACACACAGTATGCTGCGGTTATCGCGGCAGGCTTGGTTGCCGTCGATCCCCTGCTGGCGCAAAACACATGGCTGGTGATGACCGAGACCCTGGCGACATTTCTCGTCGTCTTGCTGTTGTGCCTCGTCGCTCGTGGTGTGAAATCTGTACGATCCGGCTTCGCGATGGGAATCGTGTTCGGCCTGTGTTGTCTCTGCCGACCGACTTTCTGGGCGTTCGGAGGACTCGTGGCGTTGATCTGGCTCGCGCGGCAACTCGTACCGTCTGAAAAGGGGTCGGGAGTCTTTTTCAGTTCGCAACACCCGAATCAAGACA
The DNA here is from genome assembly GCA_016235885.1 of Planctomycetales bacterium. Taxonomy (GTDB): domain Bacteria; phylum Planctomycetota; class Planctomycetia; order Planctomycetales; family Planctomycetaceae; genus JACRIH01. The sequence goes on along the minus strand of JACRIH010000285.1, from coordinate 7,538 downwards.
AGGGCGAACCACTCGATTGCGACCTGAAAAAGACTCCCGACCCCGTGTTTCGATCTCGACAACTCGCGCTCTGCATTTGCATCGGTACGCTGGTCACGGTCGCACCGTGGACGATTCGCAACCTCGTCGTGTTCGGTCGGCCGATCGTCACCACCACGCACGGTGGGTACACGCTGCTGCTGGGTCACAACCCGGTGTATTATCGCGAGGTCGTCGAACAGCCGTGGGGGGCGGTGTGGTCGGGAAAGAGCCTGACGGCATGGCAGTGGTCGCTCGAAGCGACGATGCGGGCCGATGGCGTGCGACCGAACGACGAGGTCGCTCGCGATCGGTGGATGTACCAGCAGGCGTGGGGCAACATCGCAAACGATCCCGGCTTGGCGGTGCGTGCGGGATTGACGTTGCTGGGGCGATTCTGGAATGTCGTTCCGATGTCCACGGAGGAGCGTTCGTTGCCTTCCGTTCTGCGGTGGGGAATCGGCGTGTTTTACACCGCTGTGTTCGTAGCGATGGGACTCGGCGTGTGGCGGCTGACTCGCGACGAATGGTCACGCTGGTGGCCACTCGTCGCGTTGATTGTCAGCTTCACGTGCGTTCACTCACTGTACTGGGCGGACATGCGCATGCGGGCACCGCTCGTCCCGGCGATCGCGCTGCTGGCAGCGCGAGGATTAAGAGGACCGTTGGTCGTGGATCGTGAGTCAGGGAGGACGGGAGATGTCGCGTGAGCCTGAACAGACCGACTGGCTGATCGCCGGGCGAATTCGTGTCCCGCTGGAGGAGTTCGAGTTTTCGTTTGCGCGCAGCGGTGGACCGGGCGGGCAGAACGTCAACAAGGTGAATTCGAAGGCGGTGTTGCGGTGGCCCGTCGTCGCGAGTCCCAGCTTGTCGCCGGAGGTGCGCGAGCGGTTCGTGAAGCGGTTTGCGAATCGAATCACCACGGACGGCGATCTCGTGATGAACAGTCAGGAGCATCGCGATCAACCGAGCAATGTCGCCGAGTGCCTGGAAAAATTGAGGCAGATGCTGCTGGCCGTGGCCACGATTCCCAAGCCGCGTCGGGCGACGAAGCCGACTCGCGGGTCGAAACAGCGGCGACGGAAGGACAAGCAAATCCAGTCGCGGAAGAAGGAGTCGCGACGTGGAACGGCGGGGCATGACGAATGAAGTCGGTAGCCCTGTCGCTCCGCGACAGGATAGCCAAGTTCCCAGACAACGCTGACGATCTCTGGCACCACCGTCAACGAACGACGTCTATGAAAGCATTCGGCCTTCCTGTCGCGGAGCGACAGGGCTACGACTACGTCAGCGCGGCCACGCGGACGGTGGCACTGCGTTCGGTCACACGGGCCAGGGCTTCGAGAACCGGAGCGTCGTGGTGCGTCGGGCAGAGGCGTTTCAGTTCTTGAAAGGCTTCGGCGGACGTGGCCCAATGGCCGTGGAGGCCGCTTTCGGTCAGTTCGTCATACGTGCGAATCACTCGAATGATCCGCGCGCCGAGCGGCATGGTGTCGGTCGTCAGCGTACCGCCGGCCGGAGAACCCCAGACCGAATCCTCCTGGTTGACGAGCAACGGGATCGCCCCCTTGAGGACGGAACCGAGCGAATGCATGAGGTCGATGCCCTGGAAGCTGACCTCCGGCGTGAGACCGCCATCCGATTCCAAAGAATCGACGGCCTTGGTGAGGATGCGAGTGGTGACCTCGATTTTGGCGAGATCTTGCATGAGTGCCGCCACGCGAATGTCGTCGATCTGCTGCGGCGACAGGTGCAAATCGACGGCGACCTGTTGACTGAGTTCGGCGACTCGCGTCGACCGGGCCTTCAGCCGCGGGTTGGCGCTTTGCAGGTACTTCGAGAGCACGTCCACCACGCCCACGTACGCTTCATGCAGTTCGCGTTGCTTCTGTTGTTTCTCGTCGCTGAGCGATCCGACAAGGAGCGCCGACAGGCCCAGCACCGCGGCCCAGACGGACATCGCCAGAACGATGGTCAGCGGTTCGCTGGCCGGTGTCAGTTCGTCGATTTGCTGCGACGCCACCACCGAAGCGGCGATGACTGCCAGCAGGGCCAAAACTCCGGTGTGATACCGGCCGAGAAAGAAACCGCTGAGCACGATCGGCAGATAAAACAGATTGAGAATGACGAGCTTGTGTCCGTGAATGTTGGACATCAGGCAAGTCAGCCCGATCACCACGAGAATCAACGCGACTTCGAGAAACAGCCGTTCGTTGTGCAGGGATTTGAGATGACGGAGGAGATTTCGCATGGCTAGACGGCAGCTCCGGAACGAACAGGCAGGGAAGAGGACACGGACGAATCCGCAGGACACTGCGCGGCGGCGGTGGCACGCGCCACATCAAACCGTTCTCCATAGCCGCGAAAGACTCCTTCGACGGCGAGGAACACCTCGACGAGACGCGGATCAAACTGCCCGCCCGCTTCGCTACGGATGATTTCGACACAGTGTTCATGCGGGAGCGACGGTTTGTAGACACGTTTGCTGGACAGGGCGTCGTACACGTCGGCGACGGCGACAATGCGGGCGGCCAGCGGGATTTGTTCGCCGGACAGACCGCGCGGGTAACCGCGACCATCCCAGCGTTCGTGATGGGCGGCAGCGATCTCGCGGGCCATTTGCAGGAAGTTGGATCGGCCCAACCGCCGCTCAATGTCTTGCAGACATTGCTCGCCAATCCCGGCGTGCTCTTGGATTCGGGTGCGCTCATCCGGGGTGAGTACACCCGGTTTGCGGAGCACCGCGTCTTCAACACCGACCTTGCCGATGTCGTGCAACGCGGAACTCAGACCGATCGACTGGACAAACGCCGGAGTCACCACGTCGCGAAATTCCTCGCGACGCCGCAATGCCGATGCGAGCGTCGACGAGTAGAGTGCGATCCGTTCCAGATGGTCACCCGTATCGGCGTCTCGCGAATCGGCCAGTTTGGCGAGACCGAAAATGATGGCCTCCTGCGTGCGAACGAGCGTCGCGGTACGTTTCAGTTCCTCGACTTCGGGCCGACCGGTCAATTGGGCGAATCGTTCGTGAACGCGCGTCACCACCAAGTAGCCGACGATTCCCAGAAGCGTCGAACACCAGACGAACGTGATCGCGCTGGCGGTTTTCAGCGTGGTCGCCATCGCGGGCAGAACCTGCTCCGGGCCGTTGCTCGTTTCCATGACGCGCCGAGTTGCGGACAGAACGAGGTTCTGCTGAATCCATAATCCGAGTCCCAGGCAGGTCAACTGCGCGAGGATCAGACAGGTCAGGTGTTTGCGTTTGCTCATGCGCCGCACGTGGGGGATGACGGATAATCGAACAATGCAACCGGATCGCCTTTTTGCGAACCGTACGAAGTCTGCGGGGAGTCTAGGTCACGAGGCGGCAAGCCACGGGATTGGATGAGTGAGTCGACTCGATCCCGTGTCACGGCTGGTTACTGGTGACGGCAGGAAACGTTATCCCCGTCGTGGGACCAATGTGGGTTGTACGTGTCCCGACGGTTGGGAAAGCTTTGCGCCCTACGCTCTGACTGATGTCTCGCGCGGTGCTGAGGGTGTTGTCGAGTTTGGTCAACCTGCCGCCTGTTCGACCGTCGATATGGGTGAGGTATCGCTCCGCAGGATGAGACCGTGCGATTGGGCTCGTTTTGCTGGGAGACTTCCGCGCACAACGCGTGGAATGGAGACAGAACACCCGGTGCGCCGATAGTCGTGGCGGGCAAGGCCCGCGCGAAATCATTCTCATGCTTGGTCGATTCTATCTGAAATACAGTTGGCACCTGGTCGTGCTGGTGGGGTTGACCCAGCCGTTCGCCCTGCTGGGTTCGCTGGGGTTGAAGTCGCGCAACGACATCGAAACTTGGATGCCCGAAACGGCTCCGGCGCGGGTCCGCTACGAAGAATTCAAGCGGACATTCGGAGCCGAAGAATTCATTCTGGTCGCTCTCGACGAAAGCCCTCCGGACGAGAGGCTGATCGAGGCGTTGTGCCGGCGTTTGGAGCGGCTCCCGGAAGTTCGTCGCTGCTGGTCTGCGGAGCGCATGTGTTCCACGATGCGCGACCTGGGTGTGTCTGCGGACGAAAGCGAGCGACGGGTGACCGGCCTGCTGCGGAATGCGGACGGTTCGTTGACGGGGGTGGCCGTGCTGCTGTCGGAGCTGGGCTTTCACGACCGCATGCTCACGGTGCAAAAAGTCCGTGACGTGCTGAACTACTGCGATGTCGGCGGCGATCGCTCGATCATGACCGGTCCGCCGGTGTTCGTCGCCGAACTGGATCGGTTGGGGGGCCGCGAGGCGAACATCCCGTACTTCATGGTCACGCTGACCATTTGCCTGGGGCTGCTGTACCTGCTCATCCGGGAAGAAAAACTCACAGTGCTGGTGTTCTGTGTGACCGTGTGGGCAATCAACGTGACCGTCGTGCTGCTGGGCTGGATCGGCAGCGACATGAACATGATCGTGTCGTCCATCCCGGTGCTCGTGATGGTGTTCACGATGTCGATCAGTGTTCACTACCTGTACTACTACCAGGAAGCCGTCGCCGAGGGGGCCGGGGAACCGGTCTCGCGGGCCATCGAACTGGCGTGGAAGCCGACCTTCATTGCCACGCTGGCGACGTGTGTTGGCGAAATGTCGTTGTCGGTGAGCGACATCGCTCCGGTGCGGGAATTCGCGTACGGTTCGACGCTGGGTTCGATCGTGGCGATGGTGGCCGGGTTGGGAATCACGCCGGCGCTGGTCGCGATTTGTCCGACGATGCCCCTGCGGCGGACGGAAGACGGCTCGCGGCACGTTCGTGTGGCGGGCTGGATCGTCCAGCACAGCCGGTCGCTCTCGGCCGCCTGTTTGTTGCTGACGGTCGCGGCCTGTTTTGGTCTGCCGCGGTTGCAGGCGGACTTGAACGTCGTTGACTTTCTGCCGAAGGATTCGAAGTTGCGACAGGATTTTCTCCGCATCGAGCGCGACTTTACGGCTGTGGATTCGTTGGAAGTCATGGTGAATTTCGCAGACCAAGATTTGCCGTTCGTCGGCCAGTTGGACCAGGTCCGGCGGATCGATGGGTTGCTGCACCAGCACTGGGCCGTCGCGCAGACGCTGTCGCTCGCGTCGTTTTTCCCCGACGAATTGCCGCAAGATCCCGTGACACTCGCGAGTCTCCTCAAACGGGCCGAGCGAAAGCGAACGGACACCGAATTCCTGGACGAGACCGGACAACTGTGGCGAATCTCCGCGCGAGTGCGCACCAATCTTGGCCTTACACGCCAGCAGATTCTGGATGACCTGACTCGACTGCTGGCCAACGAACCGGCCACGGTGACTGGCATGTCGGCGCTGGTGGAGAGCACGCAGCGTGAGATTTTCGACGGGTTTGGCGACAGCGTGTGCCTGGCGCTCGGTCTGATTACGCTGGCCATCGTTCTTCTGCTGCGATCGGTGACGATGGGCGTGCTGGCTATGCTGCCGAACGTCGCCCCCTTGTGCTGGGTCTACGGAATGATGGGCTGGACGGGAAACGGGGTGGACATCGCCACGATGCTGTCTGGTAGCATCGCGCTGGGCATGTCGGTGGACGGCACGTTCCATTTCATCTCGCGGTTCCGGCACCACCAGCGGGAATCGGGATCGGTCGATGTGGCCATCCGGAACGCTCAACTGGAATCCAGCATCCCGTTCATCCAGGCGACGCTCACCGCCACCGCCGGCATGTTCGGCATGCTGCTCAGTCCTTTCGTGCCGACGATCCACTTCGGCATCCTGATGATCTCCCTGATGCTGGCTGCCCTCGTGGGGGACGTCGTCATGTTGCCGGCACTCCTGCATGTGGCCCACGGCGGTACGAAACGGAAGAGACTGTCGATCGACGAGACAGGACACGACGAATGGCCATGCCTGCCGATTCCGTCCGTGACAGAGGATCACAGCCCGTCCGCCACGGAGATGAAAGCAGAACGTCCCGCGGCGTGACGGAAAGTCTGCGGCAGTTTCCGCCGGTTCTGCGTGCGGTCTCCGAGCGACTTGTACAGGCGGTTCGATTCGCACGATTGCCACAACACGATGGCTGAGCGATCCCATGAAGCGCGGCAAATCGCCCGTCGATATTCAACCGCATTGCGTCATCGGGATGACGAAAGGAACGCCGGCGAATGCGGCGAGTGCCGGGCCACGGACAGGCGAGATTCAGACCGTTTGGCAATCAAACGAGATTGACCCTGCCTGTCATGCCCGACGTGTTTCCGTTGCCATTGGTTCCGTTCGAGCAATACATGCTCGACGATGATCGTCCCGGCTATCCGATGACGATCGTGCTGGAATTGGAATTCCAGGGAGTCCTGCGCCGGCGCGAATTTGAAGAGGCCATCGAGGTCGCGAGGTCACGCCATCCGATCCTGCGGGCTCACGTGCGACGACCGTGGTTCGGTCAGCGATGCTGGGTGGACGCGAAAGATGCACGTCCATTCTTCCACTGGGGATCGCTTGGCGAACCACTGGATTGTCCGCACGGTGAACGCATCAATCTGACCCGCGAGATCGGCGTCCGGTTTTGGGTTCGCGTGGGCGATGACACGACGAAACTCGTCGTGCAATTCCATCACGCCTGCGTCGATGCCACCGGAGCGATGATTTTTCTGTCGGACCTGTTCGCGGACTACGCGCACCGGTTGGGAGACTCGCGTCCCGATTTCATGCCTGTCGATGACTCGAAGCTGCCGATTCGCGGAGACCTTACAATCAAGTGCTCCGAACCGATCAGTCGCTGGCGGTTCTACTGGGACGCCGTCTGGCATGCGACGAGACTTCTGTTTCGGCCCGCGACACCACTGGCCGCTTCGCCGAGTGCGCCGCGGGAATCCGGACCACTGTCGCCATTTCCCGCCATTCACACGCGAACACTTCCGCCGACTGTCTTCCGCGGCCTGCGGCAGATCGCCCGCTACTCCCAAGTCACGGTGAATGACCTGCTGGCCCACGAACTGTATCAGGCGATGCGCGCCTGGAACCTGCGACACAATCCCCAGCGCAAGCCGAAATGGCTGGTCATTACCATGCCGTGCAACCTGCGGACCCACGAACACATCGAGATGCCGGCGGCCAACGTCATGAGCTACGGATTCCTATCGTGCCATGCGCAAGATTGCGACGCACCGGAGGAACTGCTGGAAAACATCCATCGCGAGTCGCTCCTCATTCAACGCCGATCGTATCCGGCCATGTTTGCTTACATCCTGCGAGTCGGGAGTTGGTTTCCGCGTTGTATTCTGGCGTACAGTCGCATCCCGCGTTCGATTTCGAGTTCGGTTCTGTCGTACGTGGGGAACCCAACGCGAGTCATCACCGCCCAATTCCCCATCAACGAGGACGGGTACGCGGTGCTCGGCAATTTGACGCTGACCGGAATCAACGCCGCGCCTCCAGTGAGACCGTGGACTCGTGCGTCGTTTTCCGTATGGCACTTCAACAACGAACTGCGCGTCAGCGTCCACTGGGACCGGAGCACATTCACCCCGGATCACGCGCGACGGTTGCTGGACG
>JACRIH010000284.1 GCA_016235885.1 Planctomycetales bacterium | reverse complement strand
TCGCCGTTGATGGCGCGGATGTAGTAGTGGTTCCACTCGTTGATCCCCTTGCTGAGATTCTTTCTGGGAAAGCTGCGCTTGCCGCCGGGAGCGGTCGGCGGGAATGCGGTCATCGTGGATTTGCCGACGGGAAAGACATCGCCATGCGTCGTGAACCAGTCGGCTTTCTTGCCGGACGATTTCTCGTACTGCTCGGTGTAGCCGAGATCGAGAACCTGCACTTCGATGCCGCCGGGCGGGAGTGAGTTTGGTTTCAGTCCCGTCAGCGCTTCTTCTGTGGCCCAGACGAAGATGCCGGAGTTCCCGGCGGAGCGCAAGTGCTTCCACTGTGCCACGAGTTCGAAGTTGGTGACCGGCTTCTGTGACCGCGTCACGCCGACCGGTTTCCCCGTGCAATGCACGGCGCCGTCTTTCCACGTCCAAGTTTCGGGATCGCAGTTGACGTTGACGAAATCCTTCTCGCCCAGCGCTCTCCAGCCCGGTCCGGTTCCATCCACGAAGGCCCGTGGTGCAACTGCCGTTTCATCCGCACGGCCCGATGCGGGGTGAAGCGCCAACAACCAACTGATTCCCAGAACAATTCGACACAGCGATGCGGATTTCATGGAGGTTACCTCAGAGGAAAATGGGGAGACGGAAAGGGAGGGGGACTCGAATTCATTTGGATGTCATCGGCCTTGTTGTGTTTAGCCCCAACGGGGCTTGATTCGATAGCCCAGGGCGCAGCCCTGGGTATCGGGTGTCAATCAAACTGTCAGCCCCAACGGGGCGAAATTCTGCGTACGACACCTGTGATATCACGCCCCGTTGGGGCTTCACATCAAACCTCTTTCTCATTCCCAGGGCTGCACCCTGGGCTATCGAATCTGTCCCCGTTGGGGCCAAGACCAGGATGGCGATTACACTGAATCAACTCGGTTCGCGACCGTATCTTGATTACAGTCGCGGCGCGGCCGGCGTGTGCGGCGGTTGCCAGCCGTTCGCGCCTTGGACTTTCACCTTGCGCGAGTACACCCGGTCGCCACACGTTGCGAAGATCGTATCGAATTTCTCGCCGCCGAACGTCAGGTTGGACACCTTGCCGTTCGGTGTGGGGATGATGCAGTTGACTCGACCGGCCTGGTCGCAGACTTGCAAGCCCAGTCGAGTCGCCACGTACAGGCGACCGTCCCGGTCGGTTCGCATGCCGTCGGCTCCGCTGTCGTCGGCCGTGTCGGGCACGTGCAGGTGGAAATAGCGCTGCTTGTGAGCCAGCGAGCCGTCCGACTGAATCTGATAACTGAAGACCCAGTGAGTCCGACTATCGGCGACGTACAGCAACGATTGGTCCGGTGAGCAGCAGATGCCGTTGGCGAATTTCAGTCCGCTGTCCACGATCTTCTTTTCACCCTTGGGAGACACGTACCAGATTTTGCTGTCGTTCGGCGTCGTGAACGGAGCGGTCGCGTACACACTGCCGTCATGGCGCACGACGAGGTCATTCCCTCTGAAACCGTCGGCGAACACGGTCGACTTTCCATCGGCATCCCACGCGAGCAGTTGTTCCGTCGCGCCCGCGTTGGCGTACAGCCGGCCATCGGGACCGAAGGCCTGGCCGTCTCCCCGCTTGGAGTCCGCGATGAATTCGGTCACTTTGCCGTCGAGTCCCACTTTGAAAGTCTTGCTGCCGGGGACTTCGTTGTAGAACACCTCACCCTTTGTATTGACGGCCGGACCTTCCGTGAATTTGTAGCCGTCAGCCACGAGCTTCCAGCTTTCGCCGGAGATGAGGATATCCCTGAGTTGCTGCGAACCGGGGCCCGCCTTCACCGGCGTGGGCCAGTCTTTCCAAATCCAGCGCATGGCATCCGGAAAAATCTGCGTGGCTTGCTTCGCGTCGTGGCCTCCTTCGCCCCAGATGTGATTGACTTCGTACCCGGCGAAAGCCAGCGAACGCTGCATTTCTTGATTGGCCATCCACCAATCGCCGCCATAAATGTTTTGATCGTTGCTGCCATCTTGCAGGAAGATGCGGATCGGTTTCGGTTCGTACTTGCGGATGAGAGTCGGGTAGACATTGCCGCCTCGCAGGCCGACATACGTGCCGATCGTACTGAACACGCGGCGAAACGCATCGGGTCGTTCCCACGCGGCCGTGAACGCACAGATCGCCCCGCTGCTCGAACCGGCGATGCAGCGATCGTTGCCATCCTTCGACAACTTGATCGCCCGGCCGTCGGTCGCCGTCTTCTTCTCGACCTCCGGCAGAATCTCGTCGAGGATGAACCGGGCGTAGTTGTCGCCGAGACCGTCGTATTCGAAGCTGCGATTGAACCGGTCGAGAGCCTGATCGGACGTCGCCTTCACGCGCCCGTGCGTGACGAACACGCCGATGAGGACCGGGATTTCCTGCTTGTGAATCAATTCATCGAACGCGGCCGGAGCGTTGTATTGCACGTTGTCCTGATTGACGTACACGCAGGCCGGCTTGGCCGGGTCGTACTGCTTCGGCACGTAGACCCAGTAGTCGCGCACCGTGCCGGGAAAGATCTGGCTGTTTTCGAAACTGTATTTGGTCACTTCGCCCTTCGGCACGTCCGCGGCAATCGCTGCCGGGTGAAAGTGAAGACACATCATCAACAACAAGGCAATCAGCGGGGACGAGAATTGCGGCATGAATGGAATCCTCATGGCGTGGTCACAGACGTAGATTCGCGGCTTGATCGCAAGTGGACAGCATGATAGCCAAGTCATCGGTCTTCACCCATCGTCGCCGCGATTTGCGATGCCGGTTGACACCGCGGACGGGTTATGTCTTTGATAATTCCGGGAACTTGTCGCGCCGCTGGTCCGTCAAATCCGGGTCCGAGCTTCTGGCGGACCAATGCGCCCGGAGCTAAGGTACGGGCGCGAAATGGCTTCCCGAAGTGGCTTTTGAAATCAGACGGAACGCGCTAGCGTCCGGTTTTTCACGAACTGCTTAACTTAACCGGACGCTAGCGCGTTCCGGCTGATCCAAATCTGGAAGGTTATTTCGTGTCCATTTCTAAGGTACAGTTCGTCGTCGCGAAGCTTGTCCCGAGCGACGATGAATCACACGCACAGCACGTCCTGAACTGGAGAATCGTTATGAGCCGCATCCTGAATCTGGTTGTTGTCGTGTTGACCCTGACTGCGGTGGCGACTGCTGGCGAAATCGGGTTCGTCGAAGACTTTTCTCTGGCTCCCGACCGGACGGTGCCGCTCAAGCAGCTCATCCCTGGCACGGAGGATTACTACTATTATCACTGCCTGCATTTTCAGAACACCGAGCAGTTTCAAAAGGTCGAAGAACAACTTCCGGCATGGGTCCAGCGGCACGGCGAAACGCAACGGGTGTGGGAAATCCGGACGCGGCAGGCGCTCCTCACTTACGAAAAGAACCCGCGGAAGTCGCTCGATTATCTGATCATTCGGATGGGGCTGAATCTCAACCATCAGAAAGAAGTCCTCGGGGCAGAACCCAATCTGCCGACGGCCCTCGATCAGGCGATCATTTCGCGAGAGCAGTTCGTGAACCGGGCAAATGCGGTCCGAGTGGACAACCTCGACGGCTTCGAAGATTCCGCTTTGGACTGGCTTGCGACGGTCGCTCTCAATCCGAATCAGAGACGCAACCTGCTGTCGCGACTGAACCGGCCGGATCATGCCGGGCTGGTGAAAGTCATTGTGGATGACCTCAATCACGAGAATTCCGGCGGCTTCGGTTCGCTGGTCGTTCACAACCATCTGTTGCTCGCGCAGTTGGAAGAGCTGTTGAAGCTCATGCCGGCGCTGATCAACCAGCAGAAGTTCGTGCAGTTGTATCTCATCCGGCTCCAACCGGGGGCGGATGAGGATTGGCGGCACGATACGAAGCTGCTGGAAAAATATCTCGATCGGCTGTGGGCGTTCGCGCAACGATTGGCCCCCGTCCACAATTCGCTGCGGGCGCACGCGCTGTATCACCGGTTGATGCTGGATCGGCAGCGAGGCGATTTGTCTCGGGAACGGTTTCTGACGTACCTCCAACTCCCGCGGCCCGTTGGCTACGCGGCGAAGGCGTTTCTGGAATCGGATTCGATCAAGCGTTTCCCGTGCGACCTGAACTCCAACTATGGTGGCGCGACGTTGCTCACACCGATCGGCAACGACGAACCGCTCGTCCGCAGCTACCTCGCCCACTTTCTGGTCGATGCGGCGAACACGAAGGAGTTCGACCCGTACATCAACGACCTCTATCTCCGGTACCTGTTCGCCGAAGTGAAAATCGTCAACGGCCTCGGCGAACCGGAGACGTGGGCGTCGCAGCTTCCGCCGGCTCTGTTCCAGCAGTTGAAAGAGCGAGTCGACATCGACTTCGCCTTCACGAACCGCATCACATTTGGAGCCGACGAGGCGGTGAAACTCGATCTGCACGTCAAGAACGCGCAGACGCTGATCGTGAAGGTGTTCGAAATCAACACGAAGAACTTCTACCGCGAGCAGCTCCGCGAAGTGGATACCGACATCAATCTGGACGGGTTGGTCGCGAACGAGGAATTGTCGTTCAACTACGCCGAACCGGCGTTGCGGCGCGTGACGCGGAAGTTCGAGTTCCCGAAGCTGAACCGACCGGGTGTGTACGTGATCGATTTCATCGGCAACGGCCGGAGCAGCCGCGTGCTGGTTCGGAAGGGGAGACTCCGACACGTCGTCCGGACCGGCGCGGCCGGACAGGTCTTCACGGTGATGGACGATCAAAACAAGAAGATCAACGACGCCACGATCTGGCTCGCCGGTCACGAGTACACGGCGGGGAAGGACGGTTCGATCATCGTGCCGTTCAGCAACAGCCCCGGTCGGCAGCCGATCGTTCTCTCCGGCGGACCGACTGGCAGCCTGTCCAGCCTCGACTACTTCAACCACGAACCGGAAAACTATTCGCTCGTCGCGGGGATTTACGTCGATCGAGAATCGTTGCTGACTCGCAAGAAGGCGCAGGTCGTGATTCGGCCGGGCGTGTTCTTGAACGGGACACCAGTCTCGATCTCGCTGCTGGAAGAGGTGAAGTTCACGGTCACCTCCACCGACCTCGACGGCATCGCAACGTCACAGGAGACGCCCAACTTCAAACTGTTCGAGGACCGCGAGACGGTTCACGAAATTCAGGTTCCGCAGCGCACGGCGGCGATCAGTTTCACGCTGACGGCCAAGGTGAAGAAGCTGTCGGCGGGCGGGACGAAGGTGGACCTGTCGAGCAGCGAATCGTTCACGCTGAACAACATCGAGCGGACGGAGCGGATCGAAGACCTGCATTTGCTGCGCGTCCCGGCCGGCTACGCGATCGAACTGCTGGGCAAGACCGGCGAACCGAAGGTGTCGCGGCCGGTGATCCTGTCGATCAAACACCGCGACTTTCGTCAGCCGGTCAATGTGGCACTGAAGACCGATCCGCGCGGGCGAATCAACCTCGGCTCGCTGACCGACATCGCGTCGTTCACCGCCACCGGGCCGGAGAACACGGCGCACACTTGGTCACTTCGCGGCGACGCGCACACGTACAGTCAGATGCTGCACGGCCTGGTGGGACAGGCGCTCACGTTGCCGTACCTGCCGCGAGACTCGGCGAGCGGGGGGCGTGAGCCCGCCGGTAACGTCCCACCTGGAGCAAACCAGCCGGCTAACGCCGGCCGCTCGCCAGGTCTGTCCCGCAGCGAACTCTCGCTGCTCGAACTTCGCGGCAACAATTTTGTTGCAGACCGTTTCGCCCACATCAAATTGAAAGACGGGCTGCTTGTACTCGAAAACCTCCCGGCGGGGGATTACGACCTGCTGGTGAAGTCGAGCGGCAGTCGGTTGCGAGTGCGGATCACCGAGGGATCCGCGCTCAACAATTACCTGCTGGGCAAAGTGCGAACTCTGGAAACCAAACCGCTGGCTCCGCTGCAAATCGCGTCGATCGAAACGGCCGCCAATACGATAACTGTCCGGCTGTCAAATGCGTCGAAGTTCGCCCGCGTCCACGTGTTTGCCACGCGGTTTGTCCCCGAGTATTCCGCGTTCGCGCACGTGTCGCGCGTCCGCGACTCCGAACCGTACCTGTTTGTACCGGGAACGGCGGAGACCGTGTATCTCACCGGACGGAACATCGGCGACGAGTACCGTTACATCATCGACCGCAAGCTGTCGAAGAAATATCCCGGCAACACCCTCGACCGGCCGTCGTTGCTGCTGAACCCGTGGGCCGTGCGATCGACCGAAACCGGCGAGCAGGCGGCGGCGGGTGGCGATGAATTCAAGCGGGCGGGAGCACCCGCGCCGAGCGCGGCGGCGCGGCCGGAGTCCGCGCCCAGCGATCCTGCACAACAGGTGGCGGGCAACTTCGCCAACCTGGATTTCTTGGCGGACGGGTCGGCCGTCTTGCTCAATCTGATTCCCGAGAATGGCGTCATCACGATCAAGCGTGAAGCACTCGGAACGCATCAACACATTCACGTCGTCGCGGTCGATCCGCTCAACACCACGTACCGCAGCGTCACGCTGCCGGAAGCCAAGTCGCTGTTCGTGGACCTGCGGCTGGCGAACGCGCTCGACGCGAAATCGCACTTCACCCAGCAGAAGCAGGTGACGGTCGTCCCCCCGCAGCAACCGTTCGTGCTCAGCGACATCACGACGAGCAAGTTCGAAGCGTACGACAGTCTGGCTCGCGTGTACGCGCTGTATGCGACGCTGTCTCATGATCCGAAGCTCGTCGAGTTCAGCTTCCTGCTGAACTGGCCGAAGCTCAAGCCGGAGGAACAGCGGGCGATGTATTCGAAGTATACCAGCCACGAGCTGAGTTTCTTCCTCGCGCGGAAGGACCCCGAGTTCTTCCGAACCGTTATCAAACCGTACCTCGCGAACAAGAAGGACAAGACATTTCTCGACCGCTGGCTGTTGGAAGACGACCTGCGTCCATATCTGCTGCCGTGGAATCACGCACAGCTCAACGTCGTCGAACGGACTCTGCTGGCGAGACGGATCAACGGCGAACGGCCGGCGACCGCGCGACACGTTTCCGATTTGTACAACCTGCTCCCGCCGAACATCGACGGGTACATTCGCCTGTTCGACACGGCGGTCAAAGGGAGTGCTCTCGACACGAGCGATGCGTTGGGGTTGGTGCGTATGATTGAGAACACCGTGGTGGTCGAATCCTTTGCGATCGACAGTCCGGTCGCGGCAGGAGAAGCACGACCTGCACCGGGCGGTGGCGGGATGGGCTTTGGCGGCGGCCGGGCTGGCGGAATGGGCGGGGGGATGAAAGCCCCACTGAGCATGGGGCGCGCGTCGGGCAAGCAACAGGCGGAATCTCGGAAGTTGAGTGAGAAGATGGACGAAGCCAAGAAGGAAATGAAGGCCAAGGACGGTCTCTCCCGGCGCCGGGATCTCAGTCTGGCAGACGCGGATCGGGCCGGGGAGGACAAGGCAGCCGCCGGTGTAGCCTTGTTTGGTGACCTGGCGGAACGGCAGTTGGGCGTGCGGGCACTGTATCGCAAGCTCGACAAGACGATGGAGTGGGCGGAGAACAACTACCACCACCTCACGATTGACCAGCAGAACGCGGACCTCGTCACGGTCAACGCGTTCTGGCGTGACTTCGCGGCGCACGATCCGGCGGAAAAGTTCGTGTCGCGTAATCTGGCCGAAGCATCGCGAAACTTTCCCGAAATGCTGCTGGCGCTGGCGGTCCTCGACCTGCCGTTTGAATCGCCGAAACACGACAACAAGTTCGACGGTGTGAAAATGACGCTGACTCCGGGCGGACCGGTGATCGTGTATCACGAAGAGATCAAGCCGGCAAAGCCGAACGACGGGCCGGCAAAGATCCTCGTCAGCCAGAACTATTTCCGGCATGGCGACCGGCACTCGCAGGAGAACGGCGAACAGGTCGACAAGTACGTCACCGAGGAATTCGTGATTCACACGGTATACGGTTGTCAGGTCGTGGTGACGAATCCGACATCGGCACGGCAGAAGCTGAGCGTGCTGTTGCAGGTGCCGCGCGGAGCCATCCCCGTGCTGAACAGCCAGCCGACCAAGACGCTGTACCTCAACCTCGAACCGTATCACACGCAGACGATCGACTACCATTTCTACTTCCCGGCCGCCGGGCAGTTCCCGCACTTCCCGGTCCATGTGGCGAAGAATGACGACCTGATCGCGTTCGCCACGCCCGTCACGCTGAACGTCGTGGACAAGGCGACGAAGATCGACACCCAGTCGTGGGACTACATTTCGCAGAACGGCACATCGGACGACGTGCTGGCTTTCCTGACGAAGAACAACGTCCACGGAGTCAACTTGGAACGGATCGCGTGGCGGATGCGGGACGCGAAGTTTTTTGAAGCGGCGATCAAACTGCTGGCACTTCGACACGTGTACCAACACACGCTGTGGTCGTATTCGATGTTCCACGGCGTGGTGCCGGCCGCGCGGGAATTCCTCCAGCATGCGGATCAGATCGTGAACGAATCCGGCGGCGGTCGGTTGACCAGTCCGCTCCTCACGATTGACCCGGTGGCTCGGCGGACGTTCGAGCACCTCGAATACAAGCCGCTCGTAAATGCTCGCGCTCACGCGCTCGGCAAGCGACGGCAGATTGTCAACGACCGGTTCAACCAGCAGTACCACCGGTTCCTGCGCGAGTTGCAGTACCAGCGGACTCTGGGCGACGACGATCTGTTGACCGTCACGTACGACCTGCTGTTGCAGGACCGGATTGAAGACGCGCTCGCCACGTTCGGCCGCGTCAACCCAGACAAACTGGCCACGCGGTTGCAGTACGATTACTTCGCCGCGTACCTCGACTTCTTCACCGACGACCATGCGAAGGCACGTGCCATCGCGACGAAGTATGCCGAGCACCCGGTCGATCGGTGGAAGAATGCGTTCGTGGCCATCATCACCCAGCTCGACGAAGCCGAAGGCAAAAACGCCAAGGTTGCCGATGCCGACGACCGAGGCCAGCAGCAAACGCAACTCGCCGCCACCGAACCCAACTTCGATTTCCAGGTGGAAGCGAAGCAGATCACGCTCAACCATCAGAACCTCGACCAAGTGCGAGTCAATTACTATTTGATGGATGTCGAACTGCTGTTCAGCCGCAATCCGTTCGTGCAGCAGTTCAGCGGCCAGTTCAGCGCCATCCGTCCCAACAGCACGGCCGTTGTCGCGCTCAATCCCGTCGGCGGGGCGGGCACGACAAAGATTCCGTTGCCGGCAGCGCTGCTCAACAAGAACGTGCTGGTCGAAATCACCGGCGGAGCCCAGACGAAATCACAGGCGTATTACTCGCACTCGCTGACCGTGCAGGTGATCGAAAACTACGGCCAGATCCGTGTCACGCACGCCACGACCACCAAGCCGGTGACCAAAGCGTACGTGAAAGTCTATGCGCAGACTGCTGGCGGTCAGGTGAAGTTCTACAAGGACGGCTACACCGACCTCCGCGGCCGGTTCGACTACGCCTCGCTCAACACGAACGATCTGGACGTCGCGACCAAGTTCTCGATCCTGATCCTCAGCGACGACGCCGGTGCCGTCGTCCGCGAGGCCACACCGCCGAAGCAATAGAAACTGTCAGCGACCAGATATCTAACACGAGGGTCGTCGCGACCGCCCTCGTGGCGGATCAAGGGCCTCTTCCTTCCCCACTTCATTTCGCACGGCACGACAAGATCATTAAGATGCGGGGATGAATTCCCGCCCGCACCTGCATTCGCTCATTCTGTCAGCCCTCATCGTGGGTATTGCGGTCGGAGTTGGTGTCGCCGGTGAGTCGGAAGATGCGAAGCCAAAGTCGACTGTCCGGGTTCCTTCCTATGAAACCGACGTCCTGCCACTGTTCCGGATGAAGTGCTGGCGGTGTCACGGCGAGACGATGCGGAAGGGGGAACTGGCGCTGAACTCGCCGGAGGCCATTCGACGCGGGAGCGAATCTGGAAAAATCATCGTGGCGGGAAAGTCGGCGGAGAGTCGTCTCTACGAAGTGCTCCGTGACGGCGAGATGCCGCCCGACAAGAAGAACCCACTGACCGAAGCGGAAGTGGAAACCGTTCGCAAGTGGGTTGATGGCGGTGCCCTGTTCGGCAACGAAACGTCGGCGGCCAAGCTGGACTTGACGCAGCACGATGTCGTGCCGATTCTGCTCCTGCGCTGCATCGTCTGCCACGGCGGGCGCAAGCAGGAAGGGGGCCTCGACCTGCGCAGCCGTGAAGCCATGTTGCGCGGCGGCAAGTCAGGGCCGGCTCTGGTGCCGGGCAAACCGGAACTGAGCCTGATCCTCAAACGCATCCAAGCCGAAGAGATGCCGCCGCGGAAACGTCTCATTGAAGTGGCCGTCAAGCCGATGGAAGCCGAGGACGTGCGGAAGCTCACGCGGTGGATCGCGCTCGGTGCGCCGGAAGTCACGGACGAACCCGATGCGGCCGGCACGGCGGCGGACCCGCTGGTTCGTCCAGCCGATCGCGAGTTCTGGTCCTTCCAACCGCCGAAGCCCGTGACGATTCCCAATGTCGTTCACGCTGATCGAGTGCGCAATCCGGTCGATATCTTCGTGCTTCAGAAATTGGAAGCGAAAGGCTTATCACTGTCACCCGAAGCGGACCGACTCACTCTCCTGCGCCGGGTTGCGTTCGATTTGACCGGCCTGCCGCCAGAACCGGCCGAAGTAGAAGCGTTCCTGGCCGACGACACACCGAACGCCTACGAGAAACTGATCGACCGGTTGCTCGCGTCGCCGCGCTACGGCGAGCGCTGGGGCAGACACTGGCTCGATGTCGCCGGGTACTCCGACTGCGAAGGGCGACGCGAACAGCATCTCCCCCGGCCGTTTGCGTGGCGCTACCGCGACTACGTGATCCGCTCCTTCAACGCCGACAAACCGTACGATCGCTTTCTGCTGGAACAACTCGCGGGCGATGAACTGGCCGACTACGAACACACGCCGGAGATCACACAAGAAATTGAGGACAACCTGGTCGCCACCGCATTTCTGCGCATGGCTCCCGACCCGACGTGGGCCAACCTGACGGGTTTCGTTCCCGACCGCCTCGAAGTGATGGCCGACGCGATCGACGTGCTCGGCTCGGGAGTGATGGGGCTGACGTTTAAGTGCGCCCGCTGTCACAGCCACAAGTTCGACCCGATCCCACAGCGCGACTATTACCGATTGGTGGCGCTCTTCAAAGGAGCGTACGACGAACACGACTGGTTGAAACCGGAGATCAATTCCTACGGCGGCGCCGTGAGCGCCGGGCCGGGGGAGCGATATCTGCCATTCGTCACGACATCGGAACGGCAGCGCTGGCGAGACCACAACGCCAAGATTCAACAGGAAGTGGATGCACTCAAGGCGGGTCCGCAAACGCCCGACACCGACAAGATGATCAAGGATGCGGAAGCCCGGCGGCTGACCGAACCGCGAATCATGGCTCTCTGGGATCGCGGCGAACCATCGCCGACTTACATCTACCGTCGTGGCGACTACCTGACCTCGGGCCTGCTGGTCCATGCCGGCTCGCCCGCCGTGCTGACGGACGTCAAGACGCCGTTCGAAATCAAGCCGCCGTGGCCCGGTGCGAAGTCTACGGGCCGGCGTCTGGCCTTCGCTCGCTGGCTCACGCATCCGGATCAACCGCTGACGGCGCGCGTCATGGTCAATCGAATCTGGAAGCACCACTTTGGCCACGGCCTCGTTCGCAGCCTCGGCAACTTCGGAAAGCATGGTGACCCGCCGACTCATCCCGAGTTGCTCGACTGGCTGGCTCAGGAATTCGTTCGTCAGGGATGGAGCTTGAAGGCGATGCATCGGCTGATGATGACCTCGAACACGTACCGACAGGCGAGCAGAGTCGAGAGTCAAGAGTTGAGAGACGAGAGAGAAGTGCAGACCTCTCGACTCTCGACTCTCGACTCTCGATTCACCCTCGATCCCGACAACCGACTGCTATCGCGCATGCCTCTGCGCCGCATGGAAGCCGAAGTGCTCCGCGATACGTTGCTGCTGGTCTCCGGTCAGCTCAACGAAACCCGGTTCGGTCCGGCGGACCCGGTGCAAGTGCGTGGCGATGGTCTGGTGTTGTCGAGCAAGCGGCGAAGCATCTACGTCCAGCAACTGCGCAAGCAACTGCCGACGCTGCTGGAGAGTTTCGATCTCCCCGCAATGAATCCGAATTGTTTGGAGCGAATGGATTCCCTGGTCGCACCGCAGGCGTTGCATCTACTCAACGACACGACGGTGCG
>JACRIH010000280.1 GCA_016235885.1 Planctomycetales bacterium | reverse complement strand
TCCTTCTCGAACTGCGACAGGAGTTCGAGCAGCGCGTCAACGCCCGCGAGGGGAAAGGCGTTGTAAATGCTGGCTCGCATTCCGCCGACACTGCGATGTCCCTTCAAGCCGCTGAAGCCAGACTTCTCGGCCGTCTTCACAAACTTGTCGTCCAGTTCAGGCTTGCCAGTCACAAAACAGACGTTCATCTGCGACCGGCTGTCGGCGTCGGCCGTGGCACGGAAGAGTCGGCTGCGGTCGAGATACGCATACAACTTCCCGGCTTTTTCCCGGTTGATCCGGTCCATCGCCGCGAGGCCACCCTGCTTCCTGATCCACTTGAACACGAGGCCCATCAGGTAGATGCCGAATGTTGGCGGCGTATTGTACAGAGATTTCTCGTCGGCATGCGTCCGGTACTGCAACATCGTCGCGAGGTCTTTCGGACCGCGCTGCACGAGGTCGTCTCGAATGATGACCAGCGTGACGCCGCTCGGTCCGAGATTCTTCTGGGCACCGGCGTAGATGACGCCGTACTTCGGCACATCAATCGGCCGGCTGAAGATGTCGCTGCTGGCATCGCAGACGAGGACTTGATCGGCCGGGACTTGCGGTTCGATGCGGAACTGCGTCCCGAAGATCGTGTTGTTCGACGTGAAATGCACGTACGCGGCAGCGTCCGAAAAGCGGCGGGCGCTTTGCGGCGGGATGTAACAGAAGTTGCGATCTTCGCTGCTGCACGCGATGTGGACTTGACCGATCCGCCGGGCTTCGGTCGCCGCCTTCTGCGACCACGCCCCGGTGATCAGATAATCCGCCGTGCCTCCGGCAGCCAGCAGGTTCATCGGCACCATCGAAAACTGCGTCGACGCGCCGCCTTGCAAGAATAGCACGTGGTAGTTGGCCGGGATGCCCGCCAGTTCTCGACAGAGCGACTCGGCCTCGTCGTGGACCGCCAGATAGGCTTTTCCGCGATGCGAGTGTTCCAGAATCCCGATGCCGGTCTGACCAAGGCTGAGCAGGTTTTCGCGGGCCTCTTCGAGCACTTCCACCGGCAACACCGCCGGGCCGGCAGAGAAATTGTGAATCCGTTGCGTCATCAATCTCGTCTTTCCAATTGTTTCAATGAACTCGGCCACAGTCTGAGCCGACCGAATCGGCGTCGCATCATAGAGAGTCGCGAAATCAACTGGCAAGCGCCGCAACTCCGAGTCGGCACTCGCTTCGCGAGTCGTGTCGGATGAAGTGAACCCCAGCCACCCGTCGATGATCAGACTTCCCCGCGCGACGTCACCGCAGGTTGATCGGGTCCACGTCGACGGTGTATTCCACGTCCTTCGGCAAGGCGAGCTTCTCGGTGGCGATGACGGATCGCCAAAGTTGTTGGATCGGTTCGATGCCATCCGCCGCGAGTGGGAAGTGGTAGCGATAATTGTTCTGCAACCGGGTGATGGGGGCCGGAGCCGGACCGAGCAGGCGGACGGAAGAGGCCAGCTTGAGCGCGGCCGCTCGAAACGCGTCGGCCATCAGCTTCGCCGCCTGCTTCGTTTCGGTTTCGTCGGGGCCGCGCAGGATGACTCGCGCCCAGTGTTGAAACGGCGGCGATTGCGTTTGCTGCCGATGATCCAATTCGCCGCGAGCGAAGGCTTCGTAGTTGTGTTGAGACGCAAGCAGGATCGCCGGATCGGTCGGGCAACATGTCTGCACGAGAACTTTTCCGCCGCGCTCGCCGCGTCCGGTTCGTCCCGCCACCTGCGCAATGAGTTGAAACGTGCGCTCGGACGACCGCAGGTCGGGCTGATGCAACTGCGTGTCGGCATCGATCACGCCGACGAGCGTCACGTTGGGAAAGTCGAGTCCCTTCGCGATCATTTGCGTGCCGAGCAGAATGCGCACCTGGCCGTGGCGAAACGCATCCAATGCCGTTTCGTGGCTGCCGTGCCGCCGCATCGAATCGCTGTCCATGCGCAGGCACGAATACTTGGGGAACCGGGCCTTGACCTCCTGCTCCAGCCGCTGCGTGCCAGTGCCGAACAGTTTCAGTCCCACGGCCCGGCACTTTGGGCACATGCTTGGCGGAGCCGCATCGTAGTCACAGAAATGGCATCTGGCTCGATTGTCCGACTTGTGCCACGTCAGCGAGATGTCGCAGTGCGGACACTTCACCGCTTCGCCGCAGCCGCGACACCAGAGCACCGGCGAAAAGCCGCGCACGTTGAGAAACAAGATCACCTGCCCGCCCGCTTGCAATGCCTCCTGCATTCCGAATTGCATGGCGCGGCCGATCGACCCGCCCCCCTGAATGTGCGGGTCGGTCCGGATGTCCACGATGTAGACCGGCGGCATCGGACGGCCGGCCACGCGCTTCGGCAACCGCAGCAGTTCGTCCTCGCCGCGACTGGCTCGCGCAAACGACTCCAGCGTCGGCGTGGCCGAACCGAGAATGAGCGGGATCCCTTCGAGTTCGGCGCGCTGCCGCGCGACTTCGCGCGCGTGATACCGCGGCGTGGAATCCTGTTTGAACGTGGTTTCGTGTTCCTCGTCGATCACGATCAACCCAAGATGCGGCGTGGGGGCGAAAATGGCACTCCGCGCTCCGACGATCACTTCGACGTCGCCCCGCGCGATCCGCTGCCAGAAGCGGTGGCGTTCCGAATCGCTGAGATGACTGTGCAGCACGGCCAGCGAACGGAATCGGCTGCGAAACCGGCGGATCGTCTGTGGTGTCAGGCTGATCTCGGGCACGAGCACGATCGCCTGCCGACCGTAGCCGACAACTTCCTGAATGGCTCGGATGTAGACTTCCGTCTTGCCGCTCCCCGTCACGCCGTGCAGCAGAAATGTTTTGTGCTCACGCGTTCGCACCGCACCGAGCACACGATCGAGGACGAGTTGTTGCTCCGGATTCAGAATGATCGGCGTTTCGGCAGTGGCTCCCGCCGTGGACGTCGGATCGTTGTCATCCGTATCGCGCCGCTCGTGGAACGCCTCGATGATCCCGCTCTTTCGCAGCAACCCAATCGGCCCCGATCCGCATCCCGCCCGCTTGGCAACTTGATCGAGGGTGAGCGGCTTCGACGACTTGCGGAGCACGTCCAGCGCGGCCGCCTGCTTGGCCGGCAACTCCAACCCGGCGAGTTTCTGCTCGGCATCGGACGACAACCGCAGCAACAACACCTCGCGCGTGCCCGCCTGATTTTTCACGCCGGCCGGGACGACGCTTTCCAACACCTGTCCCCACGAACACAGGTATCGGTTCGCGATCCATCGCGTCAGCCGCAGCATGTTCTGTGACATCAGCGGCTCGTCGTCGATCAAATCGTGAACCGGTTTCAGTTTTTGCGGAGCATCCGGCGCCGGTGGCGACACGCCCACGCAAAATCCGGTGACGAATGTGTTGCCTCGGCCGAGCGGCACTTTCACCCGCTGACCCGCTTGCAGCCGCCCGCGCAGTTCGTCCGGGATGCGGTATTGATACACGGTGTCCAGCGGCCGGTTGAACACGACGTCCGCGCAGAGAATGTCCTCGCGATCCGCTTCCTCCCACGGCAGCGGTTCGGGACCGAACAGGCTTTTCTGCGATGACGATGACACGAGTATGGAATGCGGAGTTCTGAATGCGGAGTGCGGAATTGGACTGGTTCACACCAACCCGAAGCGCAAGCGAGGTAGTCTGACCACTCGCCCTCGCTCACGCTTCGGGTTAGTGTTGACGGACGGTTCGTGCGGGCTAACCTGACGGCCACAGAATAAGGTTCGCAACCGGACTGAGGAAGGAAGCACACTCGACAATGAAACTCGGCATTTTGGGCGGCACATTCGATCCGGTTCACTTCGGGCACCTGTTGCTCGCCGAACAATGCCGCGAACAGTGCGGGCTGGACGAAGTCTGGTTCGTGCCCGCCGGCACGCCGCCGCACAAGTTGACGCGAGACATCTCGCCGGGCAAGCAGCGAGCCGAGATGCTTGATTTCGCCATCGCCGGCCACGCGGCGTTTCGCGTCGAACGGCGGGAACTCGACCGCAACGGACCGAGCTTTACCGTCGAGACGTTGCGGGAGCTTCACGAAGAGGACGACACTCGCGAACTGTTTTTCCTGCTGGGAGCCGATTCACTCGCTGACCTGCCGACGTGGCGAGACCCGCGCGGAATCTTCGACCTCGCAACGCTGGTCGTCGTCAACCGCGGCGATCGCCCGCCGCCGGATGTCGATTCACTGTGGCAGGCGCTCGGTGCCGATTTCTCGCGCAGGCTGCGAGTCGTCTCAATCCCCGCCATCGATCTCTCGTCGAGCGACATCCGCCAGCGAGTCCGCGACGGACGCAGCATCCGCTTCATGGTCCCGCGCGCGGTGGAGTGCTACATCGAAACGAACCGGCTGTATCTGCCGGACTCGCCGATCGTTTGACCTCGACCCGCAACCAAACGTAGCCACGCTCGCCAGAGCGTGGGGCGAGTCCCCGAAAAGCCCACGCTCTGGCGAGCGTGGCTACGAACTGTGCGGCCCGCAGAGCCAACCCAGCTTCACATCCTCACCCAGCATCGGCAACCCGCAAGTCGTGCTTGTGATGCGCGAGGTGATCGAGAGCCACCGGTGACACCTCTACCGTCTGGAGAATTCTTCGCGGTCGTTCCGATAGCAAGGAAGCGAGGACTTCGCGTTTGATCTCGCTTTCCACGGACTGGTCACGAATCGACACTCACGATGAGCACGCCTGACAAACCGGAAATTGCGGCCCTGCAGCGGCGAATCGTCGAGCTGGAGCAGCAGTTGCTTCAGTCTCAAAAGCTGGCGACAGTTGGCGAACTGGCGTCGTCGATGACGCACGAGTTCAACAACATCCTCACAACGATCATCAATTACGCGAAGCTCGGCCTGCGGCACAAAGACCACCCGACGCGTGAAAAGGCTCTCGACAAGATCCTGAACGCCGGGCTGCGAGCGGCGAAAATCACGACCGGTGCGCTGGCATTTTCCCGCCGTGGCAAAGCCGACGGGCAACGCGAGGTGGTGGACCTCGTCGATCTGGTGCAGGACGTGCTCGTGCTCGTCGAAAAAGATTTGAAGGTGCATCGCGTGCGGCTGCAGACGCAGTTCGACGGGCATCCGACGGCGGCGGTGAATGTCGGTCAGCTTCAGCAAGTGCTGGTCAACCTGATCGTGAACGCCCGCCAGGCGATGCCGAGTGGCGGACAGCTCAGCGTGTCTGTGCGACCGAGCGCCGACGCAGGGCTGGCGGAGATCGCGATTCGCGACAGCGGACAGGGGATGGCTCCCGAGGTGTTGCAACGCATCTTCGAACCGTACTTCACGACGAAGACCACCGATTCGCAAGGACAGGGAGGCACCGGCTTGGGACTCTCGCTGGCTCGCCAGGTGATCGAGTCGCACCAGGGTCGGATTCGCGTGGACAGCGCGGTCGGACAGGGAACGACGTTCACGCTCAAACTGCCGCTCGCCAAGCTGACGATCGTGCAGAAGGCCGGCTGACGTACCACAGGCTTTCCAGCCTGACGCGGGCGCGGGAGATCCCCCCGTCTTGAATGCATCGGTGACACTCGCTGCCACTCGGCGCGACGGAATGTCAAATATCCAACACTCAATTCCCAATGTCCAAGTGAACGACCAACCGTTTTGTGCGATCATCTGACGACTGACGGTCTGCGTGAGCATCCTTGGACATTGGGTGTTGGAGATTTGGATATTCCTCGCACCTCAGCCCGCCAATACTTCGGCCTCGTACTCGGTGCAATGTGCGTCTCGCAGTTCCCG
>JACRIH010000277.1 GCA_016235885.1 Planctomycetales bacterium | reverse complement strand
TGCCGCTGGTCGTCGCCGTGGCCGAGATTGGGACGGCCACGAATCGCATGAAACCGGAAACCGCCGCCGCGCTGGTCGGAGCGGGGATGCTCTCGATGCTCCTGTTCCCGGCCCTGGCCCTGACGCTGCGATCGAAAGTTCCTCCCTGCCAAGAGACCGAGCAAGACAGTATCTCCAGCAACCAGTAGCCCAGGCCCTTGTGGTCTGGATGATTCTCCGAGCCACAAGGGCCCGGGCTACAGACAACGAACGAAAACACCTGCCCCCAAAGAGACGTCCGCATGAGTTGGAAACAGCGTCATCAATTCCAAGAGTTCATCAAGAACTCGCTGTGGTTTGGCCCTGTGCTCGCCATGTTGGTCGCATTGTGTGTCGGGCCGTTGCTGCGAGAACTCGACCGGCGGCTCGACCCGTCCTGGCCTAACTTCACTCCCGAGGCGGCTCGGACACTGCTGGGCGTGTTGCTCGCATCGATCCTGACGTTCATCACGTTTCTGTTTTCGTCGTTGCTTGTCGTTGTGCAACTGGCCAGCGCGCAGCTCACGCCACGAGTCATCGTCCGCGCGTTCAACGACCGCAGCGTACGGGTGGCGTCGGTCGTCCTCGTCTTCTTCTACACGCTCTCGCTGCATGTGCTGGCGGTCGTGCGGGACTCCGTTCCGCAATTGTCGGTGGCTGTGTGTGGCTACGGCAGCTTGGTCTGCATTGGCCTGTTTTTGTTTCTGGTCGATCGCGTGGGACGGTTGATTCGGCCCGTGGCTGTGCTGACATCCATCGGTCGCGAAGCACGGCTGCTGATCGAATCGTTCTATCCAACGCTACTCAACGAACCGGGAATTCGCCGAGCCGATCCGTCGATGATCGCGAACCTGCCGGCTCCCGAAGTCGTGACCAATCCGGACAACGTGGGAGTTCTGCTCGCGTTTGACGACGCGGGGTTGGTCGAACTGGCTCGTCAGCACGACTGTGTGATCGAGCTGATCCCGCAGGTGGGAGACTTCGTGTCGGTCGATGCTCCGCTGTTTCATGTCTACGGTGCGCGGTCGCCGATCCCTGCCGCTTCGCTCCTGCTGTCGATCGCCGTCGGACCACAGCGGACGATGGAGCAAGACCCGCTGTTCGCGTTCCGCGTCATCGTGGACATCGCGTCGAAAGCGTTGTCTCCCGCGATCAACGACCCGACGACCGCCGTCTTGGCGCTCGATCAAATTCATCATTTGTTGCGGCTGGTCGGCTCGCGCCGTCTGGACACCGGGCACGAATTCGACCAGTCAGGCCGGCTGCGGTTGATGTATCGCACGCCCGACTGGCCGGACTTCGTCACGCTCGCCACGACGGAAATCCGCCAGTTCGGCCGCGAGAGCATTCAGATCGTCCGGCGTCTCAACGCCATGCTGGAACAACTTGTTCGCACGCTTCCCGAAGATCGCGGACAGTTGCTGCGTACCGAGCTGCACTGGGTCCAGTCCGATGCACGTCGCACGTTCGTGAGCACTCACGACAAGGCTCTCGCGACGACCAGCGACTCGCAAGGACTCGGCGGAGTACCCGAAGCGGGCGGGCTGGTCGAGCCGAATTCCACGACAACGTCGACGCCCTCGTGATCACGATGAGAGGAATTGAATGTTCGTGCCAGCGTCGGCCACGAATCAGAATCGCCAGCCGATGCCCGCGTTCGAGAAGAATCGGGCGGCCTCGTCGTTCAGTCCCCAACCAACTCGCACACCGAGTTCGAGGTCCGGCGAGATGAGGTAATGCACGCCGGGACTGACGAAGTGTTTCGCGAAGTCGTCGGTTCGGTCCTGTGAAAAGTGCCCGAAGTATTCGGCGTGAACATTCCACCGCCGGGTGATTGTCTTGCGCAGCACGATGGACGGCGACCATGTTTCGAATTGGTCATTGCCCTCGTTGTCCGCCCCGTAACGGATTGCCGAATCGATTTTCCAGTCGTCCGGCAACTCCCAACCGAAGACGTATCCCAGGGAGAATGCGGTCGCGGGATCGGGACCGGACATCGGCGTATGGCCCTGCACGATCAAACTGCTTTCCGGTGACCAGTCGTACTGCTCGGAAAGTCGCAGCTTCAGTCCATACAGCAACTGGATCTCGCGAACGAGACCGCTTCCCTCCAGGTGCTCAGCCCCTGCTCCGCCCGAGACATCCGCCCCCTCGCCGCCGACTTCGTAGTTGCCACCCAGTCGCAGTTCGATCCAATCCGACAGACCGTATCGCAGCAATAGTTCCGGCAGGCTGTGCGTTTCAGGTACGTCCCGATTGTCGATAAATGAATACGACGACTCGACAATCCGGCGTCCGACTTCCACCGTGCGGGTGGATGGCGTGAACGAATCGCGATCTGTCTCGATGTGGTTCCCGAACGAGTGTTCGACTCCGCGGGTGTCACCGAGTTCTGGTTCTTGCCCACGAAGCATGAGGCTGCGCGATGACCAATGGTCGCTCGCCCGCAGCCAATCTTGCGCGATCGCGACGGGAACTCCAGTCGAGATACCGATGCACACTGCGATGCCAAGCAACTCAATCGACCGGAAGCCACCTCGTCGCGAGTTCATCTCTGACCTCCCGCGAATTACTGAACCGGCGCGGATTGATCGCGAGCACCACATCCGCCGAACCGCCAGGTCGATCCGAATCCGACCCAGTAGTTGCCACTGAGATTCACGGTCGTCGAAGCGAATTGATCGGTTGCTTCAAAAGCGTGACCGGCAAACAAGTCGAAGTCGATGCCGGGCAGCACGTCGTGCATCCCGACTCCGGCCGTGATCCGGTGCTGTGTGATCGCCGCGAACTGGCCTTGAACGTACCGCACGGCCGGAACGCCGCCAGGCAGCGTAACGCCGCCGACGGAAACGGCGGTTGCGTCAAGCATCGGGTTCTGGTTGTACGCATAACCCAGCCGCAGACAAGTCCGCTCGGTCGCCGAATACTGGCTGCCGAGTTGGAACACCCACTGGTTCTTGTAGAGTGCCTTCAATGTGTCGGCGTCGCTGTGAACCTTGTAGAGCACATCAGCCGCCAGCAGCAACCGGCCGCACATCAGGCTGCTGTTGGCGATGCCAAATCCAACGTTCATCGGATGATCGAACGCGATATCCACTGGCGTGCCACCTGCCAACAGCGCGGCATTCTTGAAATCGAAGTTCTTTTTCGACTGCCAATACGCACCCAGCGACGTAGCGGGCGAGAGTTGATAGTTCGCGCCGACCGTGCCTCGCACTCCGTAGGCTGGCGTCATTCCGCCAATATCCACGAAGGGCCCATCGAGGAACGACGTCCCCAATGCGAACGAGGCACCCAGCGACAACTGCTCGGTCAGGTCCATGCCTGCTGCGGCGACCATGTCCAACGCCAGGTATTGAGCCGACGTGCCGTTCGACGCCGGGACGCTTCGAAAATCGACGCCCGCTCCTGCGTTCGAAATCAACCCCATGCCCAACGTCGCAGGCAACCCGAGCACGTCCCTGTCCTGCGTGACGCCGATGTTGCCCAGCAACCCGCCGGGAGTGCCTGACTTCGCACTGAACGGAGTCACGCCCAACAGCGGCAGCGGATCAGCCTGCGACACTCGGTAGTCAACGTCTGCCCAAGCTCCCCCGAACGAGAACTGCGTCCCCTGAAACTGTCGCAGCGTCGCTGGATTGCCATTGATCGCCGACTGTAAATCCTGCGGTCGAGACAGACTCGCACCGGCCATTCCGCCGGATGCCGGCATCAAATTGTTGTGCAATTCGATGCCAAACGTCTGAGCTTGTGCGCTGTTCGCCAGCATCCCGGTGGCGATGGAACACCCCAACACCAACAGCACGCGACAAGTCCGCAACATGATCGCTCCTCCCTGAGCTCGATGTTGGCACAATCCGTCCGCAGGATCCGCGTAGACGGCAATCAATTCAACATCGGCACAGACAGGGCTGCCACTTGAATGGAGGCCTCGACAGAAAACCCGGCGAGACGGTGCCTCCGGCCAACGTAGCCGTCATCGCTCCGTGTGACGAGCCGAATCGCGTATCGACGCGACCCGGCCATTCGTCTCATCACGCGGAGCGGTGATGGCTGTGTTGAAGGTGCCAGACCTTGATTCAACGGCAACAACTTTCGGAATCAGAGATGTCCCATCGTGTTTTACGGCTGGTTGAGTCTCGATTCCGTTGCCGCTACGATGCTCGCCACGACACGCCCGTGATCACCGGTTTGTCCATCAAATCATCGCCACTTCAAGAAGTTCTTACTCGGACGCCCGACCATGAAATTGTCGCTAGCTTCATCGACTTTGTTCCAACGCTTCATCGTCCTCCTCGCCGGTTCGGCCCTGCTGGGTGTTTCTGGTTGTGCTCGCCCGGCACCGGCCGTGACAAAGGCCGCACCGCCAAAAGTGACTGTGGACAAACCGGCTGTGAAAACGGTGACTGATTACGACGAGTTCACGGGCCGATTGGCAGCCGTCGATAGTGTCGACGTGCGAGCGCGGGTGAGTGGGTATCTCGAAAAGATCGCATTCGAGCCGGGAGTCGAAGTCAAAGAAGGAGACCTGTTGTTTGAGATCGACGCTCGGCCGTATCAGGCCGAGCTGGATCGAGGCGCCGCCGCGGTGGAGTCGGCTCAGGCGACGCTCAAGCGAACCGACGCCGACCTCGCCCGTGCGAAAGAATTGTTCGACAAGAAGATCATCGCCCGCGAAGAATACGACCTGAAGATCGCGACCCAGGGCGAAGCAGCGGCGGCGGTGAAGTCGGCTCAGGCGGCGCTCGAGAAGTCGCAACTTGACCTCGGCTTCACGAAGGTCATTTCGCCCCTCTCCGGTCGCACCAGCCGAAATCAATTGTCGATCGGCAATCTGATCAGTGCCACCACGCCCAGCGTGCTGACGACAATCGTGAGCATCAACCCAATGCACGTTTATTTTGACGCGGACGAGCGGGCGCTGCTGACCTTTCAGCAGCGGGCACGGGCCGGCGGCAGGGATCCGGTGGCGTTTGGGAAGACGCTCAAAACTGCACAGATTCCCGTCGAGGTCGCAGTCGTCACCGACGAGGGATTCCCGCACAAAGGATTCCTGGACTTCGCCGAGAACCGCGTCGACGCGAGCACGGGGACGATTCAGGTGCGCGGCGAGCTGCCCAACGAAGACCGCGTGCTCACGCCGGGCCTGTTCGTTCGCGTGCGCGTTCCGGCCGGCGAGTCTTACCAAGCTGTGCTGGTTCCCGAACGAGCCATCGGGACCGAACAGGGCCGCAAGTTTGTATTCGTCGTCGATGACTCGAAAGTCGCACATCAACGCACCGTGAAGCTTGGCAAGCTGATCGACGGATTGCGCGTCGTCACAGAAGGCGTGAAGGCCGACGATCAAATCATCACGAACGGCTTGCAGAGGGCACGAGACAAGTCACCAGTCGACCCCCAAAAATGAATCCCCCTTCTCCCCGGAACGGGGAGAGGGGAGCACGAAACTCGATAGACACACCATGATCTCCCACTTCTTCATCGACCGCCCCGTCTTCGCGACGGTGATCTCGGTCGTCATCGTCCTGATCGGGGTCGTCGCCGCCGCGCTGCTGCCGGTGGCTCAATATCCCGAAGTCGCCCCGCCGACGATTTCGGTCACGGCGATTTATCCCGGAGCCAACGCGAAAGTCGTGGCCGACACCGTGGCCGCGCCGATCGAGCAGGAGGTCAACGGCGTCGAACGCATGCTGTACATGTCGTCGCGCTGCACGAATGACGGTCAGATGGCGCTCGACATCACGTTTGAACTCGGCACGAATTTGGACACAGCGCAGGTGCTGGTGCAGAACCGTGTCGCGATCGCGCAGTCCAAACTGCCCGACGAGGTCAAGCGCCAGGGGGTGACGACAAAGAAAAAGTCCCCGGCGATTCTGCTCTGCGTCAATCTGATTTCGCCCGACAACAGCTACGACCAGTTGTTCCTGAGCAACTACGCGCTCCTGCAAGTCAAGGATTCGCTCGCCCGGCTGAAGGGAGTGGGGGACGTGACGTTCCTCGGCGCCCGCGATTACAGCATGCGCATCTGGCTGGACCCGGAGAAACTGGCGTCGCGAAACCTGACTGCTGCCGACGCATTGACCGCACTCAAAGAGCAGAACGTCCAGGTCGCGGCCGGACGCATCGGTCAGCCGCCGGCACCGGCGGGCCTCGATTTCGAGATGACGATCAGCACGCAAGGCCGGTTGCTCGACGCGGACGAATTCGCCGACATCATCATCAAAACCGGTGACACCGGGCAGATCACCCGCATTCGCGACGTGGCCCGCACCGAACTCGGTGCCAAGAACTACGATGTCAGCAGTTCTCTCGATGGCCAGCCTTCGATCACGCTCGCGGTCTTCCAGTTGCCCGGTTCCAACGCGCTGGCCACGGCCGACGCGGTCAAGGCCGAGATGAAACAGATGAAAACAAATCTGCCGTTTCCGGCGGGGATTGACTACCGCATCGTCTACGACACGACCGTGTTCATCGACGAGTCGATTCACGACGTTTACAAGACGCTGGCTGAAGCGTTCGTGCTCGTGTTCATCGTGGTGCTCGTCTTCCTGCAAGACTGGAAGGCGACGATTCTGCCGATGATCGACGTTCCCGTGTCGCTGATCGGCACGTTCGCGGTGATGAAGTTGCTGGGGTTTTCGCTCAACAACCTGACGCTGTTCGGCATGGTGCTGGCAATCGGGATCGTGGTGGATGATGCGATCGTCGTGCTGGAAGCGGTCGAGACGTGGATGGCGCGCGGTCTGAACGCTCGCGACGCGACCCGCAAGGCGATGGAAGAAATCACCGGCCCGATCATCGCGATCACTCTGGTGCTCTGTTCGGTGTTCATCCCGACCGCGTTCCTCGCCGGAATCTCCGGGGAGTTCTATCGACAGTTCGCGTTGACGATCGCGGCGTCCACGGTCATTTCGGCCATCAATGCGATGACGATGACCCCCTCGCGCTGCGTGCAGATTTTCGGCAAGGCCGGTCACGGTGGCGAAGGGCACGGACACGCGCATCAGAAAGAAGCCCTGCCACGGTGGGGTATCGCAATCATCGTCGGTGCGCTGTGCGTTTGGAAACTGGCTCCGCACTTTGGTGGAGGCCACCCGGCGGCCGGGGGACATGGCGCGGCGGACGAGATTGACACGCACCTCTGGCTCGTGCGCGGTGCCTGCTTTGTCGGCGGATCCATCGTCGGCTGGCTGATCGGTCGGCGGGTGCAGCTCGGACTCGATGTGTTCTTTGGCGGGTTCAACAAGGCGTTCGAGGTAGCGTCGAATCTGTACGGGAAGACGGTCGGGCGCGTGCTGCGTCTCGCGGCCGTCATGCTGTTGTTGTACGCGGGCTTGATGGGATTGACCGTGCTTGGATTTCGTTCGGTTCCGATTGGGTTCATCCCCGAGCAGGACAAGGGATATCTCGTCGTGGCCGCGCAGCTTCCCGATGGAGCCAGCGCCGAGCGCACGGCCGCCGTCGTGCAACGGATTGACGAGATCACGCGGAAGACGGAAGGCGTCGCGCACACGATCGCAATTCCGGGCTATTCGATTCTGTCGAGCGTGAACATTTCGAACTTCGGCGGCATGTTCGTGATCCTCGACGAATTCGAGCATCGCAAGCACGATCCGAATCTGTCCGCACGCGCCGTCGTGCAGAGACTGCGGACACAGTTCGCGGACATCCAGGACGCCCAGATCGTCGCCTTCGGGGCACCACCCGTCGATGGCTTGGGGACGACGGCGGGTATGAAAATGCAGGTGCAGGACCGCGGCGATGCGGGCTTCGATTCGCTTCAGGAATCGCTGACAAGCCTGACTCAGCGCGGCAACCAGACTCCGGGCGTGGCCGGGGTCTTCACGACGTTTCGCGCGTCGCAACCGCAGTTGTTTGTCGAGGTCGATCGGACGAAGGCGAAGGCTTCGAAAGTGGTGTTGAACGACGTGTTCACCGCGCTGCAGGCGAATCTCGGTTCGGCGTACGCGAACGATTTCACGCGGTTCGGTCGCAACTGGCAGGTCAACGTGCAGGCCGACGCGTCGTTCCGCCAGCAGGTCGAAGACATCGGCCGGCTGAAGGTTCGCAACGCCGACGGCAAAATGGTGCCGCTGGCAACGCTGATCAATGTCCGCGACACGACGGGACCGGCGCTCGTCAATCACTTCAACATGTTCCCGTCGGCCGACGTGATCGCGAACACACCGCCGGGGTTCAGCTCGGGCGATTCGATTGCGGTGATGGAAGAGCTGGGCCGACAGGAACTGCCGCCGGGCATGTCGACCGAATGGTCCGAGATCGCGCTCCAGCAGATTCTGGCGAGCAAAGACATCCTCACGAAACTGGTGTTCCCGCTCGGCGTGATCTTCGTGTTCCTCGTGCTGGCCGCGCAGTACGAAAGCTGGAGCATGCCCGTCGCCATCATCCTGATCGTGCCGATGTGCCTGCTGGCGGCGATTTTCGGAGTGTGGCTGGCCGGACTCGACAACAACATCTTCACGCAAATCGGCTTGGTGGTGCTGGTCGGTC
>JACRIH010000276.1 GCA_016235885.1 Planctomycetales bacterium | reverse complement strand
ACGGCTTCCTGCTTGAACTCCTCGGAGTACACGCGACGCTGCCTGATCTTGGATTTTCCGTTCGTGCTGACCATCGGACCGTCCTTCCTTTTCCTTGAAAAATAAGGAGTTGGACTGTCCAGAAAAACCCAAGCACCTCAACTTGCCTGGTATCTCAAATAGCGTGCAAGCGCGAGACATGCTCGTCCCTGCTCGTCCTGGCTTGGATTTCCTTGAAGAACTTGGCGAATGAACGACTCGGCCGCGGGGAGATGGGTGAAAGTCACAAGCGCGTGGCATGCACGTCCGGCCTCTTTGCTGACGACATGTTTGTCACTAAGGACATCGACGGCCATTTCCGAATGTTTTCCTGGCCCAACTTTGGAGGTGTGAAGAACAAAGCACAGTGCGTCAATTGCGGTTGGCTCATTCGGAAACACCCGGGCAAGCTCAATCGCTCGCTCCGAGGTGTGGCCGACCTTTGTTGTGTATTCGTCAGCGGCCTTTTCGAATTCCTTGTCGTTAAATTCCGTCTCACTAATTCTCGCGGCTTTAATTTTGGCACCGTAGACCCGCAAGTTCTCATCGTGCTGCTTCACGATTGCCTCAAACTGCGCCTTCGCAGTGTCAGGCGCAGCGGATTTGAGGCTATCGTCAGATTGGACGACGGTGGAAAGCATGAACATGAAATAAATGAAGACGTGACCAGACATTGCGAATCCTCTGATTTTGACGGGACTGTTCGTGCGTTCTACTCAATCCACCGCCTCACTTCGACAACGCCAACGGGCTACACGTCGTAGTACAACGCGAACTCGAACGGGTGCGGGCGTTGGCGGAGGGCGTCGATTTCGTGTTCGGTTTTGAACCAGATCCAGGTGTCGATCACGTCTTCCGTGAACACGTCGCCGCGGAGCAGGAAGTCGTGGTCGTGTCGCAGCGCGTCCAAGGCGGCTTCCAGCGAGTTCGGGGTGGAGGGGACTCCCACCAAATCTTCGGGAGCCAGATCATAAATATCCTTGTCCAGCGGCGGACCGGGATCGATCCGGTTCTGGATGCCGTCCAGAGCCGCCATCAGCACGGCGGCGAATGCGAGGTAACCGTTCGCCGACGAATCGGGGCAGCGGAATTCGAGTCGCTTGCTGTCGGGGCTGGGGCTGTAGACGGGAATGCGAATGGCCGCCGAGCGGTTGCGGCTGCTGTACGCCAAGCGCGTGGGAGCTTCGAAGCCAGGGACGAACCGTTTGTAGCTGTTCGTGGTCGGGCAGCAAAATGCCAGCAGTGCGGGAGCGTGTTTCAGAATCCCGCCGATCGCGTGCATTGCCACCGGACCCAATCCGGCGTACCCCGAACCGGCGAACAGCGGCGCGTCGTTCTTCCACAGTGACAGATTGATGTGCAGCCCCGATCCGTTGTCATTCCAGATCGGCTTGGGCATGAACGTGGCTGTCTTGCCGTGCCGGGCCGCGACGTTTTTCACCACGTAGCGGGTCAGCAGCAGGTTGTCCGCCATTTTGAGCAGCGGCTGAAACTTCAGCCCGACTTCGCATTGCCCGGCCGTGGCCACTTCGTGATGCTGCCCCTCCACCGGCACACCGCACTCGCCGAGCGTGAGCATGATCTCGGTGCGCAGGTCTTGCAGCGAATCGGTCGGCGGCATCGGGAAGTAGCCTTCCTTGTACCGAATTTTGTAGCCGCGATTTCCCGCCGCTTCCTGCCGACCCGAATTCCACGCCCCTTCGCCGCTGTCCAGATGGTAGTAGCTCTCGTGTTCGTTCGAATCGAACCGCACGTCGTCGAACACGAAGAACTCCGCTTCGGCCCCGAGCAGCGCCTCATCGGCGATCCCGGTGGACCGCATGTAGCTCTGCGCCTTGCGGGCGACATTCCGCGGATCCTTCGCGTAGTCTTCGCGCGTGATGGGGTCTTGAATGTTGCACGTCATTGCCAGCGTGTGCTTCAGGAACGGGTCGACCAGCGCGGTGTCTGGCTGCGGGACCACCAACATGTCGCTCTCGTTGATCGCCTTCCAGCCGAGAATCGACGACCCGTCAAAGCCGAGTCCCTCCTCGAACGTGGCCTCGGTGAGAGCCTGCACGGGGATCGTGAAATGTTTCTGCGTGCCGGGGAAATCCATGAACCGGAGATCCACCGCTTGAATCTCACGCTCGCGGCACAGAGCCAATACTTCTCGGGGAGTCATGGGATTTTCGATTGCCGATTTTCGATTGCCGATGGAATGCGCGCCGAGCCTGGGACTCCCCTCTCCCCCTCGGGGGGAGAGGGGCCGGGGGTGAGGGGCAAGTGTCTCTCGATTCAAATTGCAAATTGACCATTGCACATTTCAAATTACAAATCGACGCCACCGACCCCTCGACGATGGCGCAGCCACTGAGCCGAGTATAGAATCCGCGTGCGAACAGTGCGCCTGTCTGATCCATTTTTCGGCTGAACCTGTATCGGCCACCGCAACCGTTTCCACACCGACCCCTTGCGACGCCCGCGATGCCGCGATTCGTCATCCTGACTCACGATCATCCCACGCTGCACTGGGACTTGATGCTCGAAATGGGAGCAAGCTTGCGCACTTGGCGACTTCCGGAACCGCCTCTTGCAGGCTGCGAACTGTCCGTCGAACCGCTCCCCGACCATCGCCTGATGTACCTCGATTACGAAGGCCCCGTGTCCGGGAATCGAGGTTCCGTCCAGCGGTGGGATGCAGGGGAGTTCGAGATCATCGAAGAATCGCCCGATCTGCTGGTAGTGCAACTTTCGGGAATGATTCTGCGCGGGTCAGCCCGCATCGAACAGGGAACACCTTCGGACCTCACGACCTTTCGCTTCTCGCCCTGAATGAAGCAGGCGAGCCGGGCGGCGTCAGCCCAATCTCGTTCGGCACGAACGAGATTGGGCTGACGTGTGCCAAGCTGCTGACACCTTAACGTGTGCCAAACCGATGCAATCACTGGTGCCAAGCTGGTGGCACATATCCCAGAAGGGACCAGAATCCGCTGTCCGCTTATCCCCTATCGGGGAGCGGACGCGGAAAGAAAATTGCCGTTCAAATATCCATTGTCATAATCTCATCATGTTCGCGGTACCTCTCGAATCGGAAGCGGCTCAGCAACTCTCGGCGTTGAGAAATCCGATTCACGCACGGGTCAACCGGATTTTTGGAACGACTGAGTGACTGGCCAGACGTGAGCGGCGCGAAACCGTTGTCGGGCCACCTGGCCGGGCACTTCCGAATTCGGACCGGGGACTACCGCGTTCAGTTTCGCGTCGAGGGGCCAACCGTGATCGTGGAACGGATCGGACATCGCGACGGCTTTTACAAGGAATGACCATGCTGGGACTGCAACGATTGGAATCGGCGGGCAAGCGGTTCGCGACGACGACAAACTGCCACCGTTGCCGGTCGCCGACAAACACGGCCGGTTTCCGGCCATCGAGTACGCTCGGGCGTCACTGGCTCGCAATTTGATCCGCGACCGGAAGACGGTGGGATTGACGCAACAACGATTGGCGGACTTGGCGGGACTGCGACAGGAAACCATCGCCCGCATGGAAGCGGGCAAACACACGGCATCGGTGGCGACCGTGCAAAAGATCGACCGGGCGATTGAATCGGAACGCAAGCGACTGGCTCAACGAAAGGCGAAGTAACATGGGCACCGTCTACAAAAAGATCATCGCCCGCCAGTTGCCGACAGGGGCCGAGCTATTCACTCGCCACGGCGAACGGTCCGCCAAGTGGAAGACGGCGAAGGGAAAGGCTCGCACGGCCAAAGTGACGACCGGCAATGATGGCTCGGACCGGTTGTTGGTCGAGGGGGGAACCTACTTCGCCAAGTTCCGCAACGGGGCCGGCATTGTCCGCAAAGTGCCCACCGGCTGCCGGGATGAAACCGCCGCCCGTCGTGTGTTGAGGGACTTGGAACGCCGGGCCGAACTGGTCAAGGCGGGCGTGATGACCAACATCGAAGATGCCGCCGCCGACTTCCAAACGCAACCGCTCGAAACGCATCTCGCCGCCTACGCGATGCATCTCGAATCGTCGGGGGTATCGGAACAATACCGCGTCGAGGCCATCCGGCGAGTCGAGCGGGTGGTTGACGACTGCGAATTCCGGCAACTGGCGGACCTCAACCGGCATCGCGTCGAACGCTGGTTGCTGGGGATCGCTCGCCCGCGACTGGTTGGCGAAAAATTGCAACCCGGCACATCGGCCCGAACACGTAATTCCTACCGGACTGACTTGGCGGGGTTTTGCAATTGGTGCATTCAGGCGGGCCGATTGACTTCCAACCCGTTCGCCTGCTCCCGTTGGACGGCTCGACCTCAACCCCGATGCGAGCGACCGGCACTTACGACGCGACCGCGCTTGTACCAATGCTTGTACCTACGGGTGACAATTCGAGCGATTTCGGGTCATTTGCTGACAATTCAGCCGAGTGCGAAATCGCTCTGAATGCGACCGCAGAAGACACAGAAACCCCCGAGAAAACAAGCGTTTTCCCGAGGGTTTCCACGGACTCCGACGAAGGGTGGATAATGGGACTTGAACCCACGACCCCCAGATCCACAATCTGGTGCTCTAACCAACTGAGCTATACCCACCACACGATTGAGCACTCGCGTTGAGCGAGGTTCGAGTTTAGCGGCTCGCGACTCTTTTTCAATCGAGATGTCGGCGAGATGACGGCGGTCTTTAGAGCTCGATCAAACTTGAGATCACTGGTAGCCGCGTTTCGCCAGAACGCGAGACGCCTGCACTCTGGCGAGTGCGGCTACGATTCCGGACGGACGAGGCACTCAGCCTACGGCAGTGCGCTCAAGGCATGTTCCACAACGCGGATCACGTATTGGTTCTTGTCGGACTTGGCTCGTTCGAGTTGCTCGCGAGCGGGCTTCGCCGCAGGGCCGAGGTGGTCGAGGCTGATGGCGGCGGCCAGTCGGACCCAGTCACTCGGATGTGACAATGCTTCCGTGAGAACGGACAGCGTGGGGTCGTGCTGGTCGAAATGACGCAACGCTTCACAGGCGGCTACACGAACGGTTGCGGAACGGTCTGTTAGTGCCGCGGTGAGGAACGGTTCCGCGGACTTGGCGGCGTCACGCAACCCCGTCAATCCGACAATCGCCCAATACCTCACGGCGGGATCGTCATCTTTGAGCAATACGACGAGGTCGTCGATCGCGGGCGCTCCGCGATATGTCGCGTCGATGGCTTGCAGGATGCGCTCGCGGGGATATTTCAGGTTACCGTTGCGGATGAGTTCGTACGGTGCACTGCCGCGAGATCGCTCGTGCAGTTCGGCTTCGGGGAGCAAGCCGAGATCGAGTGTCGCGGTTTGCCAGCGGAGATGCTCGCGACGCAACCGCTCCAACGTTTCGCGGTGCGCGGGGTCGGCGGCGAGGTTTCGCAGTTCCCACGGATCGGCCTTGGTGTCGTACAGTTCTTCCGGCGGTTTTGTCGGAGCGAAGAACCGGGCTTGGGCGGGGGTGAGCTTTCCCTCGCCGTGCAGTCGCCGCATCGACTGGAGTGTCGGACCTTGTTCAGCATAGTTGAGGAACTGCGACCACGGCGTGCCGGGCATGTAGTTGCGAATGTACTTGAACCGTCGATCGCGCACGGCGCGGATCAGGTCGTAGCGTTCGTCCATCCGGTCGCGGATGCCGTAGATGTAGTCGCGCGGCGGCCCCGCCTGCGAACCGAGGAATGGAATACCCTGCATGTGCTCGGGAATCTTCACGCCGGACAGGCTGAGCACGGTCGGAGCGAAATCGACAAAGCTGACCATCCGGTCGGTGGTCGATCCCGGTTTCCCCGGTGCCAGGTGCTGGAACTTGGCGGGAAAGTGGATGATGAGCGGCACATGCAGGCTGGTGTCGTAGAGCCACCGTTTGGCTCGCGGCAGGCCGATGCCGTGATCCGAGAAGAAAAACACGATCGTGTCGTCCGCCAACCCGTCTTCGCCGAGCAGTTTCAAAAGGTCACCCGCCGTCGAATCCATCGTGGTAATGCAATCGAGGTAGTTCGCCCAATCACGTCGCGCTTCCGGCGTGTCGGGGTAGATCGGCGGGAGCGTGACCTTGGTGGGATCGTGCCGCTGCTCGGGCTTGAGCCGGTGCGTGGCTTTCAGAAATGCGGCGCCTCGCGATCGAATCTGGCTTTCGTGCGTGACCGTGTCATTGAACACGCTGAAAAACGGCTTGCCGTCGGGCCGGTTTCGCCAGTGGGCCTTGTTGCTCGATTCATCCCACGCGGATTTCGGATGGTCGAAGTTGTAGTCGGTCTTCGAATTGTTGGTGCAGTAGTAGCCGGCTTCGCGCAGGTACTCGGGAAAGCATTTCACAAAGCTCGGCAGCGTCGCCTTGCACCGCATGAACTGCGAACCGAGTGAACTCGGGAACACGCCGGTGATCAGGCACGACCTCGACGGCGCACACACACCCGACGTCGAGAATGCCTGCGTGTACCGCACTCCCCGCTCCGCCAGCCGGTCGATGTTCGGCGACATCGAATACGCATCGCCGAAACACCCGAGGTTCGGGCTCATGTCCTCGCAGGTGATCCAGAGGATGTTCGGTCGGTCGGCGGCGAGAACCGCACCGGATGACCAGAGCATCGTGACGATGATCATCACCAATAGAGCCGGCAATCGAGTCAGTTTGTTGAACATGACCGTTGTCCTTTAGGTCGGCGAAGTGTTCGATCAAACCTGAGATGACAGGTAGCCGAGTTTCGCCAGAACGAGGGGCATCCGCACTCTGGCGAGTGCGGCGACCCGTCAATTCAGCTTGGTTGGTTCAGCAGTATCCGGCAACGGATCAAACCCGCGCAGCGCGGACTCCCGATCCTTATGAATCGTGAACAACCGGTCGAGTTTGGTGATTTGAAATACCTCAAGAATGTCTGCACGCAAGTTGCAGAAACGAACGCGGCAGGACGCCGATTTGGCCTGCTTGTCGAAGGTAATGAGCGTGCCCAGAAACTCGCTTGACAGATAATCCACGTTGGCAAAGTCCAACAGGATTTTTTTCGATTCATCAACGAGTGACCGAAGTTCCTCCCTGAGTTCCGCAATGATGCTGGAATCGGGAATCTGAGAACACGTGAAGTTGACGACAACCACGTCGCCGAGGCGCCGCACGTCCAAGTGTTGACGAGACAAACCGGAGCGAGTGCCGACGGGGAACCAAGGTAACTGGCCACAGTGCGGGCAGAGAGCATCGCCGGGCGGAATCGAAGGATTGACGACCACTTCCTTGCCGCACATCGGGCAATGGTTGGGAATACCCTCGGGCGTTCGCGAGGAGATAGGCATGGAAGTGACGTCCCGTTTGGTTACCTGACCGGCACGCGGAGCGCTACTCCGCCCGTTCCTGCCCGAATGCCAGGCGTTTTTGCGGATCGTGCCGTTGCTCAAGTTCTTTGAACAGCAGGCTGGGCTGAATGTCGTGGTTGTTCTGGTATTTTTCGCTGTTGT
>JACRIH010000027.1 GCA_016235885.1 Planctomycetales bacterium | reverse complement strand
GGCGCGGCGTGAAGGAAAAGTACAACAGCGGGCTGTTCCTGCGCAGCGGCAAGAAGGTTGGGGCGAATCAAATCAATCTGGCAAAGGGGGCCGAGGGAGCGTTCATCGGCGGCAAAGTGGCCGGGGAGGCGAAGGCGGTGCCGCAGTTGCAAAAGCCGTCCGGCGAATGGAACGAGTGGCGCGTGCTGGCTCGGGGGGACAAGCTCACGTTCTGGTGCAACGGGC
Source organism: Planctomycetales bacterium (assembly GCA_016235885.1). Lineage (GTDB taxonomy): Bacteria > Planctomycetota > Planctomycetia > Planctomycetales > Planctomycetaceae > JACRIH01. The sequence continues at coordinate 2,586 of JACRIH010000027.1, read as the reverse complement.
AGCTCGCGTGGGAAGCCACCGAATTCAAGCCGGCTTCGGGCTACATCGGCTTGCAGGCAGAAGGAGCCGCGCTGGACTTCCGCAATCTGCGGATTCGCGAGATCAAGTAGCCGTCTCGCTCCGCGAGACGTGAGCCGACCCACAGGCGATCTTCGACTGTCGTATGACGCCGAGTGGTTCAGCGGTGTTCCTCTCGCGGAGCGAGAGGGCTACCATGTCGGCCGATGCTCGTCACCATCTTTTCTCTCCGGAGGAACACCATGTCCATCAACCATCGTCAGGTCGTGGGTTGTCTGCTCGTCGTCGTTGTTGTCATCGGAATCGCAAGACCCGTGCAGAGCCAGGATCGCGGACCGGCTCGCCCGGAGATTCGGGGGATCGTGAAGGCCATTGACACGGCGGGGGGATCGATCACCGTGTCTTTCTTCGAAGGGCGGCAGGCGACTTCGCCCACGGAAAAAAGTTATCCGATCAGCAAGAATGCGGAAGTTGTGATTGGCACCAGTCTCGATGGTGGTCGCAGCGCGTTCGTCGCGAAGGAAGGGAAGCTGACCGATCTGGTGGCGGGAGCTGCGGTGACTCTCTCGCTGTCGTCCGACCAGGCGGTGGTGGAAGGCATCGTGGCGGAAGGTCCGCAGGTGCGCGGACTGCTCAAAGCGGTGGATGCGGTGAAGAACACGATCAGCGTCAGTCTGATGACCGCAACTCGCGAACAGACGTCTGAAGACAAGTCGTACGCGCTGGCTCCGGATGGCGAGGTCGCCGTGGATCACCGACGAGGCCGACGATTCTCAATCAAGGAAGGCCGGGTGGCTGACTTGGCGGCCGGTGCGGCGGTGATGCTGCGTTTATCGCTCGACCAGAAACAGGTTCTGGATATTCAAGCCGAAGGGCCGAGACTTTACGGTGTGATCAAGTCGCTCAATGCCAGCCAGAATTCGCTCACCGTCACCCTGCCTCCGTCTCGCGGTGCGGATTCGACGTCGGAGAGGACTTTGGAGTTGGCCAGCAACGGCGTCGTCTTGCTCGACGACGGCAAGGGCCGGCGACTGTCGATCAAGGAAGGGAAGTTATCTGACTTGCCGGTCGGTACGGCTGTCAGTCTGAGGCTGTCAGTGGATCAGCGATTTGTCGGATTGGTCCGCGCCGAGGGGCCGAACTTGCCGGGACAGATCAAGTCGGTGGACTCGGCGAACGGCACCGTCACGATTCTCACGCGCGTGGCGCGGGGCGAGAACCCCGAAGAGAAAACCTATCCTGTGGCCAAAGATGCCCGGATCGTGATCGACGGCAACGAGGTCAAGCTGGCCGATATCAAGACCGGCGACGACGGGCGATTCGTGATGCTGCGGCTGTCGCTGGATCAAAAATCAGTGCAGGGCATCATGGCCCAACAGTCGCGATGAGTTGACCTGAATTGTCGTGCCGCGAGCGATGCTATGCAGCTTTGTCATCTGCATTCCCCTCTCCCCCTTTGGGGAGAGGGGTTAGGAGTGAGGGGCTGTCCAAAGCGACTCTCGACGTGATTCCAAGCTACGGCACCTCGCGGTGCGCCCCTCACCCCCGGCCCCTCTCCCCAAAGGAGAGAGAGGAGAAAGAGAAATCACTTCACATTGTCGGAGACCCCTTCACATGCAACTTTCGCTGTCCGTCCGAATCGCGGAAGCACCGAGCAAAGATCGGATGACAATGCCGTTCGATGATTTTTCGAGACTGGCGCGGCGGTGTGGCTACCACGCGATTTGCATGCGGGCGTCCGCGGCGGGAGTGCAGACGCCGCGTGAAAAGCTGGCGGATGTCCGACGCCTGCTGGACGAATTGGGGCTGAGCGTTTCGATGGCCACGACCGATTTCAACGTCCCGCTGAACAATGTGTACGGCCCGGACAATCTTCGCGACATCGGTCCACACTTCGACGTGGCCCAGGCGCTCGGAACACGATTGATCCGCGTCTGCCTGAAGAATGAAACTGACATCGACGCCGCCCGTTGCGCGGCCGATCAGGCGGCCGAGCGCGGGCTGCGGCTGGTTCACCAATGCCACACCGACAGCCTGTTCGAGACGGTCGATGGGATTCTGAAAATGCTGGACCGGATCAATCGCGACAACTTCGGACTGATCTACGAACCGGGTAACCTGCTGCTCTGCGGGCAGCCGTACGGCCGCGAGACGCTCCGTCGGTTGGCTCCCCGGATCATGAACGTCTACCTGCAAAACCACCGCCTAGACCCGGCCGGCAAGTCGCGACTGACAACCCGCGTGCGTGGCGAAGTGCGGTTCGCGGACATTCCGCTCTGGGAACCGGGCGGGATCGACTTCGAAGAAGTCTTCGCCGGACTGCAGGCGATCGACTACACCGGCACGGTGACCGTGCATCAGGCATTCGCCCAACTCGCCGGCCCCGAGGAGGCCGCCACCAAGAGCTACGAATTCCTGACCCGCCTTTCGTAGCCCCGGCCCTTGTGGCCGGAATGACTCTGGCCCACAAGGGGCCAGGCTACCGTTTCTTCAACGGAACCTCGGGGTTCGTGTCCTTGTACAACTCCTGAAGCCGTTTCAACTCGGCCTTGAGTTCGGTCGCCGTCG
>JACRIH010000275.1 GCA_016235885.1 Planctomycetales bacterium | reverse complement strand
CGTCCGCTGGCCCCACCCTACGGAGCTACTCCTTCTCGGACTGCCCGGCCGGGATGAGTCCCACGGCTTGGAGTTTTGATTTGTTTTCGATGTAGTACGAGAACCCGAAGTAACCGAGCGAAAACTTGTCTCCCACGACACCCGTGACCAGTTGATTGTCATCTTCGCTGGGCTCGTAGTCCGTGCGGCTGGACTTGGCCTTACCGACAATGACTTCGGTAAAGTAGTCGAACGTGCCCGAATCGGGTCCGGCACCGTACAACTTGATCGCCTTGGCGGGCCATTCCGGATTGATGTCACTCCAGGTTTTCACCGTGCTGTCCGGCTTCCAGATCTGTTTGAGTTGTTCGACCGACAGACAATTGCACCACGTGTTGCCGTTGTTGATCACAACGGTCAGGCCGTCGATCGCGACTTTGAGTTCCAGGTACTCGATCCCGTGCGCCTGGCACTGGGCGACTTCCTTTTCACTGATCGGTCGTGACGAATCGTTGATGTCCGTTTCGCCGACGACGAACTTCTTGAATCCGCCACCAGTTCCGGAGGTTCCGACCGGCACCTGAACTCCAGGATGCCTCTTCTGGAATTCCTCAGCCGCCGCTTGCGAGATGGGGAAGACAGTGCTCGACCCGTCGATCGTGATTTTGCCTTTCAGCTTTTCGCCCGGTGTCGACGGTTTGGCGGAACCCGCAAGCATCTGGCGAGATTCTTTCAGGACCGTCTCGTTGAGACGGATGTATCCGACCTCGGAAACCAACTCCTGCCCTTCACTCAAGTAGAAAGTCAGGAAGGCGGCAACCTCCGGTCGAGCCAACGCCTTTTTGTTTACATGCAGAAACAGGGGCCGCGACAATGGCGAGTACGTGCCGTTCTCGATTGTCTCCAAAGTGGGAAGCACGCAGCCTGGCTCCAGCACTTTGGCGGGAGAAGAACTGCTGGCTGCCGATGCTTTTTTGCCATTGGTAGCCACATTGGTCGGTTTAGCCGCCTGCCCGCAGCCCGTGATCGAGAGCACGGTCAGCAACAATGACAACCCGGCTTGCCACACAACATGGGATTGCGATCTGGAGTGCATCGGATTTCCCCGGAGAAGGAGTTGAATTCGGCCGACGTCTCGTCACCCGATTCGTTTCACGGGCGGATGCTACGCCCCAATTGTGAAGATTGGATGCAGGCGACTGTGAAGATTTGATGAAGAACGGTCGCGTAGCCCGCTCTCGCCGGGAGCAGAGACGGCAAGCGAAGCTCGTCGGGAACGCCGTTCTCAGCGAGAGCGGGTTACAGAAGTGTTCCCATCAGACATCCCGTTGTTTACCGCTCAGATTTCGGGATGTGAATGGCGACGAAGCTGGTCAGGCCAAAACCGATCGGCTTCATGTGGCCGGGGCGGATTTCATCGGCAGCGTGACCATTGAAATTCACGAACAGCGTGCCGGCATCCTGGCTGAGCTTCAGGCCGTACGTTCCACCGGGCACGTAGTCGATTTGCTCTTCGAGTGCTGGGGCGAGGAAAGCCAAAACCTTGCGAGTCCTGGTGGCGATCTCGTACTGGACGATTGGTGTCCCGTATTTGAAGGCCTGGCCGTGGGCACCTGGCAGGTAGTAGACGAATCGTTCGTCCGGCGACAGCAGCATGATGGTGGTGTATTGGCCGGTGCCCCAGGTGGGACCGAGCATCTCGAGTTGTTCGCTCCCCGGCCGGTATCGGAAGAGTTGGTTGGTCTGCTGGGTGCTGCCAAAGATGTCGCCGTGGCTGGACTGACGGCTTGAAGCCCGCATGCCGGTGGAATTTGAAAACGCCACGCCGGTATTGCTGATCATTTTTTTCTGTGGATCGAGATGCAGGAGTTGTCCCTTGTCGCCGTTGAAAAAGATCGTGCCGTCGGATGCCAGGGCAAAATTGCGGTTGAAACCGACCGTACCGTCCTGGCTTTGGTACACGACCTTCCTGGTCGTCAGGTCGACACCATACAACGCGTCTCCTTCGCCGGCTTCGAGGTTGCACCACCAGATGTTTCGCTTTGAATCAAAGAGCGATGTCGCCGTGCAGCGTTTCGGCGGCAGGTTCGCGAAGACTTTCGTGCGACCAGTCTGGGGGTCGTACTGATAGAGTTGTGCTCCGGGAAGTTGCTCGGTCCATTGGTATTTCGGGTTGCCGGCGTCGTTGCCAGCGTTCAGCGTGCAGCAGAAGTAGATCTTGCCGTCCGGGCCTTCGTCGATCTTGGCGTGGACTTTGGTCCAGGCTGGTTGACCCGGTCGCGGCGGGACAACTTCGTTCATGTCGACAACCTTCGTCAGAGTCTTCTGAGCCGGACTCCATCGATAGATGAAGCAACGCCCGTCACCCGCGGCATCGTGGCCGTGATCGCCGATGCCGACGTAAACCGATCCATCGCTCGCCAGGCAAATGTCACCCCACGATGACCACAATCGCCGATTGGTCGGGTCGGTCCCCAAGTCGCCGTGGAAGGCCAGTTCGACGGTCGGTGCCGTCTTGGCCATGACGAATGGGGCGACACCTTCCGCATCGCGTGTGACAGCCACTTCGGGCGGAACATCGAGAAACCGCTCCGTCGTGAGCGTGATCGTGCCGTCTTTCGCGCCGACCAGTTGCGGGGGCCAGGCGATCGACGCGGTTGATTCGGCGATTCCCTTGGCGGAAGCATCGATGCTCAAACGGCTGTTGGTTTTCACGCCGCGATGCACGATCTGGCCTTTGCCGTGCGGCAATGTGACCACGACGTCACACGTTTTCAAATCGCCCAGACCCAAATGTGCGACCGGCACTTGACCCGAAGCATAGCCGTAGCCGGTGGCGATCTGCTCGGAAGCGACGAAGCCCGAGCCGCCAGCCACCAGTGCTTCGCCGGGTCGGTACGCCCGGACGAGCGAGCCGATGCCATCTCGATTGAGGCCATCGGCACCGACGACAGTGACATCCAGAAACGCACCGCCGGGAGTTTCGTTCTTCAGCAGCAGCGACGTCTGGATGGAGTACCAACTGGGGAGCATCAAGTCGAGCCGACCGTCGCCGTCGAAATCGCCCGACGGTCCCGGTGCGTAGTACATCAACTTTCCGCCGGCGGTCAGGCCATCGTAGTACGCCGCGCCCGTCATCTTCGGATGATAGTCTTCCGGAGTGGGATACTCCGGACGATGGACGAATGCCGTTTCCTGAAATCGCGGCAACTCGCCCGGCTTGGCACCCAGATTTCGATAAATTGCCGGATACGTTTGGCCATCTTTGAAGATCACGATGGACGTGTACAAGTCGGGCCAGCCGTCGTTGTCGAAGTCTCGGATTTCGACGTGCGGCGTCTTCATCGGCAGCGGTCGCAGACCGACCTGCTCGGTGACCTCTTCAAACTGGACCTTCTCCTGTGTCGATCCGAGATTGCGGAACAGACGGATCGGCAACGGCTCGGCCCACGGCTTTTTGGTGTGCGTGCCGATCAGCAAGTCGAGCCGGCCGTCACGGTCGAAGTCGCCCATGGCCACGCCGCACGATGGCGCATCGTCTTCGGCCTTGAACCTCCACGTGAGATTCAGTTCGGTGGCTTCGCGGAATTTTCCGCGCCCCAGATTGACGAACAATCGGTTCGGGCCGCCGACAAAAACGTCTGGCCGACCGTCGCCCGTGATGTCACCAATAGCGACACCCAGCCCCACCAGATCGGCCGGCAGAGCCTTCGACCGCTTGAACTGCATGTTGCCTTTGTTTTGAAACAACATCGATTCGCCGGTGCCAACGGTGGCCAGCACCAGCAGGTCGAGCAAACCGTCGCCGTCGTAGTCGAACACTCCGACGCCGCGTGACGTATCGGGCTGATGCAGCGGAGCACCCGCTTTGTCGGTGACCAGTTCGAGCGTCCCGCGATTGTTGTGGTACAGCAGATTTTCTTTGCCGAGCTTGCCGTTGTTCGACACGTAGAGGTCGGTCCAGCCATCATTGTCGAAATCGACCATCACGCATCCCGTCGCGCGACCCTTCCACGCAATCGCCTCGTTGTCCTCTTTCACAAAGCGCCCCTGGCGTTGTAGCAGCAGAACATTGGGAACCGGCCCTGTGGCACCGCCGGCTTGATACACCTCGTCCTTCCGATCGGCGAATGAACCGATCCACAAATCAATTTTCCCATCCCGGTCGATATCTCCCCAGGCCGCGGCATGCGCCATCATCCCACGAGTCGGTTTCGTGATGCCCATTTCCGCCGCCACGTCACGGAACACAAACGGCCCGTCGGCGGCGCCTGCGGTCAGGGAAAGGCATGTCAACCAGGCGATTGCTGCGGTTGCGTTCAAGGTTTTCACGGCGGTAGTCCTTGAGATTGGTTGTGTGAAGGGATTGGTCATCGTACCCAGCCGACTCTGAAAGTGTTGATCTTAACGCGGCATAGCCGCCTCCAAAGAGAGTGTGAAGAGGGCATCCGCCCCGTCAAGATTGGGATGGAAACAAATTCACCATCTCAACGGGAGCGGATGCCGTGGCAACAGTTTGTGGATTCTTGGTGTCGTTTGCCAGTTTGATTGTCTGAAAGCTGTCCTGTTTTGACCGGGTCATCTTCCGGGGGCACCTCAGCCGCATGACCATTTTCATCCCCACAACTTCTTCGCAGAATGCACTGAGGTTGTGGACAATGAAACTATCCCACGCTTGTCCAACAGGCTGTCGAGGTGAGGGGCAACTGGATTTCGTACAGCATCAAAAGAGCGGTGCGCCAGCCAACTTTTTTCGGGTCGCAGAACTCCTGAGAGTTCTGTTGAGTTCCGAGGTCTCACAATTTCGGCGACTCGTAATAAATGGCTGACGCACCACTTGGTTTTTATGCTCCGCGTAGCGACCTTCGCATCGCGGAAACTACGGGAAGTACGGGCTGTCAATCGCTGGTAGGTACGCGGGGGCATTCTGAACTCCGTTATATCCGGCCAGTGAATTGAACACGGGTGACGTCACGGCCGAGCCGGCGGAACCCGACGTGAAATATCCCGGAGCGCCATAGCCCGGCACCGAGTAGTTCTGTACGGGGTAACTCGGTACGGAGTACATCGGAGCGGAATAGATCGGAGCCGGAACCGTCGGGTACGAGTATCCACCGTAGGCTCCGCCATAACCGCCTCCAAAGCTGCCGCCGTAACTACCACCATATCCACCACCGTAAGGAACTGCGTACGGTCTCGGTCGGTAGTACGGTTGGCCGCCACACGGAGCAGCGGGCCAGGGGATCGGCTGAACCACCGGCCGGCAGGGGTTGCATGGGACAGGAGCACACGAGCCATAGCCGCCACCGTTCGGGAAGAACGGGAAGAAGGCAGTCTTCTCCTCTTTCTTCACCTGAGCTTGCGTGGCCGTTGTTTTCGTGAACTCGCCTGCGCGGATCGTGTTTGTCAGCAGCAGGGCCGCCGCCACTGTGCCGATTCCCCAAGTCTTGAATGTGTACATGGCTTTCTCCTCGAAATCTTTGAAACGTGAAACGGGCTTCGGTCACTGGCGAAGAGATGACTCATCACTCCGCATCCGTCCATTCGTGCGACGGACGCAACCGAGGCATGCATCACTTGTGCCACTCGTGAGATTCCGAGAGACATCATTGTTTGGACTGTCGTGTCATTCAATTGTTAGTCGAATGAGAGGCACTACTGGCAATCTGTGCCGATTGACCAAAGAGTGATGTCTCCTATCGTCCACGCTCGTTGCAAGAGTTGCAGCGTATCGTGTGAAGGAACTGCATTTCACCCGGGCCATCAACACCTCGACTTTGTAATTCATGCTCGCATTTTTCCTGAAATAACTCGCTACGAAGACTTTTCTATGCAGGGAATCTGAGTCGAGATTTGACACATCTCTCAACGAAACTGAGTGTTGATGAATTCCATTCTCTCGGCGAACCAATTGGCACATTGTTCGCTTTGATTTGTTGTCAGTGTGACACGGACAAACAGAGGACGTGAGTACACACTGATCAACAAACCACGGCTCAGTCAGTTCGAGCCGCATTCAAACTCGCGAAAGGATGTGTCAAATGTTGGTTCTCACTCGCAAACGGTCTCAGACGATTCGGATTGGCGACCAGATCGTGGTCAAGGTGATTCAAATAGGAAAGAGGACAGTCAAGGTCGGGATCGAAGCGCCGGCCGAAGTGAAGGTCCTCCGGTCGGAACTTTGCTCGGACCTGGCTCCGGATCAACCGCACCTGTCGATTGCCGAAATCCTCCGCCAGCGGCAGGGTGTCCCATCCGTCGTCCTGCCGCCCGATGTGGAAATGCCGAACGGCTGATCAATCGGCTTCAAATCATTCACAACCAATTTCACAACCCATTACACAACTCAACACAAAACAGGAGATCAATCATGACGACTCTCAAGCGGACTCGTGGAATGAAATGGACCGGCCGACGAATGGCCACCGTTGGCGTGTGGACTCTGTTGGCAAGTTTTTGTCTTTCGTCGATCCCGCTCCACGCAGAATACCGAAGGACAGACAAAGTACGCGGCACGGAAGTTCGACGTGCTTCGTTCGATGACGAAGAAGACTTCCTCCCGTTGCAGCAACGGAACACGGCCCGGCCGACGACTTCGTCATTCCGACGTGGCAACGCGGCTGACAGTTTTGGTTTGTTTGGAAGCTATCGGCCGACGTACCAGGTCGCGCCGCGCGTTCCTGACCGGACGATGGACGAACTGCGGCCATTCGATTTGAACGACAACGTGGGAAGTTCGCCGTGGTCGCGGCCACAACCGCAATCACCAGTGGCACCTCGTCCTCTGAGCAAGCCGCTGCCTGTCGAATCCACCGAATCACCGCAGCAGAAAATCTCGCGACGGTATCAAGATCCAAATGTGGTGCGCTTGCTGCACAATGTGCCGGATGACCACTGTCTGAACTTTTATCGCGAAGTGTTGACGTTGATTGCGTCGCGGCACTTGGAACCGACTTCGCCTGCACAGCAGGTCGAGCGAGGGCTGGCGAATCTGTCGCAAGCGATTGAGAACCCGGCGTTCGTGCAGGCAAACCAGTTGGCTATGAACTCGCAGCAGGGGCAACTCTTCCGCCAAACCGTGTCCTCCGTTGATTGGCGTAGCCAGGTTCAGAGCGTCGATCAGGCCGTCGCCATGCTGCGCTGGACGATGGACGTGGCCAATCAACAATTGGGAATAAACCCGGCCGCTGTCACCATTGAATTCGTGTACGGAGCCATCGAGTCCCTCGACCAATTCTCCGCGTTCCTACCACCGGAGAGCGTGCAGGCCACTCATCAGTTGCTGGGGGAAACCGTGGTCGGAATTGGTGTGCAAGTAAAACAACACGAGCAGGGCGTCCTGGTGGCGAAGGTCATCCCGAGCGGCCCTGCGGCGGAAGCGGGATTGCGAAAGGGAGACGTGATCGTCGCCGTGGATGGATTTCCGCTGACCGGCAGCGACCTCGACAGTGCCAGCCGGCGGATTACCGGGCCGGCCGGGAGTCCAGTGCAATTGATGATCGTTCGCGACGGACAAGCGGCATCGACGGTGGTTCTGTCTCGCCGGTCGATGGATGTGCCGAGCGTGACCGATGTTCACATGCTCGACGCTGGTGCGGGGATTGGGTATCTCAAATTGGATATGTTTGCGGCGCGATCGGCTGCGGATTTGGAACAGGCGTTGTGGACATTGCATCGCCAGAACATGCGGACGCTGGTGTTCGACCTGCGCGACAACCCGGGTGGTCTGTTGACGGCGGCGATTGAAGTGTCGAACATATTTCTGCCGTCGGGTGTGATCGTGTCCACGAAGGGGCGTACGACCGGAGACAACTCGAAAGCGGAAGCGGCGGGAGGCAACGTGTGGAAGGTGCCTCTGATTCTGTTGATCGACGAACATAGCGCGAGTGCCAGTGAGATTTTCGCGGCGGCGATTCAGGAGAACGGCCGCGGACTGATTGTCGGCCGCCACTCGTATGGCAAGGGAACGGTGCAAACACTTTTCCCGCTGCAATCCATTTCAGCCGGGTTGCGACTGACGACGGCGAAGTTCTATTCGCCGCGTGGCCGTCCGATGTCAGGTGAGGGTGTCGAACCGGATGTCGTGGTGCCGGAAAGCAGCCACGTCGCACTAGAGTCCGGCGCACCGGATCGCGATCTGCTGACAGCCGTGAACGCCGCGAAGCGAAACCTCAGCGGAGGAAGTCAGTTTGAGGTTTCGCAGATTCGGCAACCGCAATTCGGGCGGTAGTCTGGCCCCCTTGGTCCGGACGAATCCAATTTACTTGAACGACAGGAGGAATGATGCGAAGCAGCGGACAACCCGACTCCACATGACCGGTGGCTGCGCGAGCGGCGACCGGTCATGTCGTTTCAGGGCGATGGGACATCAAGGATATCACTGGTTCAGGTGACGGCGCGAAACAGACAAACTACGGAACACTAATCTGCGCTAATCTCCACTGATTAGTGCAGATCAGCGGAGATCAGTGTTCCGACTGACTGGTTCGAAATTGCACAGCAGAAGTTTTTCCAATCACTGTGCATGCGCGAACCATTCGGAGATCGCATACCTCTCGCATGTTTGGATGATTCCGCATGCCAACCACTCGGCCAGACAATTCGCAGTCGAATCGGATTCTGATAAACTGACCGCACTGTTAAGCACCCGACCTGCCTTCTCAACCGTCGTCACCACAGATGTCATTCTTCCGACCCAACGTAGATCGCATCGCTGGCTACATGCCCGGCGAACAGCCGCAAGATTCGGGCTGGGTTAAACTGAATACGAATGAAAACCCATATCCGCCGTCGCCGAGTGTTGTCGAAGCGATTCGCGAGGCGGCGGGGTCGCGGTTGAATTTGTATCCCGATCCGCTGGCCACGTCGTTTCGTCGCGTGGTTGCGGACTTGTTCGAGTTGGACCCGGACTGGGTGATTCCCGCGAATGGCAGCGACGAGAACCTGACGATTCTGCTGCGGTCGTTTGTTGATCCGGGGGAACTCGTTGTCTATCCGTACCCGAGCTACATCCTGTACGAAACGCTGGCTGACTTGCAGGGTGGTTCGCACGAGCGCTTGCCGCTCAACGCGGATTGGAGTTGGAACCATGCCGCCGCGCGGTCGATGGTGGAGCGGGCCAAGCTCGCAATCGTGCCGAATCCGAATTCGCCGTCGGGCAATCGCTGGTCGGACGACGACATTCTCTCGCTGATTCCGCCGCGAGGTGTCCTCGTGCTCGACGAAGCGTACGGCGATTTCTGCGATGTGCCGCACCGGGCGGAGTTGCTGCGACGACCGGAGGGACAGCGGATTATCATCACGCGCACGTTCAGCAAATCGTACAGCCTGGCGGGAATTCGGTTGGGGTTCGCGCTCGGACAGCCCGACCTGATCACGGGGATGCGGAAAGTGAAGGACAGCTACAACTGCGACCGGTTGTCGCTCGTCGCCGGTGAAGCCGCGCTGCTCGATCAGGCGTGGATGCAGGCGAACGCTGCGAAAATCCGATCGACTCGGGGACGGTTGTCGGCGGCGTTGCAGTCGCTGGGTTTTGCGGTGGTCCCGAGTCAGGCCAATTTTGTCTGGACGACACATCCGTCACGACCGCACCAGTCGCTGTACGAAGAACTGAAGCGACGGAAAATCCTCGTCCGGTTCATGAAGTTTCCCGAAGTCCCCGCAGCCTCCGATGGCGTTGTTTCCGGCCTGCGGATCACGATCGGCACGGACGGCGAAGTCGATCAGTTGCTGGCCGCGTTGCGAGAGATCGTGTGATCTCCAGTCGGCCACCGTGGGGTATGCTTGGGTAGATTTTCGATTGCCGACTTTCGATTGAATCGGTCGGTCGATTGCAAATCACACGGGCAACATCCTTCCGGACACAGTTCAATCGAAAATCCACCTCATGCCTCGTACCGCTTCGATCTCTCGACAGACCGCCGAAACCAGTATCGAACTGACGCTGAACCTGGACGGCACCGGGCAGGCGCACATCGAAACGGGCGTCGGGTTTTTCGATCACATGCTGACGTTGCTGGCCAAGCACGCGCTGTTTGATCTCAACGTGCGAGCGGACGGAGACCTCGAAGTCGATCAGCACCACACGGTGGAAGACGTGGGGATTTGCCTCGGCAAGGCGTTGGCTCAGGCGCTGGGGGACAAGAAGGGAATCACGCGATACGGCAGCAAGACGATCCCGATGGAAGAAACACTCGTCACGTCGGCGGTGGACCTGAGCGGCCGGATGTGGTTCGTTTTCAAAGTCGCATTCCCGACGGAAAAGATTGGCAACTTCGACACGGAACTCGTCGAAACCTTCTGGCAAGCCGTCGCCGCCAACGGCCTGATGAACCTGCACCTCGTGCTGCACCACGGCACGAACAGCCATCACATTTCCGAAGGGCTGTTCAAGGGGACGGCCCGTGCGCTGCGCGAAGCCGTCGCGGTCGATCCACGTCAGACGGGCGTCCCGTCATCGAAGGGAACGCTGTAAGTCGGTGAAAACCGAGTTCACTGCGGCTCGGTCGTTTCAACGGTGTAGATGGCGAGGGACTGAACCGGGACTCCCGTCGCGGCGGTGAGTGCCGCCGCGGATTGGGCGAGTTCGTTCAGCGTGTCGAGGAACGCGCGGCGGTTTTGGATCAGACTCGTGCGGGCCTGAAAGACGCGGAGCATGTCGACTTCGCCGGCTTGGAATTGTTGTTCGAGCCGCTGCAGTTCGATGGGCAACGTTGCGTCGTTGTCGGACGCAGTGGCGGCGATCAACCGGCGGGCGCGTTCGTAGCGGTCGAGGGCGGCGCGGGCTTCGAGTTCGGCGCGCGTCTGCAGTTCCTGCCAGGCGATAACTCGCTGATGCAATTCGGCATGACGCTGCCGCAGCAGGGGCGTGCCGTCGTTCAAGACGGGCAGGTCGATCTGCGCACGGAAGCCGACGAAGGTCACACCACTGTCGTTGCGCTGGTAGTACGGACCGATTTGGAGGTCGGGTGTGCGCGAAGCGTCCGCAAATTCGCAGTTGGCTCGGGCCGCGTCGAGGTCCGCGTGGGCCGCGAGAACGTCGGGACGACAGCCGGCGAGCGACGCGATCGCCACGTCCGGGTTCGAGATCGGCAGATCGCTGTTGGTTGGCTCGGCCGAATTCATTGCGGCCAGGCAGGCGGCATCGGCAGGATGCCAGCGCCAGCGTGTGAGATCTTCGGTGAGTTGGAGCGGCGTCGAGATGGGCAGGCCGAGTTGCCGTTTCAAGTCGAGCACTGCGTTTTGAAAATTCGCTTCTGCGAGATCCGCCTGTTTTCGTGTTGCTCGCACATCGAGCCGTACAACCGAGACATCGGCTGCGGTGGCCTGGCCCGCCTTCAGTTGCCGTTCGAGAATCGTCAGGAGTTGTTCGTTGTTTTCGGCGGTGGCCTTGATCAGATCGTGTACGCCCTTTTGATAGAGAGCCGTGAAGTACAGCCGTTCGGTTTGAGCGACGTTGAGCAACTGGGCCTGAATGATATTCCACCGCGTGCTGTTGAGCACCGCGCACGCGCCGGCCTCGCGGTAGCGTTGTTGGTGTGCGAGTTGGATCTGCTGCATCAGCAGGACATAGTGATACGTCGTTCCCGTCGTGCCCTCTTTCGAGTTTTGATACGGAGTCGCCTGGACTTGCACGGAGGGGTTGAACGGGTACGTCTGTGCCACTTCGACGGCAGCCTCGTTCACTCGTTCGGCCTGACGTTGCGTCACGAGATCGGGGTTCTGGGCGAGTCCCGTTTCAATCGCCTGACTCAACGTCAATTGGAACGGTGCTGGGGCCGGATGCGGAACGGGTATTGGTTCGGGTTCTGATTCACCAGCGATCAGCCGGATCGGATGCGAAGCGGTCCGCGACTTGGTTTGCGAGCATTCCGCGGAAACGGCCGATGGTTGTGCTTCGGCAAAAGCGGCCGGTTGCGAGCCGTCAACACTTCGCGCCGCAAACCGCACGGTTCCGTCGGTCCGGCAACCAACGAGGCACGCCGCGATCACTGTGATTGCCAGCAGGTTTTGGCAATGACGTGGCATCGTGTTCGGCTCCTTCCGATTCGTGGTCGTGGCAGTCGCGCACTCAGGCGAATCGACTCGGTCAGGACATCCGTGCTGACCGTCCACTTCGTACAATTCGTCAAACCGCTGCGACCGTCATCATCCGCGCGACGAAGATTTAATGTTTGGCGGGTGGCGGCCGGGGAGTGTTTCGGTTGTGTGGACTTTGACGGCTCGTAGTCCGGACCAAGGGGTCCGGACTACGTTCATTCTTCTCGAAGGCCAATCTTTCCGAACGCGAGGTAGACCGGCGGGAGCAGGAACAAGTTGAGGATCGTCGAAGTGATGAGGCCGCCGATGATGACCACGGCCATTGGGTATTCGATTTCGTGGCCGGGGAGGTTACCGTTGACGACCAGCGGGACGAGCGCCAGGCCGGTCGAGAGGGCGGTCATCAGGATGGGGGCCAGCCGTTCTTCGGAGCCGCGTTTCACGAGAGCGGGACCGAACGCTTCGCCCTCGACTTCTTCCAGGTGCCGGTAGTGACTGACAAGCATGATGCCGTTGCGTGCGGCGATCCCCAGCACGGTTACGAATCCGACGAGCGAACCGAGCGACAGAATGTTGTTGTCGAGTTTCGCACTGACCACGCCACCGACGAGCGCAAACGGAATCGTCAGAAACACCAGCAGCGTCAGTCGCCACGACCGAAAATCGACGTGCAACAGCAACAAGATGCCGATCAACGACAGCGCTGTGAGTGCGAGCAGCCGCTTCCGTGATTCCTCGCGTGCGGCGTATTCGCCGAGGAATTCGGGGTGATAGCCGCGGTCGAAGTCGAGCAGCTTGACCTTTGCTTCGATCTCGCGGGCGACCGAACCGAGGTCGCGACCTTTCACGTTGCAGGTGATGTCGATCCGTCGCGACGCCGATTCGCGTTTGATTTCGTTGGGAGCGGGGCCGATCTCGATGTCGGCGACATCACCCAACGGGACGGTTCCCCCTTGCGGCAGGTCGATGAGCAATCGCCGCAATGCTCCGAGGTCGGTTCGCAATTCGGGGACGCCCCACACCACGACGTCGAAGCTCTTCTGGTCTTCATAAATTTCGCCGACCTTCGTCCCTTTCACGAGCGTGGCCGTCGTGCGGCGGACGTGACCCGCCGTCAAACCGAATCGGGCCGCGGCATCGGGACGCAGACGCACCTGCAACTGCGGCACGAGCGATTGCGTTTCGACCTTCGGCGTCAACACACCCTCCACGTCACCCATGACCTTGTAGATTTCCTGAGCCTTCGACCGCAGCACAGCCAGGTCGGGGCCGTACACGCGGACGACGATTGTCGCTCCGGCACCGGTCAGCACTTCCTTGATCCGTTCCTTGAGGTACGTCAGCAGGTCGCGCTGCAAGCCGGGATAACCGTCCACGACCTCTTGAATCTTCTGAGTGGTTTCATCGAGCGGCACATCGTCACGGACGCTGATCCACAGTTCGGTGAAGTTGGGGCCGACGACTTCATCGGCCACTTCCGCCCGGCCAATGTGTGACCCGAAGTTGCGTACGCCGGGGACCGCCCGCAGTTCTTTGCTCGCCCGTGCGGTGATTCGCGTCATCGCTTCGAGCGACGTGCCGGGCTTTTCGACCCAGTGCATCAGGAAGTCGGTCTCTTTGAAGTTCGGCAGGAATTCTTCGCCCAGCGTCGTCACGGCGACGCCGGTCATGGCGAACACGGCGACAATCACGACGAGCGCACTCTTCGGACGATTCATGAACAGCGGCAGAACCGCTCCGTACATCCGTTTGAGAATCCGAGTCAGCGGCGCGTCGTGACGGCGTTCGCGAGCAGTCGGCAACAGCATCAGCGACAACGCCGGTGTGACGGTCAACGCGACGAGCAGCGACGCCAGAATCGCCAGGATGTACGCGATGGCCAGCGGTCGGAAGAACGAGCCGGACAGGCCATCCAAAAACAACACCGGCAGAAAGACCAGTGTGACGATCAGGCTGGCGTAGACCACCGCGCTGCGAACTTCGAGCGACGCCTGCAACACGACTTGAAATGCCGGCAGCGGCGTGTCGAGGGTGCGGTTGATCTTGAGCCGTCGCAGGATGTTTTCGACGTCGATGATCGCATCATCCACGACTTCACCCAGCGCGATCACGAGGCCGGCGATGACCATCGTGTTTAACGTGGCTCCCGAATAGAACAGCACGAGCGCCGCACCTACGAGAGACAACGGGATCGCCGTCAAACTAATGAGCGACGTGCGCCAGTCGAACAGGAACGCCACGAGAATCACGACGACCAGCAGGCAACCGACGGCCATCGCGTGTCTCAAATTGAGGAGCGACCGTTCGATGTACGTCGCCGGCCGGAAGATCGTCGGGTCCATGTCGAGGTCTTTCAGCCCAACCCGCAACAGGCCGAGAGCCGCTTCGACATTGCGAGTCACTTCCAGCGTGTTGCCCCACGGATATTTTTCGACAATGAGTAGCAACCCCGGTTCGTCGTTGATGACCGCGTCGCCGATCGGAGCGGGAAATGATTCGACGATCTCGGTGACGTCGCGCAGTCGGATCGGTGCCCCGTTGCGGAAATCGACGACCGCTTCACCCAGGTCGACCGCCGTGCGGACTCCGGTCATTTGCCGCACCGCGAGACGTTGATTTGGCGTATCGACAAATCCGCCGCCGCTCTGCGTGACTGCGTCGGCGACCGCGCGCTGCACGGCGTCGAGCGTGACCGAATGGGCCCGCAGTCGATCGGGATCGACGAGGACTTGAAACTGCCGG
>JACRIH010000274.1 GCA_016235885.1 Planctomycetales bacterium | reverse complement strand
GTCGTAGCGCGACGCATCGGCATCCGCGATCGCCAGGTCTGGCTGCACAACTCCGCCGTCCGCCCCTTCGCCTGTCCCCTGATGCGGACGACACGCAGTCTTCCGCCCCGCTGCGACTTCGACCGTGATGCCAGCCCGTTCGAGTTCTTGTTTCGGTTCGGAGTATTCGCGATAGAAGAAGTGTTGGTTGGCAATCACCAGCAACACCCGCGGCGCACGTCCCGAATTGGTGTCAGGTTTCTTGGCGATTGTGTTCTCAGATTTCTTGACAGTCTTGGACGATGTGGGTGCAGACTTCGATGACGATGTTCCGTTCGGACGCGGTGTCGTCACAGGTGTTGTCGTCGCCAAGGCCACTTCGCCGCTGACTCGTCGGACGGCGGCACTGTGAAAGACCGTGTCGGACTCCCACGCCCCCAAGCCGAGCGATTTTTCATCGGGCAGCTTCCAGGCATTTGGCAGGCTCAAGTCCGAGCCGTCCGTGCGATGGGTTGCCAGCAGTTTGTCATCCAGAAAGACTTCGACTTTGTCGCGGCGGACGCGGACCTCGGCAGTGTACCGTCGTCCGTTTTCCAAAGTCTGATTGTTCACTCGCGTCGGGTTCGACGTGATCGGCTGCCCCTTGATCTCCTGAATCCCGGCCACGTGCTGCCCCCAGGCATCGACTTCAAACGCCGCCTGCTTGCCTCCCGCAACGAAAAACAAGCCCACGGAATGCACGCCGGTCCGCCGCGTGAAGGTCACGCGGAAGTCGTACTCGCCGACCGGTTTGATCGGCAGAGCCAGTCGCGAACCCGTGGCTGCTTTCGTGACGAGACCATCGCTCGACGTCGTCCACTCACCCTGCACTGTGTGCTTCGCGGGATCGGTCGGACGAACGAGGTCGATCCAATCTTCAGCGGCGTGAGTGATCGAAGTGCATCCCGTCAGCACCATCCAGCCGGCCAACCACAGTGCGATTCGAGTGCGGTGCATGATTTTTTTCCAACGTGTTTGGAAGAGACAATGCGGACGAAGCGATTGTAGTGAGGGTGAAACCGCAGGGCGATAGCCCGCGATGGTGAGTGTCCTGCACTGATACGGGGTTCGACGAATTGAAATTCCAAAGTCCGTCGCCCAGAGCGGCTCGGGCCACGAGGGCCGGAGCGACAGCGAACACCCCGATTGACACGTTTTCCGGCATGCTCGATACTCGCCCGCGTTATGGCTTCCGACGTGAAAATCACCGAACTGGCGCTGTACGCGGACCGAGTTGCCTCGGCGGCGAAGGGGGCGGCGCGGGCGTTGGCCGTCGCGACGGGTGAGCACAAGGACCGCTGGTTGCGTCTGGCGGCGAAGCGGCTTCGCGAGCGAGCAACAGACGTTCTGACGGCGAACGCGCGTGATGTGGCCGCAGCGCCGGAGCATGGTCTGACGGCGGCCGAGATCGACCGCTTGCGGCTGGACGGCCCGCGAATCGAAGCGATGGCGGCGGCTCTCGAACAGATCGCGATGCTGCCCGATCCAGTCGGCGAAGTGATCGAGGGACACGTTCGGCCAAACGGGTTGGAAATCCATCGCGTGCGCGTGCCATTGGGAGTTGTGTTCTTCATCTACGAGTCGCGGCCGAACGTCACGACCGACGCGGCGGCGATCTGCGTGAAGAGCGGCAACGCGGTGATCCTGCGCGGCGGCAAAGAATCGCTGCACAGCAATCTCGCGCTGCACGCTTTGCTCCGCGACACGCTGGTCGAAGCGGAGTTGCCACCGGACGCGGTGCAAATTGTCGAGACGACTGACCGCGCGGCAGTCGGCCACTTTCTGCGCCTGCACGAGAAAATCAGTGTCACGATCCCGCGCGGAGGCAAGTCGCTGATCGAACGGGTCATGGCCGAAGCGACGATGCCGGTCATCAAACATTACGACGGCAATTGCCACGTCTACGTCGACCGCGCGGCCGATCTGGCGATGGCGCAGTCGATCCTCATCAATGCGAAATGCCAGCGTCCCGGTGTGTGCAACGCGGCGGAGAGTTTGCTCGTTCATCGCGACGTCGCGGAAGCGTTTCTGACTTCAGTCGGCCCCGATCTTCGCCAGCGCGGCGTCGAACTCCGCTGCTGCGAACAGTCACGGAAATTGCTGCCGGGCAGCCGGCCCGCCACCGACGACGACTTTCGCACCGAGTTCCTCGACTTGATTTTGTCGGTCAAGATTGTCGATGACTTGGAGCAGGCGATCGCACACGTCGAGGAATACGGTTCGCATCACACCGACGTGATCGTGACGAACGATTTGACCGCCGCGCGACGTTTCGTCGCCGGAGTCGATTCCGCAGCCGTGATGGTGAACGCCAGCACCCGTTTCAACGACGGCGGTGAATTCGGCCTCGGCGCCGAGATCGGCATCAGCACGGACAAATTCCACGCGCGCGGACCATGCGGCCTGCGAGAATTGACGAGCTACAAGTACGTCGTTTACGGAAACGGTCAGGTCCGATCGTGACGATTCGGAAGCCCGACAATTACAGCCAGGGATGGCCCACATGCTGACACCTTCCGAACTCGAATCGCTGCTCGGCCAACCCGAATCGGTGCCCGATGGGGTGGGACAGACGATCCGGAGAACAAGTCGCTCGCTCGGTCGCCGGAATGCACCGCGGCCGGTGATCGGCCTCGACCGCGAACAGCACTTCGCACTCGAAGCGATGCACCAGCAGCTCGCGCACGAGTTGAGCGGCCACTTGAGCCGGCTTCTGAATCACACAGTCGCGGTCGAACTGGCCGAGATCGGGCAGATGGTGGGCGACGTGTTGTTCGACGAACGGTGTTCACCAGCGTGCTGCGTGGCGCTGCGGTTCGACCAGTTCGCCGAACCTGTTTTTCTGGGGATTGATGCTCACTTGCTCAGGTCGCTCCTCGACCGCCTGCTCGGCGGAACGGGTGACGTGTCCCAAACCGATCACGACCGGCCGCTGACCGAAATCGAACAGCGATTGGTCGCGCACTCTGCTGAAGCGTTCGTGATGGCGATTCAGTCCACGTGGCAAGCGGTCCTTCCGTTACGTGGACACGTGGCTCAAGTGGAAACCAACGTGGCGAAACTGGACGGCTGGCGACCCGAGCGGCCGGTCGTGCGAACAAAGTTCTCGCTGGAGCCCGAGGGGCAACCGAGCCGCGTCTGTCTGGCAATCGGCCTCGCGGATGTCATTCAGCTACTTGATCGCCTCGCGGATACCGGCCGCGCAGCACCGGACAACTCGAATGCGGCCAACCTGCAAGGCGGAGATGATACTGCGGCTTCGCTCGGCAGCGACACGGTCGAGTGTGTCCTGCTGCTTACCGAAACGCGAATGAGTGCGGGCGAACTACAACACCTCGCCGTCGGGGACGTCATTCTGACGGACAGGCCAAGTGCGGACGGAATGACTCTCCGGTGCGGTGATGGAACCAGTCGGAACGCGACTCTCGGCCAGACACACGGGCAGAAGGCCGCCCGCATTGTGGCCGACGACTCGCGGGACAACATGAGCGAAGCGGCGGAAAGGCCAGCCGGTTCTTGACGTTGGGAATGTCGGGCGTTAAAAGAACTCGGTCTTGTTGTGGCGGCTGCGCCCCGCACGGGTCGTGTCGGCAGAGCGAATGTCTCTGGTCGGATCACCTGTGTTGACTTGGATTGGGACAGCTTGGGCTGCGATTTTCACATCGGTCAGTGTTTTATGAAAAGGGGACAGTGAGCGAGATACATCATCGGATCAATGATCAGATTCGTCTGACACCCGTGCGTGTGGTTGACCAGAATGGTGTGATGCTCGGCGTCATACCGACAACAGAGGCTTTGGAGACAGCGCGGAATTCCGGGATGGACCTGGTCGAGGTCGCACCGGATGAGCGTCCCCCCGTCTGCCGCATCATGGACTTCGGCAAGTTCAAGTACGAGCAGAAACGGAAGCTGACGAAAAACAACAAGCAGCATCAGGTCCAAATCAAAGAGATCCGGCTGCGTCCGAAAACAGAAACCCACGATATCGAAACCAAGGCCAAGCAGGCCCGGGGTTTTCTGGAAGGCAAGGACAAGGTGAAGGTCACGGTGATGTTCCGTGGCCGCGAAAACGCTCACCAGGATCGCGGCCGCGACATGCTCACCCAGTTCATCGCCCTGCTCGATGACGTCGCGAAAATGGAAAAGAACCCGATCATGGAAGGCCGCAACCTGACCGCCCTGCTAATCCCCAGGGCGTGATGGCCTGTTGAAGAATGTAGGATGGGCACTCTTGCCCGTCCTGATTCACGGAAGCAACGACGGGCAGGGGCATACATCCTACACCCGCACTCGAAGTCCTTCCGATGAATCAACCCGCAGATCGCAACCTGTTGTTCGGCATCCTTGCCGTCCAGATGGATTTCATCACGCGAGAAGCCCTGATCGGGGCGATGCAGGCATGGTTGTTCGACAAAGAGAAACCGTTGGGACAGATCCTGGTCGAGCGAGGGGACTTGCCGCAGGCCAAGCGTGAGCTGCTGGAACCACTGGTGAATGCACACGTCGAGCAGCACCACGGCGACCCGGCGCAAAGTTTGGCCGCGCTCAGTTCTGTGTCAGACATCGCGGCGGGACTGAGCCAAGTCCCAGACGACGAGTTGCAGCAGACGTTGAGTCATCTGAAATCGCGTCGCCCTGCCACTTCCGAGACCACTGCGGCGGCGAGCGCGGAGGCAGACACTTCCGGTCAGCAGCGGTTTGAATTGCTGCGTCCTCACGCTGAAGGCGGACTCGGCAAAGTCTGGATCGCAAAGGACCGCGAGTTGAACCGCGAGGTCGCGTTCAAGGAAATCAAACCGAGCCACGCTGAAGACTCCGGCAGTCGCGGGCGGTTCGTGTTGGAAGCGGAGATCACCGGCGGGCTGGAGCATCCGGGCATCGTCCCGATTTACAGCCTGGGCCATCACGACAATGGCCGGCCGTTCTACGCGATGCGTTTCATTCGCGGGGACAGCTTGAAGGAAGCGATCCAGCAGTTTCATTCGGCCGTCACAACACGCGCCACGAATTCCGATCCGAACGCTCCGACGGTCATCGGTCAAAATCCCGTTCAAAGTTCCGTAGCCACGGTCGCCAGACCGTGGGACGAAGTGGACACCAGCCCCCCACGCTCTGGTGAGCGTGGCTACGCTTCGCGAGAAGCATTCGCGTCGGTGGAGTTTCGGCAACTGCTCGGCCGGTTCGTCGATGTTTGCAACGCCATTGAGTACGCGCACAGTCGCGGCGTGCTGCACCGCGATTTGAAGCCGGGCAACATCATGCTCGGCAAGTATGGAGAGACGCTAGTGGTCGATTGGGGCCTGGCCAAAGCGACGGGCAAGGCCGATCAATTCCGCGACTCCGAAGAAGCCACGTTGATGCCGTCATCGGGGAGCGGTGTCGAAGCGACGCAGATCGGCTCGCCATCGGCACGCCGGCTTACATGAGTCCCGAACAAGCAGGCTGCCGGTT
The DNA here is from genome assembly GCA_016235885.1 of Planctomycetales bacterium. GTDB lineage: Bacteria > Planctomycetota > Planctomycetia > Planctomycetales > Planctomycetaceae > JACRIH01. The sequence continues at coordinate 1,061 of JACRIH010000274.1, read as the reverse complement.
GGACGAACTCGGTCCCGCCACCGATGTCTACAGTTTGGGAGCCACGCTGTATCACGTCCTCACCGGCCAGCCGCCGATCAGGAATCAATACCCAACGCTGACGATTCCCGAACTGCTGAAACGTGTCGAACGAGGTGACTTCCCAGCGCCGCGTGAAATCAATTCACGGATTCCCAAGCCGCTGGAAGCCATCTGCTTGAAAGCGATGTCACTGCGCTCGAACGATCGTTACGCATCGTCGTCCGACATCGCCGACGACATCGAACACTGGCTGGCCGACGAACCGGTCAACGCCCATCGCGAAACCGTCCTCGCCAGAACGGCCCGCTGGACCCGCAAGCACCGCGCTTGGGCCATGTCCGGCACCGCGGCTCTTGCCCTGGTTGCCGTCGTCGCATCAGTCGCCACACTGTGGATCAACAACGAACGACAGAACGCCCTCACCGCGCAAAAAAACGCGGAAGCCGCTTCCATCGCGGAAGGAAAGGCCAAGGACGCCGAAGCCCAGCAGCGAATGCTGGCCGTCGATGCTGCGGAAGCCGAGAAGAAACAGAGACTACTCGCTGAGCAAGAAACGAAGCGTGCCAACGACGAAGCCGATCATGCACGACAGCATCTCTACGTGGCACACATGAACTTGGCACAAGTCGCATGGGACAGCGCTCGTGTCGGTGAAACCGAACGGTTGTTGTATCTGTATCAACCGAGAGCGGGACAAGTCGAAGACAAAAGGGATCTACGGGGATTCGAATGGTTCTATTGGGATCGCCTTTGTCGAAGCGACCTCGTCACATTGAAATTGCTAGGGCACGTCCGCGACATCAGAATCGTGGCGTTTAGTGCAGACTGGAAACGATTGGCAACTGCCAGCGACGAGCAAACGGTGAAGGTATGGGACGCCACAAGCGGTCAGGAGACGCTTGAGGTGCTTGGGTTTTTCTGGACAGTCCAACTCCTTATTTTTCAAGGAAAAGGAAGGACGGTCCGATGGTCAGCACGAACGGAAAATCCAAGATCAGGCAGCGTCGCGTGTACTCCGAGGAGTTCAAGCAGGAAGCCGT
>JACRIH010000273.1 GCA_016235885.1 Planctomycetales bacterium | reverse complement strand
TTTGGCCGGGCGAAACGAGTCATCCTGCTGTTCATGTGGGGCGGGCCGGCTCATCAAGACACGTGGGACTTGAAGCCGCACGGACCCGATGCGACTCGCGGCGAATTCCTGCCGATCGCGACGAACGTCCCCGGCATGCACATCAGCGAACACTTTCCGCTCATCGCCCGCCACGCGGACAAGCTGGCGATCATTCGCTCGGTTGGACAAGAAGACAACAACCATTCGACCGGTGCCCACGCCGGGCTGACTGGTCGCCGTCATCAATTGGTCGCTGAGAATTTCGGCCCGAGCGAATCCGACTTCCCACACTTCGGCTCGGTGCTGTCGAAGCTGCGTCCCAACCCGCGCGGTCTGCCGACGTTCGTCTCGCTCCCGGACATCATCGCCACGACGAGCGGCCCCGCCGTGCCGGGGCAGGGGGGTGGACTGCTCGGTCGGACGTACGATCCGTTCACGATCAGCGATCACCCGGACGCCGAGGATTTTTCCATCGAGAGCCTGCGGCTTCCCGGCGACATTGTGACGCCACGCATGTTGCAACGCCGCGAGATGCTCCAGCAGATCGATCAGGCCGCGCGGCTGGCCGACCGATCGACCGGCGCAGCCGCGATGGATGCGTTCTATCAGCAGGCCCTCGACATGGTCGTGTCACCGGCGGCTCGTGGCGCGTTCGACCTCGCAGCGGAGCGCGAAGAGACTCGGTTCCGGTACGGCTGGCACACGTTCGGCCAGAGCGTGCTGATGGCGCGACGGCTGGTCGAAGCGGGTGTGAAACTGGTCACCGTGTACTGGCATCGCGAGCAGCGGCGGATCGATTCGAGCTGGGACACGCACTCGCACAACTTCAGTGAATTGAAGAACCGGTTGATGCCGTCCGTGGATCGGCCCATCGCCGCGTTGCTGGAAGATCTCGAAGCCAGCGGGTTGCTGGACGACACACTGGTGGTCTGGAACAGTGAATTCGGCCGCACGCCGAACGTCAACGGCAGCGGCGGGCGCGATCACTGGGGACCATGCAACAGCGTGGTCCTCGCGGGAGGCGGCATTCCCGGCGGACAGGTGTTCGGAGCCTCCGACAACAGGGCCGCGTACCCAGCGGTCGACAAGGTCACGCAAGACGACATCGCCGCGACGATTTATCACCTGCTGGGCCTCGAACCCGAGACGTTGATTCACGACCGCCAAAATCGCCCGTACCCTGTGGCCCTGGGCGAACCGATCGGCAAGCTGCTCGGCGGCCTCTCACGCCCCGAACCGAAGCCCGCCCCGCCACCGCGCACGAGTGTCCCACAACTCGGCCCGTTCACGCGCATGTTGATCGAACGCGGCGGACGATTCCTCAGCGTGGACTTGGGCAACGCCGACAGCGAAAAGCTGTGGGAACTCACGAACTGGAGTGAACCGTCCGGCAGCGGCCTCTCGTCGCACCGCGCCCTGACCGATCAACCCGCAACCGCGAAGTACACGGGTTTATTCCACAGCCACTTCGACTACGGCTGGCTCGTCCTCCGCCTCGCCGAACCGCAACCGCTGACAAACCTCCGCAAACTGACCCTCGGCTCGACGGACGTCCCACTCCCCGCCGATCTGCTCTCCGCCCCCGCCACCGATCTTTGGCAAATCCCTTTCCCCGCCGGATTGATCTCCGCCACGAAGACGTTGGAGTTAAAGCTCACGTCCCCCGGTTGGAAGGTCACGGATATTGCGCTGGTAGGCGATCGGATTCGTGAGCTTCATTTGCGGATACGCTAGGCTTCAGCATTCCAGATTGCGAGATCTGGAAAACCTGAAGGATGGATATTCAGTTTTAAGAATTTCTGACGGTTTGCCGGTGCGTAATGTCGATGGACGCTTGGACCGGGTGGGTGAACGGGACTTTGGCTATTACTTCGATTTATTTGAAGAGACATCAGCTTTGGCGGACGCCGCATTCTCTCGTTGGTTACATGTTTCGAAAGCAGCCAAACAAGGCCCTGCAAGTCATGATGTGTGTGGACTACGACATGATTTGCCCTCCAGGGAAATTGACGAGAGATGCCGACTCGAACCGCGCCGTCAAACCTTTGTTGTACGGGGAACACGTCGTGAGAGATGTGTTATGGCATCAACGGTTTCGCATTGGCGTCGAACCAGACCGACTTGCCAAGGCTCGTAGCATCTTGGCTGAGTTATCGAAACTCGAAAAGTAGTGGGTGCGGCGGTACGTGGCCGAGATTGTCCGACAACGCTCGGACTTTGATCTTCAGGATGTTCTGGAACGGCTCAGATCGGATGATCACGAGTTGGTCCGCAAGGCCGCAAATCAAATGACGGAGTAGCGACTTCACGCGGACGTGAGCCATTGTGATGGAATCAGACCGCCAAGATCTCCACACGCTTCGAAGACTCAGGGCGTGCCACTCAAACTGATCCACGGCCGCGTGCCGGACTACCGCGACTCGCTCACCAGATGATCGCGGACGAAGTCTTCGTTGAGCGTGACACCGAGGCCGGGGCGATCGGGGACGGCGATCCAGCCGTCTTCGGCTTGGACTTTTTCCAGTGTCAGTTCGTGACGTAGCGGGGAATCTTCGACGCAGTCCTCGAACAGAAACGCGTCGCGGCAGGTGCTCAGCCAGTGCAGGCTGGCGGCGGCGGTGAGCGGGCTGGTGTAGCAGTGGTTGCACAGCCGAGCGCCCGCTTCTTCGACTCGGGCACGGATGTAGCTCGCGTCGGAAAACCCGTTGCGGGCGAGATCGACTTGGTACACGTCGAGCGCTTGCCGTTCGATGAAGGGCCGGAACGATTCGCGACCGCACTCTCCTTCTCCCGCGGCAATCGGCACGGGAGATCGGTTGCGCAGCCAGCGGTAGCCTTCGACATCGTCCTGCCGCAGCGGTTCTTCGAGCCATTCGATACGCTGCTCGGCGAACGCCTGCGCCCGCCGCTGTGCCGTCCGTGCATCCCACACGCAGCCGGCATCGATCAGCACCACGCCGGCGTCACCGATGCCGGCGCGAGCTCCACGCACGAGCTCGCGGTCGAGGGCTTCACATGGCCCCATTGGTTCCCAGCCGAATTTGACGGCCTTGTAACCCGCGGCCCGCCAGCGCTCGCCAATCGACTTGGTTTCGGCTCCGTCGCGGCCGAACAAGATCGAAGCGTACGCGAGAATCCGGTCGTGCTGCTTGCCACCCAGCAACCGATGAATCGGTTCGCCGAAATGTTTTCCCTTGAGATCCCACAACGCCATGTCCACGGCCGCCATCGCCGTGATGCCGACTCCCTTGCGGCCGAAGTACATCGTGCGGCGATACATTTTCTGCCACAGCCGCTCGGTTTCGAGCGGGTTCTCTCCGATCAACAACTCGCGCAAGCCGCAGGCGATGTTGTGGCTGAACGGCGCGTCGATGATTGCCTTCACGACTTCGGGAGACGAATCCGCTTCACCAATTCCTTCGAGTCCCGTGTCGGTTCGCACGCGAACCAGCACGGCATCCTGACAACTCGCAGTCTTCGCGGCGACGTTTTCGATGCGGAGGATTTGGCAGACAACTTCGGTGATTTTCATGTTGGTCCTTCGTGTCGTGACCGAGTGGAACAGTAGCCGCACTCGCCAGAGTGCGGGTTTCCCGCGTTCTGGCGAACGCGGCTACCGCCGGGTTGATGGCTGACCGCCGGCTGCTCCGCTCTCGTCGAGAGTGGGAAACACTTTGTCGCTTGGTTTCCAAATCCTCGGCTGTCAGAATGCCGACGGCGTCTGGCTGGGGCGACGACCATACGACGAAGCCACATTCATGACAAGGCAACGGCATCCGACTCGAAAGGAATCAGTACATGCTGCGCTGCGTGCTAACATCCGTTCTCTTGCTGTTGTTCGTCGTGAACCATCTGCCAGCCGCCGAACCGCGTGCGGCGCGGTCAGTCCACCTTGGCTGGGACGCACCGCCTGCCGACGCGTTTTATCTGGACATGACGATCGACCAGTCGACGCCCGGCAGCTACTTCATGGCCTGCGGCTGGGATACCGGTTACTTCGGGTTGCAAGAGCTGGGCGACGGCAAGAAGGTCGTCATTTTTTCGGTGTGGGACCCGACAAAGGGGGACGATCAGAAAGCCGTGCCGCTCGACCAGCGCGTTGAATTGTTGCACAGCGATCCCGATGTCCGCATCCGGCGGTTCGGCGGCGAAGGGACCGGAGGGCAGTGTATGGGACCGTTTGCGTGGAAGATCGGCGAGACGCACCGGTTCGCGGTCCGAGCCACGATTGAAGACAAAAAGACCGCGTACGCCGGATACATCTTCCGGCCCGAGACGCAACGCTGGCGGCACCTCGTTACATTTCGCACGCGAACCGACGGCAAACCGCTGCGCGGGTTGTACTCGTTCATCGAGGATTTCCGCCGCGACACGAAGAGCGTTCACGACGTGCGCCGAGCGAGGTTCGGAAACGGTTGGGTGCGGGTGACGACCGGTGAGTGGAAGCCGATCACGCAGGCCCGATTCACCGCGTCGGGAGCGGAATGGGAAGCGAAGGATTCGATTGACGCGGGAACTTCCGATGGAGCGTGGTTTCTCGCCACCGGAGGCGCGACGAAGACGTCGACGCCGCTCAAATCGCGAATCGAACAGCCGGCACCTGCGAACGCCAAGCCGCCGACACTGCCGGAGTGATCGCGGAGTTGGGTGCATGACCGCGATTCCCGAAACCTGTAGCCTGGATGATTTGTCAAGATTCCAGAATCAGCCGGGCCACAAGAGCTGGGGCTACTTTCGCAGGTCCACGCACTTGAGCGTGTCCGTGTCGCGCACGAACAGCAGGCCGTTGGCGAGGGCGGGGAGTGCTCGTGAGGTGCTCGACAAGATTTTGGCTCGGCCGAGTTCCCGGTACGAACTAGGCGACGGCTTCGCCAGCACGAGTGTGCCGTCCGTCTTCACGATCACCAATTTCTCGTCCGCTAGAATCAACGTCGCTTTGCCGAAATCGTCTTTCGACCACAGCACGCGACCCGTTTTTGGATCGACACAGCGCAGGTGCGCGGGGGGGATGTCCGCGCGACCGTCGATACCGTACAGATTCCCGGCGTGAACAATCGGCGTCGTGTACTGGCTTGACATGACATCGGGTTTCGACCACGCGACTTTCGCGTCTGTCTTGCCGATCTTTGCGGACACGGCACCGATGCCGTAACTGGCCGTCAGGAACACGTGATCGCCGACGATCACAGGAGTCGCGGCGTTCACGGTTGGGCCTCGCTGACCGAACGGGAAGCGAAATCGCACGGTACCAGAGTCCGGGTCAATCGACGTCGCGTTCAACCGGGTGACAAAGATCACGTGCCGTACACCGTCCAGCGTGACCGAGACGGGCGACGAATAGCTCGCCTGTTCGTCAGTCGCTTGCCAGACGGTGTGGCCGTCGTTGACATCGAACGCGACCAGTCCTGACGAACCCTTGCCGCCGACGTTCACGATCAGCTTGCCTGCTTCGACGACCGGCGTGCTGCCGGCTCCGAAGTAGCTTTCCGGAGCGTTGAATTCGCGGGCTGCGGCTCGCGACCAGATCTTCTTTCCGTCCGCCAGCGTCACGCAGTGCAAGTTGCCGGCGGCCCCGAACACGAACACGCGGTCGTTGTCGATCACCGGCACGCAACGCGGTCCGTGGTCATCCGAATAGCCCCCGCCGTAGCTGGTCGGGAACGGGGTCTTCCAGCGCGGCTGACCGGTCGCGGCGTCCAGGGCTTCGACAACCTCGTCGTCACCCTGACGGTGAAACAACACGACGATGCTTTTCGCCACGGCGACTCCGGCGAACCCGCTGCCAACTGGTCGTGACCAGACCGTCTTCGGTCCCGCTTCCGGCAGCGATTCGGTGAGTTTCTCGTCCACCGCGATCCCATTGCGGTTCGGTCCCAGAATCTGCGGCCAGTCGCCGGCGCGGAGATCGCTGTCGACAACTGCGATCAGAAACGAGAGCACCAACCAGAAACGGAGCGATTTCCAACCGGACGAAACTTCACGACCATGCGACATCAGAATCTCCTGCGGTTCGGCTTGTGTGATGCCGCCGTAGGTTATCGCTGTCGCGGACGGAAAAAAAGAATGCCGGCCTCAATGAGCGTCGACGACTCGCGCTGAGTCATGCCGTCTGTGCGACTTTGCCCAGGAATCGGCCGCCGCTGAAGAACATGCCCCCGTCGCATGGCGTACACCATTCGAGTTTCACGCGGTACTCGAACTCGCGGGTGTCACTGGCCATCTTGATCGTCACATCACCCGGCGACACCGAACCGCGGTGAACCAGTCCGATTCCAACGCGGCTGATTTCTCGCGTCATCGCCGGCACGACGTTGCCTCGCGACGTGACGATTTCCGCCGGCACCGACAATTCCAGTCGTTCGGCCGTTCGGTCGTGTGTTTCATCGGGTTGCCCGATGCCCTCCAGAATGCGTTTCAAGTCGTCCAGGGACGGCCGGCTCCACGGATCTCGCGACATGCACACAACTCCTTGAGACAAGGAAGATCAGGCGGTTGGATCAGGGACAAGAATCTCTGCCCCAAGTATAGGTCACGTTTTCGGTCGCGAGTGGACAGGAGAATCCCGTTTTCCTGAACGTGCCGTCATCCCGGAGTTGGTGCATTCTTCGAGAGATTCCGGAATCTGAATCCGGGTCAAGCAGCCGATCGCTCGGTGACTTTCTCCACAGTGGCGGACTGGTTGCGACGCTGCTTCAATTTGTGGATCAGAATGTGCGGCCGTTTCGACGTGCTGAAACCGGCGTGGCTGCGACTTTCCAGTCGAGCAACCAAAATCAAACCCAACAATCCGCACGCGCCGCAGAGGCCTCCCAACCAGAACCAGATCGGAGCGAGGTTTTTCGGAGCAGCCGGCGATACGACAGGAAATGGCGACGCCTTGGCAGGCAGCGGTTCCAATACGGGCCTCGCATTCGCCGGGTTGGCGAGCAACGGTGTGGGAGCGTTTTCAGGAGCAGGGGCGACGATTTTCGGTCCCGTTGCGATCGCGGTCGAAATGCCCCGCTGTGACGCCAGTGAGGTTGCTGGCGGGCTGGTGTTGACCATCGTCACTGACAAGGGCAGTGGTTGCGGATCGTCTTCCGGTTCGACCGCCAGATCGAACCGAACTGCCATTGGAGACGAACCAGACGAATGGGTCGTGACTTGTGGGGTGACCGCCGACATAACGGACGGCGAACCAGACGACCCAGAGAAAGCCGTCGCTGTTGGAGAAACCAACACGGGGCCGGCCGATGGGAGAGTCGTTGGGATCGCCAGCGACGCGCCACCTGGCGATCCGTTCGCTCCCGTTTCCACCGCAACGCGATTCTGATCTGTGTGAACACTTTGTGTCAGTGGGGCAACTTCTCGCGGTTCCTGACTCGCATTGACGCGGGCGATTTGTGGAACCGGCCCGCTGACCGGCGCCTGAACGACGGCGGGGGCGGGGGCCGGCGTAATTCGCACGACGAATGGTTCGGTGGGGCGGATCGGAAGGCTGGGTTTGCTGGCTTCAGTTCGAGGTTGGGTTGCGGCCGGCACAGCTTTTTGCGCCATCTCGGGAACTGATTCCGTCACGGCCACTCTCGCCGTGGTGAGGACCGGTGCTGTCGTCGGCACCTCTGCCGACTTGTTCGCGGAAACTGAGGGTTCTTCGTCGGGGATCGGACGCACGAGATTCACAGGAGACGGATTGGACGACACGGTGGCGGGCTTGGTCTCGGACTTCTTGGCCATTTTCTCCGGTGGCGGCGGCAACATTTCGACTTCGTCGGAACGATTGCTGCCTGCGCCGACTAACGCCGAGTCCAGCGCGGTCGAGAAGTTTTTTCGTTCTCGTGGAGACCGTGTCACCTGCATCACTTTGCCAGTGCTGAGTCGCTCGACAGAACTTGTCGCCGGATCGGACTTGGTGGCCGAGCGGTCAGCGACGGCTTGAGCACTCGACTTCGGTGACTGTGGCTTCACGCCGGCGACCAACTCGGCCCTGCGGTTCGGTTGGTCTTCGACGGTTCGTTTCGTGGCAGTTTCCACGGGCTGACGTTTCAGGCTGCGACGATCCTCTTTCAGAAATGGGTCGTCGGACTCGGCGGCATCGCGACTCTGCAACAGATTCCGCGAGTCGATTCGCGATTCGGAACCCGTTTCCGATCGGCTGCCTGCTCGGAACGCATGATGCTGAGCGGGCGGCTGCGATCGGTCTCCAAACAAATCTTTCGGAGTTTGCACACAGCCGGTGAGGCCGAAGCTGCTCAGACAAAATACACCGGCGGCGACAAATCCCACGGGCTTCCGCAAGCGGGTCCACAAATTGGCTGTCACCGCAGTCCCTCCCTGTTCGCGGCCACTCGTCCCCCAAGCAGCCCAGCGTTTCATGGAATGCCGGAATCCTGCCACACGGGATTCGGTCCACGCCATCGGCCAAAGTTGCCGCACACTCGCGCAACAAAACGGCCGGTCGTTATCTGTCTATCGACGTGCGCCATCGGGCGGCATGAAAGGGAGAGACGGCCGTCGTGGCAGAGTTGACGAGCCGCGCCACGTTGCGACGCGAACTTTGCCGGGTCGAGTCCAACTCGCCGATCGGAAATCTCAGCGGCGACTCACCAGACTTCTCAAAGTTCGCAGGTTGATGGCATCCAAAAGTTCGCCGTCTTCGTCACCTTTGGGCGTCTCCATGTACATCGGAGTCGCGGCGAAGTGCGGATCGTTGAGGAGATGCCGGAACGGTTCGAGGCCGAGGCAGCCGGCACCGATCTTCTCGTGGCGATCGACTCGGCTGCCGAATTCCTTCTTGCTGTCGTTCAGGTGAAATGCGCGAATGCGATCGAGGCCGATGACGCGGTCGAACTCGTCCATTGTCGCGGCGTAATCTTTCACGGCGATGATCGGATATCCGGCGGCAAAAATGTGGCACGTGTCCACACACACGCCGACACGGTTGGGATGCCGGATGTGTTCGAGAATCCACGCCAGGTGCTCGAACCGGTGGCCGAGATTTGTCCCCTGGCCGGCGGTCGTTTCGAGCAGCGTTTGTGTTTTGAACCGCGGCGTGCGTTTGTGAACTTCATCGAGTGCCGTGACGATTCGCTGCAAACCGGCCTCCTCTGAGGATTCGACGAAGCTGCCGGGATGCATCACGACACCGATCAATCCCAGCGCTTCCGCACGTTCGAGTTCGTCAACAAAAGCGTCGGTCGATTTCTGCCACAGCACGTCGTTGGGGCTGGCCAGATTGATGAGGTAGCTGTCGTGGGCACACGGAGCCTGAACGCCCGTGCGTTCCAACGTCTCGCGGAACAGTTTGGCATCGTCCGGCGTGAGCGGCTTCCCGCGCCACTGGTTGTTGTTCTTCGTGAACAGTTGCACGCAGTCCATGCCCAATTCCGCCGCCGCCTCGACCGCCTTGTGGCATCCCCCGGCGATCGACATGTGGGCTCCCAGCAACGGCATGGTGGATCGGCTTTCGAAGGTGTGGCAACAATGATTTGGATCGTGAACGAGCCGGGAGCCTAGCCGTCTGTGATCCACTGTTCAAGTTGGTCCGTTGGGGCGATCGCGACTCGGAAATGATCGGCCATTTGATTCACGGCGAAGCTTGAGGCTTGCCTGTCTGGGATGCACAATGTCATCCACGTCCGTCGCCGTCGCACCTTCACGTTCCAGGAGCCAATCATGAAACTGGATATCGGACGCTGCTTTGAAGAGGCGTGGGATGTGTTCCTGAAGAACTGGCTGATCCTGATTGTCGCCGGCTTGTTGTACATGGTGCTGTCGCTCGTGACGCTGCTCATCCTGTTTGGACCGCTGACCGCCGGACTCAGTTTACTGGCGCTCAATGCTCTGCAGCGCGACGATCATCGGGTTGACTTGGCCGACATGTTCGGCATGTTCCACCGCTTTTTTGGATTGGTCGGGATGTTTTTCGTGACGCTCATCGCGATCACACTGGGGCTCGTTTTGTGCGTCGCTCCCGGTCTGTTTCTGATGACGATCTGGATGTTTCCCTTCTTCATCCTCGTGGATCAGCAGTCCGGCGTGTTCGAGTCGCTGAGTCGCAGTCAGGAAATGACATTTCGAGCCGGCTTTTGGAATGTCTTCGTGCTGATGCTGGTGGAGTAGGCGCTGTATTTGCTTCCCGAGTTCATTCCGTTAGCGGGCATCATCGTGTCGTTCGCCACGACACCGATCGCGTTTCTTGTGGTGGCGGCCGCCTACCGGCAATTGATGACCTCGCCGCCACCGGAAATCGTTGAATCGTATCCCACTTCACCGGCGTGATCCGAATGCCGTGATGGAACCTCGCGAATTCGTCGCCGCCGCCTTGTCAGAACGCGCAGGGCACGCCTAAGATTCCTCCGATTCGTCCGCTTTCACGAGGAGTCCGTCATGGAGTGGTCTTCCCCCTGGTTTATCGGAGCCGTTGCGCTGGGCGTGGTGGCTTTGATCGGAGCGGTGATTCGCCGGCCGTTACGGAACTGGCGGCATGGCCGCGAGGCGCGGGAGGCATTGCAGGTCTTCAAACTGCAACGCGAAATGCTCGAAGCGAAGTTTTTCGACCTCGCGGTGTCGCAAGGCAAACCACGCGGGTTGCGATGGACCGAATGCCACTGGCAGAGCGCGGTGACGTTTGCGCGTGACCGGCAGACCGGCCTGCTGACCGCGTTCGCCGCCGTGCAGATTTCATTTGAAGCCATCGAGGGGGGCGACATGGAGGGTGTCGAGGCGGTCGATGCCATGCGATACGCGGCTGCCGTGTTCCACTACCAACGCGGCCGCTGGGGAACCGGCGGTCGAGCCTTGTTCAACCTCAACCCACAAGACGCGCTGGTCCGACTCGAAAACCAATTCGAGCCGGTGGTGCAGTCGTGAGAGGTGGTGAATCTTTCGCCCTTGGGCTTGCCCCAGGGGTTCATTGGCTTTTGCGCTACTTGAATTGCTCAGGGAAAACAAAATAACGAGTAGTGCAAAAGCCGTTGAACCACCGAGACAAGCTCGGTGGCGAATGACTCACACGCCGTGAGTGTTCGTCATTTCGTCGTTTGACCTTTATTACTCGGAGATGACATGCCCTTGAAGCGACTCGCTGTGTCCGTTGCGTTGCTGTTGCTCGTTCTTTCGACATCGGTCCGCGTCCCGTTGGCGGGCGACGCAGTTTCGGAGTCGCAGCAGCGACTGCTGCGGGACATCAAGTACCTCGCGTCGGATGATCTCGAAGGGCGCGGCGTTGGGCTGAAGGGATTGGACTTGGCGGCCGATTACATTCGCGCCGAGTTCGCCAAAGCGGGACTTGGTGTCACGGCGATCAACGGCGATGCGTTCCAGAAATTTCAGATGCCAGTGGCTTCGATTCTCAAGGAACCCAACACGTTGGAGCTGCGCGGTCCGAACGGGAAAAAACTCGAACTCAAACTGCACACCGATTTCGAACCGCAATCGTTTGGCGGCTCGGGAAAGATGGATGCCGAACTCGTGTTCTGTGGTTACGGCATCGAAACGAACGACAAGGCGTTCGACGAATTCGCCGGGCTGGATCTCAAGGGAAAGATCGCGATCTTGATGCGCCGCACGCCGCGGCAGAATGACCAGGCGACGCAACACAGCATGGCGCGGCAGGCCGACCTGCGAGCCAAAGTCAGCAACGCGGTGGGCAAGGGAGTCGCGGGAATCGTGTTCGTCAACGATCCGCTCACCGGCCGCAAGGAACTCGACCAGACGAAGCAGCAGGCGACCAAACAAGCCGACAACATTGCGGTTGCTGTCGACGAACTCGATGCCACAGACGCCACGGCTGCCGACAAAGTCGCCGCCGCGCGGTCGAAGCTGACGGAGGCCGTGAAGAAATACCGCGAGTTGAAGGTCCAAGCCGAACGCGGCCCCACGGACTCGTTGATGAAGTTCGGTTACGCCGGCAGCGATTCGGCGCGGTCGATTCCGATTTTCCACATCACGCGGGCCGCCTGTGATGAGATGTTGAAGTCGGTCCTCATGAAAGACCTCACCGAACTCGAAGCCGAGATCGACAAGGATCTGAAACCACGCAGCGCGGTGCTCACCGGCTGGACGGCGGTCGGCGAGACGTCGATTGAGCATCGCACGGCCGAGGTCAAGAATGTGATCGGGGTGATCGAAGGGGAAGGTCCGCATGCCGATGAAACGATTGTGATCGGTGCCCATTACGATCACGTTGGGCGCGGCGGCGCGGGATCGCTGGCTCCGGGCAGCAGCGAAATTCACAACGGAGCCGACGATAACGCGTCGGGGACCGTAAGCCTCATCGAACTGGCCCGCCGGTTCGGCAGCCGCCAAGCCCAGCCGCCGCGCCGGTTGGTGTTCCTCGCCTTCACCGGCGAGGAGTCGGGACTGATCGGCTCGGCCCGTTACGTGAAGGAACCGGTCTTCCCGCTCGAAAAGACGGTGGCGATGCTCAACATGGACATGGTGGGACGGATGGTCGAGGATCGTTGCACGGTCTTCGGTGCCGACACGTCGCCAATCTGGAAGGGGCTGCTCGAAAAGTTCGGTGCGGAAGGGAAGCTGACCCTTGTTCAGAAGCCCGAGGGGATGGGGCCCAGCGATCACCAGTCGTTCTATCAGAAGAAGATTCCAGTCCTGCACTTTTTCACCGGCAACCACACCGACTACCATCGACCCGGTGACGACTGGGAAAAAATCAACGTCGGTGGGATGTCTCGCGTCGTGGATGTTGTCGAAAAACTCGTCCTCGAATTGGCGAGCGCCCCCGAGCGCCCCGGCTATGTCGAAGTGAAGGGGTCGGCCAACCCGCTCCGCGACGGCAGCCGGCCGTACTTCGGCAGCATCCCCGATTTCGGCAGCGACAAGCCGGGCTACCTGCTCGGCGGAGTCGCCCCCGGTGGTCCGGCCGAAAAGGGAGGTCTGAAAGCGGGCGATCGGATCGTGCAACTTGGCATGAAAAAGATCGACAATCTGGACGACTTCGATCTCGCTCTGCGGAAATTCTCCGCGGGCGATACCGCAGACGTGACCGTCATCCGCGGCGACAAAGAGGTTAAGCTGAAAGTGAATCTCGACAAGCCGCGGTAATCGTAGTCGCGTCACTCCGTGACGCGAGTTCGGATCACGGAGTGACCCGTCTACGGTGCCACTTCGGCCAAAACCGACCCGTTCGCTGCATGTAGCTGCGATACTCATCGCCAAACCGTTCGATGAGCTTCGCTTCTTCCCGATCCGTCCGGATTGTCAGTAGCACCATCGCACACACGCCGGTCACGGCGATGAACCAGTTGGCTGTGGTCAACGACGTGGCGAGGCCGAGGCCCGCGACGCCGAGATAAAACGGATGCCGCACCCAACGGTACGGGCCAGAGGTCACCAGCGTATGCTCGCGGCGAGTCACCACGGTGTCGGTCAGGTTTTTCCCCAGGTGGCTAAACGTCCAGATCACCCACACGCTCGCGAAGCCGCCGATCACCAGGCCACACCAGCGCAGGGCGTCCGGGATTGGCATCGAAGACCAGCTCATCGTCATCGGGTTCCAGAGAAACATCACCACCGTGACCCACGCTGTCACACCGCAGAGTCGCAACGTCACCAGGATGAACAACCCTTCCTGACGCCGATCCAGCCGCTCGCCCGCAAGCTGCGAACGAATTCGGAAAAACAACGCGACCGGCACGAGCAACGCCATTCCAACCAGCAACGCGATCCGAAACGGTTGGTCATTGGGCATGGTGTGATTGTCGGCGATGAAGCGAATGGTTTGCGGTTCGAGCGTCAAATCGATCGCCAAGACGCACACAATCTACCCTCCGGCCTCAAGATGTCGATATACTCCGACAACTAAACATTCGTCATCAGCGACCCGAATGTGGAGCAGTGACATGTTCCCGATCTATGGTTCCGCGGCGCGGCTTTGTGATGGGATCTCCCGGCGCGACTGGTTGCGAGTCGGCGGGCTGAGCGCACTTGGGCTGTCTCTGCCGTCGCTCTTGCACGCTCGCGAATTAGTTCCGCCGGGCATTCTGCCGACGGACAAGACTTTTGGCCGGGCGAAAAACGTCGTCTTTCTGTACCTGCTCGGCGGCCCGCCGCAGCATGAAACATTCGACCCCAAGCCCGAATCGCCCGCCGAAATCCGCGGAGCTTTTCGGCCGATCCACACGAACGTGCCAGGGATCGACTTCTGCGAACTGCTGCCGCGCACGGCGCGACTGGCCGACAAACTCGCGATCATTCGGTCGATGGCGACCGACGACAACAACCACGACAGCAGCGGCTACTGGCTGCTCACCGGATACAAATATCTGGGACCGAATTCGCGCACGATTCAGCCGACCGATTGGCCGTACTTCGGGTCGCTCGTGAAAATGCTCAAGCCGAGCGAAGTGCTGCCGCCGTTGAGCACGGTCTGGTTGCCCGACCTCTGGCGGCTGAATGAAAATGTCACACCCGCCGGCCAGTCCGCCGGGTTTCTCGGGAGCCAGTGGAACCCGGATGTGTTCGTGGGCGATCCGTCGCGACCCGACTACCAGGTTCAGGGCCTGCAACTCAGCGATCTGCCACCGCTGCGGCTCCGCAAGCGCGAGGACTTGTTGCGCCAGGTCGAATCGCACTTCGCCGGTGTCGAACGTGGTGAGCTGGTCCGCAACTACGACAAGTTCCAACAGCAATCGTTCCAGCTCATGACGTCGGGCAAGGCCCGCGAGGCGTTCGATCTCAGCAAGGAACCCGTTGCGATCCGACAAATGTACGGGCCGTCGCAGTGGAGTCAGTCGCTGCTGCTCGCGCGGCGGCTGGTCGAAGCGGGCGTGCGATTGGTTCACGTCAACTGGCCGCGAGAACCGGGCGACAACGCGGTGGACAACCCGTTGTGGGACACGCATGCCCAGAACGCCGACCGCGTGGAAGACGTCCTCTGTCCGCTCTTTGATGTCGGGTTCTCGGCGTTCATCACCGATCTCGACCAGCGCGGTCTACTGTCTGAAACACTCGTCGTCGCGATTGGCGAATTCGGACGGACGCCGAAGATCAACGGCAACGGCGGACGCGATCACTGGGGACCGGTTTTTTGTTGCGCCCTCGCTGGAGCCGGCATCAGCACCGGTCAGGCGTACGGCGCGAGCGATGCCAACGGAGCCTACCCCGCGCGCGATCGCGTGCAGGGAGGCGACCTGACGGCGACGATCTTCCATCTGCTCGGCATCAACTACCAGAGCACGTTCCACGACCGCGAGGGGCGCGAACACAAGCTGACGCTCGGCGCGCCGGTGTGGAAAGTGCTCGGGACGGAACCGGCATCGAAGGACCGCACGGAATGCACGGGTGATATCGCCCGCGTGCCACCGTGGGACGGCACGCTGCTGGTCAACACCGACTTTGAATCGCCCGTCCCGCTCCGAACTCTGACCGAACCGTCGCGGCCGAAGGGTTGGCGGTCCGACAAAAGTCTCGCCGCGGAAGATGACTCGCTGGGCGTGAAACTGATCGACGATCCCGCCCGCTCGCTCAGCGGTCGGCATCACGCCGCGATCGGTTTCGGCCTCGGACGCGGGACGTCACCTCAATCGTTCGCCAAGGGAGCCGCCACGCTGCTGGCTCAGGAAGTCCGCAGTCCGTTCGCCGGAACGTATCGCATGTCCGTGCGCGTAGCGGGAGACGGCGTGTCCCGCGAGTTCTTCGAATCGGTCTTCGCCAAGAATTTCACTTGCCGATTGATTTTCTATCAGTACACCAGCCCCGCGAAAACACCGGCCGAACGGAAGGAACTCGCTTCGTCGACGTTCGTCCCCCGCTTCGGCGATTTCACACAACCCGCGACCGCGTACGACAAGATCGAATTCACGAAAGTGTTCGAGAACCCCACCCCCGGCGGAAACTTTTCGTTCGGCTTGGGGCTGGGTGTCGCACTGCTCGTCGAAAAGATCACCGACGGCGTCCTCGAACTCCCCGCGACCCCCATCTCCCCCCGAGCCAACTTGCGAGTCGATGACTTTCAATTGGAGTTCATCGGCAAGTCGCGAAAGGAAGACGTCAAGGTCTGACGACACTGTCGGGGATTCGCCTCGCGGCCAGTTTCTCGCGATCCGAGGCGAGAAACGGATCTTCGTTGGGCGTTTGAGCACGGATGATGATTCGATCTTTCGATCGTGAATCCTTTGTCGCTGGCTTCGCCGACTGTGCGATCCCCACGGTGGTCGGTACTCGCGAAGCGAGCAGCGTTGGAGACTGATCCGAAACCGGGGAAGGCTCCAAGGCGGGACTACCAGCCAGCACCCAGCCGGTCCATTTCTGTTCGAGTTCGTCCACGCCGTGGAGGTCGTAATGCTTGTGGATCGCGGTGTCCCAGCCGGACGTCTCGGCGTCGGCGAGGAACGCGAGGTACTTCCGTTTCCCGCCGAGTTGCACCAGGCATTCGGCGAGCGAATACCCCTCGGCGTACAAAGTCATCACGTCCGCCATGTCGCGCGGATACTCTTTGATTTTGACCAGCGATTTGAGCGGGATGCGCCGGCCACCCTTCAGCACTTGATTGAGCGTCGCCACTTGTCGCTGTTTTTCCGACTCGTGTTCGGCGAGCGTGGCGGCTCCTTCGTCGGCCCAACGCGGGAGCGCTCTTCGGAAATGGCAGGCGAAGATCGTGTGACTCACTTCGTGCGGGATGACGGAGTCGAGGACTCGTTCCAGCGAACCCTGCACCGACATCTTCCAGCCGACGACATGCGTTTCGCCGTCACCTGCGCGGACGAAATTGAACGTCGTGACTCCGCCCGCGCCGAGATGTCCCACTTTCACCTGCACGTCGCAGGGGGCGGCCCAGCGGGGGAGTTCGTGGCCCAACCACTCGACGGCCAGACGGCTGCGATTTTCTTCTGCCGCCTGGGCGACTTCGTGAGCGATGTCGGCAGTCGACGCGGTGACGACAAAATTCGGGGACCGAACGGTGGCCGCCACGGAACTGACGGCCGCCGCAAGAAGAATCACTCGGGCCATGCGTGCATCCATGCCATCGACTCCATCCGTGTGACGATTCCCAATTCCATTTGGGAACCACGCTGATCGTCACAGCAATCCGAAGGCCAAGCACACGAGAATCATCAGGAAGTTTACATGGCTACACAGGCGAAGCCTTGTGAATAGAGGCCAAGTCACGACTTTTTCAACATGAAAGATTGTGCGATTGATCGGCGGCCGATGTCGCTCTGGGATGTAAACATTTCAACGCCCGAGTCGACAGCAGACAGAGCTTGACCTGATTTTCGGTCAGCCGTATAGTCCCGCCCCAATTCAGAAATCTGACGCACGTCTGCGATTTGCCCATTCTCTTTCGGTGGCCAAATAGTTTTGGAGAACACGATCATGAGTGAACGGATGCACTCCTCGTCCCAGTCCGGTAAGACACCTCACGCGAACCGCAAGATGGCTTGGGCTGTCGGAGGGACGGCGTTGGTCGTGCTGGGAGCCGGAGTATTGATCCAGGTGTTTCGTGCTCAGCCGGCGTATCCGCAGGCCGGGCCGGCAAAGTCGAATTCTCCGGCTGATGCGAAAGGCAAGCCCGGCGAGGCTCGCCCGGGGCAGGAGCGACTGGCTCGCGTGAACAACGAATACATCGCATACGATGATGTCGCCGCTGAAGCGATGCAGCGGCATGGTGAAGAGGTTCTCGAAGCGCTCGTCAACCGAAAGATCATCGAGCAAGCCTGCAAAGCCAGAGGCATTGATGTCTCGGATGCGGAGATCAGCGAGGAGGTCATGAAGATCGCCAAGAAATTCAACATGGCGGTCGATCAGTGGTATCAAATGCTGCAAACCGAGCGAAAAATCGCACCGATGCAATACCGTCGGGACGTCGTGTGGCCCATGATCGCGTTGCGGAAGCTTGCGGGTGAAGAAGTCGTCGTCACGCAGAAGGATCTCAAAGAAGCCTTCGAACGCCATTACGGTCCGCGAGTGAAAGCGCGAGCAATCGTCTTGAACAACCTCCGTCACGCCACGGAAGTGTGGGCGAAGGCAAAGGCCAATCCCGAAAACTTCGGCAAGCTGGCCGCTCAGTATTCGGTCGAACCCGGAAGCCGATCGCTGGAAGGATCGATTCCCCCCATTCCCCGATATTCCAGCAATCCGGAACTCGAACGCGAGGCGTTCAAACTCAAGGAAGGCGAAATCTCCGGTGTCATTCAGCTTCCCAAGCTGAATCAGTTCATCATCCTGCTGTGTGAAGGACAGACCGAACAGGTGTTGGATGATCCCTCGCGAGTTGAAGGGCAATTGCGAGAAGAGCTCAAGGAAGAAAAGACACAGGAAGCGGTCGCTGGTGTCTTCGAGCAGATCAAGAAAGAAGCCCGCGTGGACAACTATCTGACACGACAATCGACTGGCGGTCCCAAGAAGAAGACTGCGGCCGCCGATGCGGGACAGAACAACAAGGTCACTCCGGTTTCTGGAACCAAGACCAGCAGCGCTCCCGCTTCGCAACGAGCTGCCGGAGCAGCCAGCACAGGGGCTGCCAGTCCCGGTCCGGCGCCGGCAAGTTCCGTGAAGAAATCGTCTGCCGCCAGCCCAGTACCGCGCTGATCGAGGTTCGTCATTGCATGGATTCTGGAAGTCACTCGAAGGCCCACTGTCGGACGGTGGGCCTTTTTACTGCGCTGGGAATCAGAGTTCGGTCTGGCGCGGGGCGACCTATCCAGCCCCGATGAACTTGTTAGAATTCCGCCACAAAATGCAGGCTGTGCGGCGACGAATGACCTGTCGACACACGCTGCGAGACAATTTCGCGAGTTGCTGGAAGATCGACTTCTCATGCGTGCCGAATCTGAAACACCACAATCCGACAACCCGTTCACGATTCCCGTCGCCTCACGCCTGCGACGGCTGCCTCCCTATCTGTTCGGAAAAATCAACAAGCTGAAGTACGAGAAACGGGTTGCCGGTGTCGATGTCATCGACCTCGGAATGGGCAACCCGACAGACCCGCCCGACCCGCAGGTGGTCGAGAAGCTAGTCGAAGCCACGAAAGACAGTCGCAACCACCGTTACTCGGTGTCGAACGGCATCGCCAACCTGCGACGCGAAGTGGCCATCCGATACAAGAAACGCCACGGTGTGACGCTCGATCACAACAGCGAGGTGATCGCGTGCATTGGGTCGAAGGAGGGCTTCAGCCATCTGTGCCTGGCCCTGATGGGCCCCGGCGACACGGCCATCGTCCCAGCCCCTTCGTTCCCGATCCATGTTTACGCCGTCGTGCTCGCGTCGGCGAATGTTATCGCGCTGGATGTTCGGGATCCCAGCGAGTATCTCCGCAATATCGCGTACACGTGCGAACACCTGTACCCCCGGCCGAAAGTCGTCGTCGCAAATTTTCCGCACAACCCCAGCACGACAACGGTCGAATCTGACTTCTTTGTCGAACTGGTGCGATTGGCCAAAAAATATGAGTTCCTCGTGATCAGTGACTTCGCGTACGCCGACATCGGCTTCGATGGCTATCAGCCCCCGAGTTTCCTCTCGACGCCCGGTGCTCTCGATGTGGGTGTCGAGTTCACCACGATGAGCAAAGCCTACAGCATGGCCGGCTGGCGCATTGGGTTTTGCAGTGGCAATTCCGAAATGGTGCGGGCGCTGGCGACGATCAAGGGCTACTACGACTACGGCATCTTTCAGCCGATCCAAATTGCAGCCATCGTCGCCATGCGGCAGTGCGATGACTTCATCGTCGATCTGTCAGCAGAATACCAACGCCGCCGCGATGTTCTATGCGACGGACTGGAACGGCTCGGTTGGGAGCTCGAACGCCCCAAGGCTGGTATGTTTGTGTGGGCCAAGATTCCCGAACCGTGGAACGAAATGGGGTCGATTGAGTTCTCAATGAAACTGCTGGACGAAGCCGGGGTCGCCGTCAGTCCGGGTCGTGGATTTGGCGAGGAAGGCGAAGGCTTTCTGCGACTGGCGATCGTGGAGAACGAACAGCGCCTGCGCCAGGCCGTCCGCGAAATCGGCCGCTGCCTGCGTCGCGAACCCGTCGTCACTCCGTGAACCAATGTGTCGCCCCCCGGACTTTCTCGTGCTGGATCGTCCGTGTACAATCCGCCCCCCCTTTCGGTACGAATGTGGTGCCGAACCGTCACTCAAATGTTTTGAACAGAAAGTCAGTTACATGGCCAAGCCGCATCGTCAGTTGAAGAAAGCCAATCATGGATCGCGACCCGCCAACAGCAAGGCGCGCCGGTTGAAGCGAGGCAAGGTCAAGACGTAATCCGGATGGACCGAGCGAGTCTGCGGTGGTGTCGCGGGCGCGAATGCGGTTTTGAGAATTGAGCCGGATATCCGCACCGGCGAAACCTCGTCCGCCAGCTTCAGCTCGCAGCGTGAAGCAGATCCCGTACATCGGGATCGTGGTATCGATCCACGATGGCGGTGGTGACCGTGGTGATCAAGTCGGCTCGGCGGACCGGCTTCGCGAGCACTGAGTAGACGTGCAATTCCGCCGCATCGCGACGAAGTTCGTCGGTTGCATCGGCCGTGATCAGGATGCACGGCAGGATCAGGTTCATTTCTTGCACGACGATCCGGCACGTGTCGAGCCCGGTGAGGTGCTGCATGTGCATGTCCATCAGAATGAGGTGGACTTCACGACGCTGGACGATTTCGATGACTTCCTCGCCACAGCTCGCTTCGACCGTATGGAAGTGTGGTTCGAAAATGTGCTTCAACGTCTCCCGAAATCCGGGATCGTCGTCCGCTATCAGCAATTCGTAGTTGGCCTGGCGGCTTGATTCCACTTCGATACCCACTTTGTATTTGCGGCAGTCGACACAAAAATGTGCTGAAGTCCTGCCCGCCATTCTCCCGGCACCACCCGATGGAACGCAAGTTACTTTGGTTTGACTGCCAACTCGATCCATTCCGAAGAGCTGTCGTTCTCAGCAGAGCTGTCGTTCTCAGCGAGGTGTCGTAAATTCCGCAGGCTGTGTTGCTCTTGGAGGACCGAAAAGAATTCGACCATCCGGCGGTTGTATTCCACCGGATTCACTTGCCGGGCGAGATTGTGCTTCGCACCGGGCACGATCCACACGTCTTCCGCCGGTCGTCCGGTTCCGCGATACAACCGACGGGTGATCTCGGGGATGACGTACGTATCACGTTCGCCTGAGACCATCAAGACCGGTTTGTCTCGAAGGTATGGCAGGACGCCTTCGAGATTCACGTACAAGCAACCACGTCGGAGCTGGCTGACCCACTGGATGATCGACAATGTCATGCTCAAATGCCAATCAGGAAGCAGCCGCAGAAACCATTCCGGGAAATACAGCCGTCCCCAGCGGTTGGCGTAGTGCAACAACATGCCGTGCGGTGAAAACGCACCATCGCTGGCGACGCATTTTACATCCGCCGATCGGGCCGCAGTCACCAGTGCTGCGGCACCACCGCGGCTGATGCCCATCAGACCCAGTGGCACATCTTGCAGTTCATTTCGTCCCCGGACATATGCGATTGCCGCCAGTACGTCATCCACCTCAAACTCGGTCAGCCAATGAATCGGCTGGTAGGTCGGCATTTGGTCGCTTTCGCCCAAGTTACGGAAGTCGAACGTGAACACATCGAATCCCGAATCGAGAAGACCTTCGCAGTAGGCCGTTGCCGACCAGCGGCTGGCTCCCAGTTCCGGGCAGAAAATAATCAGCCCGCGGGGTGGGCGCGATTCCTGGCGGAACAAGCTGCCCTGTAACAACAACCCATGCGACGTGGGAAACGTGATCCGTTGCGCACGTGGGTCAGGCGGGAACGTCTCCACAGCAAAGGGAGGCTGATGCTCAAAGATGGGCACCGCCACTTTGATCGCGACGAGGTGGTAAACCAAGTCCACAAAGACCACGACCGCGAGGATGATTCCGATAACAGTCCAGCCCACTGAGATTCTCCCGCTTCCAAACGGTGTCAGAAATCGCAATGACTCGGTGTGAATGGCGTATCTGCGGTGGAACGACCTCAGCCGCGAAAACTCAACCGTTCGCTAGCCGTGATACTCGGCAAAAATCAACGAAATGTTTTGGCCGCCGAATCCAAAACTGTTGGAGAGTGCGTGACGAACCTTTCCCTGTCGCGCCGCGTTGGGCACGTAGTCGAGGTCGCAGTCCGGGTCTGGCGTCGTATAGTTCATCGTCGGTGGAATGACACCGTGGTTGATCGACAACAGACAGGTGATCGCTTCGACGCTGCCTGCGGCGGCGATCAAGTGGCCCATCATGCTCTTGATGCTCGAGACCGGCGTGCCCCGGGCATCCGGTCCGAGAGCTTTCTTGATAGCCATCGTTTCGACACGGTCATTCACGTCGGTACTGGTCCCATGAGCGTTGATGTACTGGATCTGGTCGGTGTTCAACCCCGCGTCGCGGAGAGCCATCTGGATGCACGACACTGCCCCACGCCCTTCCGGATGTGTGTCGGTAATACGGTAGGCATCGGCTGTCGAGCCATAGCCCACGAGTTCACCATAGATGTGTGCTCCACGGGCCTTCGCGTGCTCGTGCTCTTCGAGAACCACCATTCCCGCTCCCTCGCCTAACACGAACCCGTCGCGATCCTTGTCAAACGGGCGCGATGCCTCGCGCGGGGAATCGTTGTGCGTCGAGAGGGCAGTCAGCAGGTTGAACCCGGTCACTCCGAACGGATGAATCATGCTGTGAGCACCACCGGAGAGCATTACGTCCGCATCACCGCGACGAATGATTTCCGTGGCTTCACCGATAGCCTGACTGGACGCGGCACACGCGGTCAGGCAATTCAAGTTCGGTCCCTGGGCGTTGAACAAACTGGCGAGATGCCCGGCTGGCGTGTTCGGTTCCTGCTCCAATTCGTTTTTGGGGTGAAGCTCTGCCATTCCGCCGACCATGAACTTCTGCACATCAACATCGCGGTCCTGCCGAGCCTTGGCGATCATGCGCATGAATGTCGGAAAGTCCTGCTGCCCTTCACCAGCTCCCAGATAAACTCCGAACCGCGCCGGATCGAGTTGGCTGGTCAACACTCCGGAGTCCTTGACCGCATTCACCGCCGCACCGATCGCAAACCGGATGTTGCTCCCCGAATGCTGGAACCGCTCGGGGTTGTCAACGTAGTCTGTGAGCTGGAAATCCTTGACTTCAGCGGCAATGCGAGTTGGAAAATTGGAGGCGTCGAAGTGGGTAATGTAGCCAATCCCGCTGCCCCCTTCGCAGAGCACTCGCCACATCTCCGCCACGGTCTTGCCAATTGGCGTGATGACTCCCATGCCAGTGATTACGACTCGTCGTCTCATACTGCGGATACCTCGAAACAAATACCCACCCGTTCCAACTCCTGCCCGTGGCCGCAGTTTTCGTCGGTCGCCAAGCCACCGGTGAAGTTAACCAGCCGATGTTGTTGTTGCCGTCATGCTGCCGTCTCCGGCACGCCCGACCTGCATCACACCCAGCAACCGCATGCTGAACACAAAATTCTTCTGGTCAATTCCGGATGTATTTTGGGTGGCGCGGTCGAGGTGGGCGAACACGATCTCTCCATCTGCAACCAAACGCACTCCCACATGCGCTTGACACTCGACAATGCCACCGTCCGGTCGCACATCCACCAGTTTCGCCGTGTAGGTTAACGTGTCTCCCGGACACGCCCAACTGTGAAACGTGATCTTGGGAACCTTGGCCAGGATCACTACGTTTTCGAACTGCGATGTTTCGCCAAGCAAAATTCCACCCGTTTGGGCCATGCCTTCGATCATCAACGATCCGGGCATGACTGGAAAACCGGGGTAGTGGTCGTGCAGATGGTCTTCCGCCAGCGAAATATTTTTGATCGCTTTGGCGTACTTCCCGCTCTCGAATTCCACAAACCGATCAATCCAGATCCAACGCATCGGAAATCTCCGGGGACGTTACGCGGCGACGTCGTGCCCTTCGTAGGCGTCACGCACCATCAGCCATCAGGCAGCACCGGAAGTCTTCCGCAGGACGTAGTTCACGACAAACTGAACCGTGATCAGTTCACTCGCGATATTCTCGACCTTCGGATCCTTGGCGAAGGCGTCGATATCGGCGTGTGGCATGCGCTTCTTCAGGATTTCCAGACCAGCCGCTGTGACGATGCCGTCTTTGGCCAGCGTCGAATCCGCAGCCAAATCATCCGGGAAGAGCTCGCCACGCGGTATCTTGATCGAGAAATTCTTCTCGAGCCGGAAACTGATGTCGAGGAAGTCGATCGACTCTGCTCCCAAGTCCGTTGTCAATCGGGCTTCCGGAGTCACCTCGTCGTCGTCAACGCCCAGCGCGTCCACGAGAGTCGCCCGCACTTTTTCAAAGATTTCATCATTAGTCATTCAGCATCTCTCCGAGCGGGACTGCCACCAGCCTGCGGCGAACATCGTCCCAATGTGCCTCGTCGGACCCAAATTGACAACCGTCGAAAATCAGACGAGGTGATCTTCGGCGGCCACAGTGATTCACGTTTGACTGTGAGCTTGATCTCGCGGCCAAACGCCGTGTGGCTAAAACCCACCCAGCGTCAGACCGCCATCCACCCGCAAAACTTGTCCGGTAATGTACGATGTCTCCTCGGCAGCCAGAAACGCAACCGCGTTTGCAATGTCTTCCGGCTTGCCGAGCCTTTTCGCGGGAATCCGTTTCTTGATCTCCGCTTCGGCTGCGTTTCGCACGGCCAACGTCATGTCAGTCTCGATAAATCCGGGGGCAACTGCGTTCACAGTGACGTTTCGGCTCGCCAATTCGGTGGCCAGGCACTTTGTGAAACCTTCGACCCCCCCCTTGCTCGCGGCGTAGTTGGCTTGGCCTTTGTTGCCAAACTCTGACGCCACGCTCGACATGTTGATCATTCGTCCGTAACGGGCCGACATCATCGGCATTGTTGCCGCCTGACAGAAGTTGAAGACACTTGTGAGGTTGGTGTCGATGACTTCCTTCCACTGCTCCTCGGTCATTCGTGCCATCAACGTGTCACGGATCACCCCGGCATTGTTGACCAGAATGTCCAGCTTCCCCCAAGTTTCGATGACTTTTGCGACCACGTCATCAGCCGCAGCTTTGCTCCTCACATCGGCTTGATAGGCCACGACCGTTCCGCCCGCCTGACTCAATTCGTTGGCGACTTGTTCCGCCGCCGCCGCGCTCGATTGGTAGACGAACGCCACTTTGGCTCCCTCTTGGGCCAGTCGCTGAACGATCGCCCGGCCGATGCCGCGGCTGCCTCCAGTCACTAAAGCAGTTCTGCCGGAGAATCTCATGTCTTTTCTGTTCCCTTTTCCGATCGCCAAAGCTGAGCGAACAGCTCCCGCAGCTTGCGAATCTGATATTCGTCAGCCCCTGACATTTCGGGGTTTCTATCGCGGAGGTTGAACCGTTCCAACGTCAGTTTTGCGCTGACAGTCTGGGTACCGCTCACTGTTCCGGTCCCCTTGATCGTAAACTCACGCTCATTCCAATCGTGAATCGCCGCATTGATGGTCAACGTCTGGCCGGGTGCGACAAAACTGGCAAACTTCACATTCCGGGCCTGTTTCAGCAGGATCGTACTGTTCGCAAAGTCCTCTGAAAATCGAGCCAACCACGCTCCGGCTTGAACGAGGGCCTCGATCATCAACACGCCGGGCATCACCGGGAAACCCGGGAAATGATCGGCCAAGTATTCCTCCGCCAAGGAGAGGTTTTTGATCGCCGTGATCGACTTCCCGGCCTCCAAGGCCGTGATCTTGTCAACGAGCGTAAAACGCATGTGAGCCGTTGTTTCTGGAAATCATACGAATAGGTTAGCCGGGCAGTATACTGGTCACCCTATTCGTCCACAAGCGACCGTGACGAGGCTTTGAGAGGCCACGCTTTCGTAGGCTGGAGCACTTGGTTCAGGCGAGACCGATCGCAGCCGGCGCACGCGTCGATGACGACTTCGGCTTGATCAGTTGGGCCGGTTCACGGTCGTGGTCGGCGAGGTGATCTCGGGCCAAGACGTACAACTGGAAATCAACAGAACCGGCTGATACAACTCCCGCCGACCGGTGGCAGACCGCCGGACCAGTTTCTTCCCGCGAAAGGATCGCATGCCAGCCAAGCGTCGCCTCTCAGACAAATCACAGACTGATACTTCTTCCGCAAAGAATTCCGGCGGCAAGCCGTCGAAAAAGGCGACCAAGCTAAGTCGGTCCCGGCCCGATGAAGGCAACGAAGACTTCTCAATCAATCTCGATTCGGCGGAACTCGAAGAGTGGCTCACCGAAGCGGAGGGTCTGCTCTGGGGATCAGGTGGAGTTTTCGATCCGGCCGAGGAAATCGACCAGGCTCGCCGGACTCTGAAAAAAACTCCCGACGACGTGGACGCCTACCTTACACTGGCCGAGCATTCCGACGGTGATCGTGCGGCTCTGCCACTTTTCGAGAGTGCGGTTGCCGCTGGCGAACGAGTCATCGGCCGGTCCAAATTTGAAAAGCTGGTCGGGGTGTTCTGGCTTGAGCCGAAAACCCGACCGTACATGCAAGCCCGGTTGTCGCTCGCTCGCTGTCTGTGGGCGTTGTCGCGCCGGGATGAAGCGGTCTCGCATTTTGAGGAACTGCTCCGACTGAACCCAAACGACAATCAAGCCGTGCGATACCTGCTGCTGAACAGCCTGATTTCACTCGGGCGGTTTGAGGAAGCGAAGGCGTTGATCGGCAAGTACGACGAACCGTCTGCCACATGGGCGTACTCAAAAGTGTTGGTCGCGTTCCACGACGCCGGCGATGCGCCGCCGAGTCACACCGCGTTGAAAGCGGCCAAACGAATCAACAAGCATGTCGTCCCGTTCCTCCTTGGCGACAAAGAACCGCCAGAGGATCAGCCCGATTTCTATTCGCCAGGCGACAAATACGAAGCCAGTTTCTACCTCGAAGAGGCTCAGGCCACGTGGAAGCAGGTTCCGGGTGCGCTGACCTGGTTGCGAACGACCTCGTCCTCCGGTTCGCGATCAAAGAAGGCTCGCGAACAATCCGCACCAGCCAAGGTCAAGGTTCCGGTCGCCCCACGTGCGACCGGGCCAACTCCGCGAGTCAAACAGCGTCTGCGGAAACTTTCGCTCGCCTACGGTACTCTCTGGCAGGTGGCGGTCGAGCAGATCGACCTTCCGTCCGAAGACGGTACGACGATTTTTCCGTCGTGGATGGTATTGGCCGTCGATCTGCAAACCGGCCAATTGATCGTGCAGGATGTGCTCGAAATGCAGCCGACGGCCAGCTTGCTGTGGGACCGCATCACCGAAGCG
>JACRIH010000272.1 GCA_016235885.1 Planctomycetales bacterium | reverse complement strand
GTGGTGTGCGGTCACACGCCGCAACTCTCCGGCCTGCCGCTGTCGTTTCCCGGCTGGATCTGCATCGACACTGCCGTCTTCAAGCAAGGCTGGCTGACCGCGCTCGATGTCGATTCGGGCGAGATCCATCAAGCCACGCAAGACGGCAAGTTCCGCAAGGGCACTCCGGCGACGAAATGATTTCGCCCCGGAAAAAAAGCTCTCCGCCAGACGTGTTGAAAGACAAACATTTCACGCAGAGGCGCGGAGTTCGCGGAGAAAACTCAACTCCCGCTCTCTTCAAACTCCGCGAACCCTGCGCCTCTGCGTGAGACCTCTCCTGGAATTACCAGTTTCAGCGCGGATGGCGGAGATCTAAAAAAACGGCCCGGTCGCTGGAAGCCACCGGGCTGAGAATCTGTGCGGACTGGCTAAGACTTCTGGGGACCGAGGTATTTGGCGTCGCCAAAACCGAGGATCGGAAAAAACACGATTCCCAACAGGATCAAACCGATTGCGAATCCGGTTCCCTTTCCGAAGCTCTTGGCGATTTCAATGAACACAAGGATCGCCACCACGAATCCAACGCAGGGGATCATAAGGAGCACGATCCACCAGATCGGTTTGCCGGCGATTTCCAGCAGAACAATGACGTTATAGATTGGAACGAGCGATGCCCATCCCGGCTTTCCTGCCTTCTCGAACATCTTCCACCACATCAGGGCATACAACGCCTCAATCACAACCAACTGGACAAAGAGAACGATCAGGGCACCACCGGCAGCGGCGGCTGCGTCTCCGCCGCCTTGTTGTGCCAAAACACCCAGTCGAGAGAGATTCATCATGAGGCTCCTTGGTTGATGGTTCGAGATGCGAGTTGACTTGGCAAGCGAACGCTCGCTGCGAGGAATAGACACAACTCCGCGCCGACTTTCAAGCGAGTGCTTCATCAACATTCAAAGCATGAAGTAGCCACGGTCGCCAGACCGTGGGAATCGAGCGACTTGGACAACTCTCCCACACTCTGGCGAGCGTGGCTACAACCCCTCGTTGATTCCTTGACGGCGCACCAGCGGCCGAACGGGGTCGCTACACCAACCCGCGGCTCTTTCTCCAGAACCACTCGGTCGTCATCAACACAACGAACAGCAGCATCAGCCAAGCGTTGTCCCACAGCGTTGTGCGGCTGACTTTCTTCACTTCGGGATTCAGGCCACTCTTGATGAGGCTCTTCAGATGCTTGCCCAGTTGCTCGGGTGGCACCGCCGTCCCGCCGGTGATTTTGGAAATCTCCTCCAGCAGCGCCAGATCGGCGGCCGGGTTGTGCAATTCCAAATCCTGTTCGTACACCATGAACCGCATCTGGGCGCCGCCAAGTGGCTGGCCGTTGTGAGTCCCTTCAACGCGGACTTTGTATTCACCCGGCTGACGGGTGTCGGTGAAACGGGCCGTCGTGTCCGCGCCGGTTCGCTGCGGGACCACGGGCCAGCGTTGATCGGGTTGTTTCGGGCCGAGCACTTCAATCGTGAAACCGGCGTCCGGCAGCGGCCGCTTGTCCGGTCCGCGTGCTCCGACGGTGATGTCGAGCGGCTGGCCTGGTCGCAGGCGGCGTGAGCCAAGTTTCAACCAGACGGCGTTGTCCCCCTGCTCTTCCTTGTGCGCCAACCACAGAATCGCCTGCTGCCAGAACTGCTGGTGTTCCTCGGTCTTCCCGAACGTGTACCAGCGGTACGACGTGTCGGCGGCGAAGGCCAATGTCCGCGTGCGGCCGACCTCGAGCGACACCAGCAGCGGCAGCTTGCGGTCATCGGCCGACTCTGCGATCGGTCGTGCGAGCGGTTTCAACCCCCGAAATCGATTCGCCCCTTGCAGCGGCGGCAGTGAATTCCAGCGCTCCAAATTCTTGTCGGGCGAATCGAGCCGCATGATGAAGCTCTGCACACCGAACGTCGTCGGCACCATCTTGAGCGGCTCGTTGTAGTGCAGGTTGGGCGCAATCTGCGGTCCGTTTTGAATCTCCGACGGGTCCATGTCGACCGGCAGCAAGTCGGCCAGCGGCGTTGAAGCGTACCCGCCGGGGCCGAAGCTATGGAAGCCGCCGGTCATCATCAGTCCGGCCCCCTGCTCCACCAGCCGACTGAGCTTGTTGAGCAGGTCTGGACCGAACGATTTTGCGGGGACGTCGCCCAGGATGAACACATCGTACTTGCCGCGATCGAACCATTTCGGGTCGATCTGCGTTGGCGCCGCCAGTGTTCCCTGTCGCACTATTTGAAAGTCGACCTGAATGTCCGGCGAATCGTTGATGTAACGCAGCCACTTTTGTTCCGGTCGCGGCCGGTCGAAGTACGCCACGCTCACGCCTCCCTTCAACACGGTGACGTAGGTCGTCAGCGAGTTGTTTGTCTTGACCGGTTCGTCGTCGAGTGGCAGGACTTCGACAGCCAGCCGGTACTCTCCCGGCTGATCGGGCACCCACGTTAATTCGGTACGCAGCAGGTCTTCGTTCTGATCGGTACGCAGACGAACCGGCGGACCAATCGGCTTCATCGTCGTGGCTCCCGTCGGATCGATGGCGTTGCGCTCCTCGACGAGCATCCGCACCGCGAGGTCGCGCTTCGCTGCGCCGAGCACCTTCACTTTCACCGACGCGATGAGCGTGTTCTTCACGAACACCGTCGGGCTGACTTCCAGGTCTTCGAGGATCAGGTCCATTCCTCCAGCCTGCCCGGAGGCCCCGAAGCCAACAGTGTGAACGGGGATCTGCAAATCTCGCAGAAGCTGCGCGACAACACGCGGATCGGCGTCGAACGGTGGCAACGCTCGCTGCGCCCCATCGCCAAGCAGCAGAATACCCGCCAGCCGCTTCCCCTGCGTCTGCTTGCGAATCTCCTCCAGCGCGTAACCGATGGCCGTCTGCTCACCGTTCGCCTCGGGAGGAAACGTCTCGACGGCGACCAATTCCTTGGAAAACTCGAACCGCCGCAGATCAACTTCCTCGGCGAGCGCTTTCAATTCCGATTCGACTCCCGCCAGCGTGTCGATCAGCGACTTGCGACGAGTCGCCCCCGCCAGCCCGTCGGCGACGTTCATACTCCGACTGGGATCGGTCAGGATCACGAACACCGAACCGCGCTTGTCGACCTCGGTGGTCTCGATGGCCGGCCGCAGCATCATCCACACCAGGAGCAGCCACGTCGCCAGCCGCAAGCCAACAAGTACGCGGCGATGCAAGACCGGAAGCGCCGCCAGCCGGCGTCGATACGCGGACCACACGAGCGCGAGCAACGCGACGGAGACGAGCAACACTGCGGGCCAGGGCCAAATCGGTTCGAGGGCGAAGTGCATTCGTGAGCCGGTCGCAGCAAAATGCCGGAGGAAGTTTTCGCGAAGTATCACGGATTCAGCGTGGAGTGGGAAGCGAGATGGCGATGATCGGCCTTCACTTTCCCGAGCCTTGAGAAGCTTCTATCATGTGCCCCGCATTGAAATCCGAGGGATCGACACATCATGCCGCAGGGAAGTCATTTTTGGACGACTGATGCCGGTGCGGAAGGATTGCCGCAGCCGATGTGGGCGTGTGAGGGCGTGGTGTTTCACGTCTTGTCCGGTCCGCCCGATCAGTTGCCGGCGGGTGCTGTTCCGCTGTATCGCTTTTGCGATGCCGGACACGAACGACACTTCTGGACCCTCGACCCCGGTGGCGAGTCGCTTCCGAAGCCAGATTTCCAACTGGATCAGATCGTCGGCCATGTCTTTCCGACACCTCAGCCAGGGACCGTGCCACTGTATCGCTGGCACAGTCTGCACGAAGGTCGGCACTTCTGGACCACGGACGTCAATGGCGAGCCAATGCCGCGACCGCCCTACCGGCTGGAGAGCGAGGTCTGTCACGTCTATCCCAGGGAGTCACCGCCAGCCAGCCGGCTCGCACCGGTGTACCGCTGGCGAAACACGCTCGGTCTGCACGAATGGCAAGTCGACATTTATCGCGTGATCGGGGATTCTCCCGGAACCACAAAACAAGAGACAATCGCTCGAAAGCCCATTCTCGCGGATGACTGGTCCGACGTGCTGACCAAGGCCAACCAACTCTTCAATCAGCATCAACCGGCCGACGGATACCATCTCATTGACGGACACTGCGCCAACCCCCTCGGATAATTGCCAGCCCACGACCGGACTGTTCCGGCGAACCAGGAGTTCTCATGCATCTCGGACCGCTGCAAGTATTGAAGCGCGAGACATGGGACAGGATTTGTCAGCGCCTGAGCGAACTGGATCGGCAAGTCACTGATCAGGGTCAGCACCTCACTCAACTCGATCAGAGATTCAACCAGACCTGCCTGGAGCGGGATGAGTTGAAGGCGGAGGTCGAAAGACTTCAACAGTGCGTGCAGCCTTACGAACTGGTCACTCCTCCGAAGGGAAAGCCGACGCGCGAAGCCATGTTCGGGGTGATGCGCGGCTGGACGACGCAATTCGAAGTCGATGGGAAGTTTGTCGCCGGTCCGATTGGGATGTGTTCAGACCTGCGGATGCTCTGGCACATGGACATCATCGGCGGTGCGGTCAACAAACGCGCCCTGGAACTCGGCCCGCTCGAAGGGGCGCACACCAAAACGATGATAGAACACGGTGCTCGCGAGGTGGTCTCCATCGAGGGCTTTCCGGCTTGCTGGTTGCGCTGTTTGATCGTCAAAGAAGCCTACCAGTTGCACCAGGCGCAGTTCTTGTTCGGAAACTTCTGCGACTACGTCGCGGACTACCAGGGGCCGAAATTTGATTTCGTTTTGGCGGCGGGAGTTCTTTACCACCAGGAAAACCCCGCCCGGCTGATTCTCGATCTGGCCCGACTGACCGACCAGGTGCTTGTCTGGTCACAGGTCGCCGACGAGACGCATCCCAACGGAGCGGAGGCGACGGTCGAAGCGGGTGGCAGAACCTACCGCGGCCGGATCAATGACTACCTCGGCGCGCGGCGCGTCGAGAAAGGCTACTGTGGCGGCCTGCATTCCGTGGCCTTCTGGATGTACCCCGAAGAAATGCGCCGGGCCTTTATCGACGCGGGCTTTCGCTTCATCGTCGAGCGACGTTGGGGGGCAACTCCGTCCGGCCCGAGCGTGCTGTTCGTTGCCAGCAAATATCCTTGCGGCCAAACCGCGACGAAATAGTGATTACGCCCGCGGCGTTCTATTCTTCTTCCGCCCAATTTTCGTCGTTCAGAATCGCGTCGGTCTCCGCCAACTCTTCGATCCCCAGGTGGCTCACCACAGTGCTGCCGCGCGGCCGGAGGTACAACTTGATCGGCACTTCCTTGAACGGAAGTTCCTGCTGCAACACCCCCAGCAGATACCGCTGCCAACTCTTGTCGAACAGTTTCGGATGATTGCATTTGAGGACGATCGTCGGGGGAGACGTTGCGACCTGCGTGCCGTAGTAAACTTTGGGCTGCTTTGTGGCGCGCATCGGTGGACGATTGGCGAGCACGGCGGCGCGGATCACCTTGTTGAGCCGCGACGTCGACACGCGCAGGCGGGCTTGCTTCGCGATCGTCTGCGCCAGGTTGATCAGCTTCTTGATGTTTCGCTCGTCTTTCGCCGTGATGAAGGCGAACGGTGCATGGCGTGTGGAGGGAAACGTCTCCAGCAGATAGTCGGTCCACGATTCGGTCGACATGTCCAAGTCGGCCGACAGATCCCACTTGTTCACCACGAAAATGCACGGCTTGAATTCTTCGAGAATGTCGTGGACGAGTTGCTTGTCCACGGCCGACACAGTTTCGTTGGCGGCCAGGAACATCAGCACCACGTCAGCCCTGCGGATGCTCCGCATCGCCCGCAGCAGGCCGTAGTATTCGATGTCGTTTTCCAGACTCTTCTTCTTCCGCACGCCCGGCGTGTCGATGGCGATGAACGCCTTGCCGTCGAGTTCGAATCGCACGTCCACGCTGTCTCGTGTCGTGCCGGGAATCTCGCTGACGATCATCCGCTCGCTCTGCGCGAGCGCATTGATGAACGTGCTCTTCCCCACGTTCCGCCGCCCGACGATGGCCAGTTTCAATTCCGGTTCGGCCACGAGTTCCGATCCGACGGCGGCCTCGGTGTCGTCGGCCGTCGGGAGTAGGTTGAGCACCGTGTCCAGCAACTTGTTGCGATGCCGATTCTGCGTCACGCTGGTCCACACCATGGCCGTGTTCAGAATCCGATGGAACTCCGCCACCTCCTGCTCCAGCTTTTCGGTGTCACATTTGTTGACGACCAGCAGCACGGGCTTGTTGAGCTTCCGCAGTCGTTGGGCCACCACCGTGTCGAGCGGCATCGGCCCGGACATGGCATCGACCACGAACAGCACCAGCGTCGCTTCGTCGATCGCTGTCTGGATTTGTCGCTCGATGTCTTCGCTCAGTGCATCCGAATCGACGATCCCGATGCCCCCCGTGTCGACCAGTTCGAAGTAACGGTTGTCGACGTGCATCAAGTACGCGACTCGGTCGCGAGTGACACCCGGCGTTGGTTCGACAATGGAAATGCGCTTGCCCGACAACCAGTTCAGCAGCGAACTCTTGCCCACATTGGGACGACCGACAATCACGACCTTGGGAACAGACATCAACTTGCACCAATCTCTTGAAAACCGCTTTGCTGCGACCCAACGTGGCGGACGCTGCCAGCGTCCGCAGCCGACGCCAGCAGCGTCGGCCACGAATGGGATGAACGAGGGATTTTACGGTGTGTGACGCATCGTTTACAGTATGCGGATGATATCCACGTTTGCGGACGAACTGGCCCGGTGGGGCCCCGACTCGAAACAGGCCAGCTCACTCGACGAAGCGGAGCATTATTGCCGCACGCTGGCAACGAGCCATTACGAGAATTTCGTCGTCGTGTCGTGGCTGTTGCCCCGGCGGTTGCACCAGCATTTCTTCAACGTTTACGCCTATT
This sequence comes from Planctomycetales bacterium, assembly GCA_016235885.1. GTDB lineage: Bacteria > Planctomycetota > Planctomycetia > Planctomycetales > Planctomycetaceae > JACRIH01. Next base: position 20,424 of record JACRIH010000272.1, on the reverse strand, counting down.
GTCGCTGGGCGGACGACCTGGGAGACGAAGTCGGTGACTCCGCCCGTTCGCTGGAATTGCTGGCGTGGTGGCGCGGCGAGTTGCACCGCTGTTACGCTGGCGAGGCGACGCATCCGGTGTTCGTCGCCCTGGTTGGGACAATTCGTGAGATCGGAATCCCGTCGCAGCCGTTCGAAGACTTGCTGTCGGCGTTCGAGCAGGACCAGCGGATCAAGGAGTATGACACGTTCGATCAGCTCCGCGACTATTGCCGCCGCAGTGCCGACCCCGTTGGCCGGCTGGTGCTGCATCTGCTGGGACATTTCGACGACCGCAACGTCGTCTGGTCCGATTCGATTTGTACCGGCTTGCAGCTCGCCAATTTCTGGCAGGACGTGGCCCGCGACTTCGATATCGGTCGCGTTTACCTGCCGCGCGAGGACCGCGACCGATTCGGCTACACACGCGATGACTTGCAACGCCGGACCACGAACGACGCGTTCGTCGAACTCATGCGATTCGAGGTTGACCGCGCCCGTCAGTGGTTGCGTCCTTGGGATCGCCTCGGCGATCACGATCGCCACGACCTGCCGTTTCGATTCGAACTCGAAATCGAACTCTTCGCACGCGGAGGTCTGCGGGTTCTCGACCGTATCGAATCCATCGGCTATCGTGTGTGGAACCAGCGCCCCATCGTTACGAAATGGGATGCCGTGCAATTATTCTTCGCCTGCCTGTGGCGTACGTGCCGACGACGAGTATCGCCGCGTCGAATCCGAACGTAGCCACGCTCGCCAGAGCGTGGGCCGAGTCACAAACCACGCTCTGGCGAGCGTGGCTACTTAATTCGCGCAAGCCGCCAAGAAATCACGAACGAAAAGTACGAACCGCACCGCCCCCTCACCTCCCGCAAAAACCCCTTCTCCCCCTCCGGGGGCGAGGAGAGAAGAATCACAGATGAAAGCCATTCAGCTCGAACAACCGAAGCAGTTCCGACGCATCGACGTTTCCGAGCCACCACGGCCGGGGCCGGGCGAAGCGCTCGTGCGAGTCCACCGCGTCGGCATCTGCGGCACGGACATCAGCGGCTACCTCGGCAAGATGCCGTTCTTCAGCTATCCGCGAATTCCCGGACACGAGTTGGGTGTCGAGGTGTTGGAAGTCGGGCCGGGCGTCATCAATGTCCAGCCCGGCGAGAGCTGTTCGGTGGAACCGTACATCAACTGTCAGAAATGCTCGTCGTGCCGACGGGGTTTCACGAATTGTTGCGAAAACCATCAGACGCTCGGAGTGCATTGCGACGGTGGCCTGCGTCCGAGGTTCCTCGTCCCCGCCCGCAAGTTGCACGCCTCGACGAAGCTGACTTTCGAGCAACTCGCCCTCGTCGAAACGCTCGCCATCGGCTGCCATGCCATCAACCGTGGCAATCCGCAATCCGGCGAGAACTTGCTCGTCATCGGAGCGGGGCCAATTGGATTGTCAGTGGTCGAGTTCGCGAAACTGAGTGGAGCACGCACGATCGTGATGGATATGAACGCCCAGCGGCTCGAGTTCTGCCGGTCGAGCATGGGGATCGGTCACACTGTGCTTGCGAAAGGGGATGGAACGGAAGTCGACGAACTGCGAGCGGTGTGCGATGGCGACTTGCCAACCGTTGTCATCGATGCCACCGGCAGCAACAAGTCGATGGCGAATGCTCTAAATTACTGCGCGTTCGCGGCCCGGCTCGTCTTCGTCGGGATCACGACTCAGGAAATCAGCTTCCCGCACCCGCTCATGCACCGCCGCGAACTGACACTGTTCGCCAGTCGCAACGCGCTGGCTCCGGATTTCGAACGCATCATTCAACTCATCGAAGACGGCCAGATTGACACAGGCCCGTGGATCACGCATCGCACGCCCTTCGACTCGCTGATCGATGTGTTCCCGTCGTACACACAGCCGGAAACTGGCGTCATCAAGGCCATCGTCGAGGTGGACTGAAATGATCCGATCCGCAGTCACGATTAGTCTCGTCCCGCAAGCCAAGGGTGGCCCGTTCGTTTTTTGGGATGACCTCGAAGCCGGCTGTCGCGCGGCGAGCGACTTGGGATTCGATGCCGTCGAAGTGTTCGCCCCCGGTCCCGACGCCGTGTCGCCCGATCGACTGCGGCAACTGTTGACGAACTACCATTTGCAACTCGCCGCCGTCGGCACCGGGTCCGGCTGGGTAATCCATCGCCTGACGTTGACTTCCGCCGACGCCGGCGAACGCCAGCGGGCGCGCGATTCCATTCGGTCAATGATCGACTTCGGCGGTCCATTCGGCGCTCCGGCGATCATCGGCTCAATGCAGGGTCGCTGGGGAAACGGAGCCGAACGCGATGCCGCCCGCGACCAACTCCGCGACGCGCTCGACGACCTCGGCCAGCACGCGAAGCAGTACGGAGTGCCATTGCTCTACGAGCCACTGAACCGCTACGAAACGAACTTGGTGAGCACCGTCGCGGACGGCGTGACACTGCTGCAATCGCTGGCGACCGAAAACGTGAAACTGCTCGCTGACCTGTTCCACATGAACATCGAAGAAGTCTCGCTCGCCGACGCAGTTCGCACCGGGCGCGGCCACATCGGCCACGTTCACTTCGTCGATTCGAACCGCCGTCCCGCTGGATGCGGGCACATCGACTACGCCCCCGTCGCAGCCGCTCTGCGTGAGATCGACTTCAACGGCTACGCGTCCGCGGAAGCACTTCCCTATCCCGATTCGATGGAAGCCGCCCGGCTGACGATGGCCACCTTCCGAAAACACTTTCGTCCTGCGTGACCATCACCGCCCCGACGGCGGAACCATTTCTGACCAAGGATTCCCCGATGCTGAAGCACAACCTGATCCATCCCAAAATCAACGAAGTCCTCGCCCGCGCTGGCCATCACGGCAAGATCCTGATCGCCGATGGAAATTATCCCGCGTCGTCCACACTCGGCCCGAACGCGGAACTCGTCAGCCTCAACCTTTCGCCGGGAATCGTGAACTGCACACAAGTTCTCACGGCGCTGCTTTCCGCCATCCCAGTCGAAGCCGCCCACACGATGATGTACGAAACCAGCGGCCCCTACGCGCTCGATGCCGATCCCCCCGTGTGGGCCGACTATCGCACCGCCATCGCCGCCGCCGGGCTGTCGCTCAAGTTGGAACCGATCCCGAAATGGGATTTTTACAAGGCCGTGGCCACTCCCGATCACGTGCTGACAATCCAGACCGCCGATCAACAACGGTTCGCCAACGTGTTGCTGACAATCGGCGTGCGGATGGATTGAAGGGATTCTCGATTGCCGATTGCCGAATTTGACGTGGACAAATTGAACAACGAGGGGGCGGAACATGGAACGGCGGTCGTTGGGCAGCACGGGGCTGACACTTCCCATCCTCAGTTTTGGCGCATCATCGCTCGGTCAGGAATTCCGGTCGGTCGATATCAACGACGCCATGCGGGCGGTCCATGCGGCGCTCGATGTGGGGATGAATTTCATCGACACTTCGCCGTTCTACGGACGGGGGATGTCTGAGGTCTTGCTGGGTGTGGCACTGCGGGGTATCCCGCGAGATCGATATTTGCTCGGTTCCAAACTCGGACGTTACGACGCGGCGCATTTTGATTTCTCGGCGAAGCGGGTTGTCGAGAGCGTCGATGTCAGCCTGCATCGGATGGGCGTGGAATACCTCGACATTTGCCTGTGCCATGACATCGAGTTCGTGGACATGGCGCAGATCGTCGAAGAAACGCTGCCGGCACTGCGGAAGGTTCAGCAGCAGGGGAAAGTGCGGTTTGTCGGTGTGTCTGGTTACCCGATGAAGATGTTCCGGTACATCCTCGACCGCGCCGATTTGGATGTGATGCTGTCGTACAACCATTTCACGCTGCAAAACACGATGCTCGGCGATCTGGTTCCGTACCTGAAAGACAAGGGCGTCGGGATCATGAACGCCGCGCCGTTTTCGGCCCGACTGCTGACGAATGATCCGCTGCCGCCGTGGCACAAGGCGACACCGCTCGTCCGCGAAACAGCTCGCAAGGCGGCCGAACATTGCCGCAGTCGCGGTGTGGACATCGCTCAATTGGCGGTTCAGTTCTCGATTCGCCATCCCGACATTTCGACCTGCGTCACCGGTTCGGCCAACCCCGACCGCGTGCGTCAGTGGGCGAAGTGGGCAGAGCAACCGATCGACGAGCAATTGCTCTCCGAAGTGCTGGCCATTCTTCAGCCGATCCACAACTGGTTCTACATCGAGGGCCGGCCGGAGAATAATGACGAGGCGGTCACCCGGTAGGATGGACGCCTCGTCCGTCCGCCAAATCGCGAGGTACGCTGCCATCCGTGACGGTCGGACGAGGCGTCCATCCTACGAAACGACGGCAAACACGGCGGCGGGTTCGGTGGCCGGCAACACGGCGTCCAAGGCCTCGTCGAGGCTGATTTGCCGACCATCGGCACGGGTCTTCAGGTAGCGTTCGACGAAGTCCACGGTTTCGTCAACCACGTCGGCTTGGATCAACAGCAGTTCGCCGGCGGGGACGGTTCGCAGCACGTGCCGCATCGCATTCGCCCAGCCTTTGATCTCTTCGATCTGTGACTGCCGGCTGCCGGTTTTGGCACCGTCGCGGAAGAGTCGCATGATCTCCCCTTCGGCGCGGCCGCGCAGATAGTGGTCCTCGTACAGGATTACGCGGTCGAAATGGTCACCGAGAAGTTCCCCCTGCCGCACAAAATCTTCATCGCGGCGATCGCCAGCGGCGCTGTAGAGCACGTTCCGTCGTTCGTGCGGGAACTGATCGATGGCTTCAATCACCGCTTCGAGTGACGAGACGTTGTGGCCGTAGTCGATGACCACGGTTCTTCCGTCGAGATCGAACAGGTTGAAACGCCCCGGCAGACTCTTAAGGTCAGTACCAAAACTCTTCAACCCGGCGCGAATCGTTTCGACGCTGATGCCGAGACTCCACGCGGCCGCAGTCGCGGCCAGCACGTTTTCAATCTGGAACCAAATGCGCCCATTGTGCGTCAGCGGCACGTCGGCGATATCCAGCACGACAGTCTCTTGCAACCCGTCAACGAGCACAACCCGATCCTCCACCAGCAGGACGGCTCGGCCACCGTGTTGACGGTGTCGGTTGATGATCGAGTTCCCCGCCTCACGGGCGAAGTAAATCACCGAACCAAGACAGGACGACGCCATTTCGGCGACGAGCGGATCAGCCGCGTTGAGTACCGCGGCTCCCGTTGGTGCCACGGCGGTGACGATGACGCGCTTGACTTCGGCCAGTTGCTCGACGGTGTCGATGTCGTTGAGTCCCAAATGATCGCCGTCCCCGATGTTCGTGACCACGGCGACATCACATTGATCAAACCCGAGTCCGGCCCGCAGGATTCCACCGCGTGCCGTTTCCAAAACTGCGGCTTCGACGCTGGGATTCATGAGCACACTTTGTGCGCTGAGCGGGCCGCTGCAATCACCCTTTTCGATCCGCCGGCTGTCGATGTAGACACCTTCGGTACAGGTCATGCCGACTCGCCGCCCGGTCGATCGCAACAGGTGCGCAATCAGTCGCGTAGTCGTCGTCTTGCCGTTCGTGCCCGTGATCGCCACAGTCGGAACGCGACCGTTTTCTCCTTCGGGGTACATGGTGCCGATGATCGCTTCGCCGACCGGTCGCGCCAGACCTTCGGACGGTTCCAAGTGCATTCGCAGGCCGGGAGCCGCATTCACTTCGACGATGACTCCCCCCTGATCTTCGAGCGGACGGCGAACGTCGGTCGCGACGATGTCGACTCCGGCCACGTCCAGCCCGATGACTCGCGCGGCATCCACGGCTCGTGCGGCCACGTCTGGGTGAACCTGATCGGTGATGTCGGCCGCGCTACCGCCGGTGCTGAGGTTCGCGTTCCGCCGAATCACGACGGTTTGCCCGTCCGCGAGGATCGTGTCCGGCGTGAGACCCTGCTCCGCCAACACGGCCAAGCCGATATCGTCGAGCTTCAATTTGCTCAGGCAGGTCGCGTGATCTTCGCCACGGCGCGGGTCTTGATTGACGATTTCCACGAGTTCGCGAATTGTGCGGAAACCGTCGCCGGTGACTTTCGGGGGTTCGCGTCGAGCCGCCGCAATGAGGCGATCCCCGATGACCAGCAGCCGGTGATCGCAACCTGGCGCGAATCGTTCGACAATGATCGACGAGCCTTCTTCACGGGCGGCTTCGTACGCCGCCAGAACCTGCTCGCGAGTTGTTAAATTGACAGCGACGCCTCGCCCCTGGTTGCCGAACTGCGGTTTGACGACGACTGGCACGCCGATGTCTTGGGCCGCTTCCCACGCTTCCTCTGCGTTCTTGACTGGAGTTCCTTCAGGTGCGGGGACACCTGCAGCGCGAAGCAGTTGTTTCGTGAGTTCCTTGTCCTGCGCGATCGTTTCGGCGATGGCGCTGGTGTGATGCGTTTCGGCCGCCCAAATTCTCTTCTGTTTGCTGCCGTGTCCGAACTGCACAAGGCTGCCGTCATTCAACCGGCGATACGGAATGCCACGATTCACCGCGGCGCGAACGATGGCTCCGGTGCTTGGACCGAGGCGAATGTTTTGATCGAGCTTTCGCAGACGTGCCGTTTCGCCGGAGATGTCAAACGGTTCATTCACGAGCGTGGCGAGAATGAACTTGCGAGCGATTTCGACCGCCTCGCGCCCGACGGCTTCTTCGTGATATCGAACCACAACTCGGTAGACGTGCGGCTTGGGGCTGGACACCGTCCGACTGAAATCCACCGTGGAGCCAGCGGCGCATTGAAGTTCTTTCACCAGCCGTTCCATCGCACGGGCGAAGGGATACGAACTGGGATTCGCGATCCGTTTGTCATCCGGATCGATTGCCGAGACCGATTGCTCGGCCAGCGACGGCATTCGCTCGATCAGACGTTGCTCGAACGCCGGACCCTCGCACGGCAGCGATACGACAAAGTCGGACAAATCGACCAGTGCTTCCACGACGGGAAATCTCGCCCAACGATTCGGACCTCGCAAGGCACGGACCTGTTCCAACTTCATGATGAACCCCAAGATGTCGATCAACCGAAATGAGAGCTCGTTCCCTCACCCTCCGTGGGAACATCGATGAATTCAGCGGCTTGCCGGAAGGAAGAATGGATGGTGGCAAACCAAGGCGATCCGTACGCCGGAAACCTGAATTCTCATCCTACATTTGACCTGTGCTGCACTTTGGTTACGCGATTATTCACAAAACCGAGATTTCAGCTTTTATCGCCGGTACGAACCCGCCATTCGATCGCTCAACGTTTTCGTTGGGCATCAGCAAACGTCTTACAGCTCCAAGCGTTGCATCGATGTCATGAGCTTGAACGACGAGCAGATCGCCGGATTCGAGCGTGCAGCTCGCGGCTTCGATCGCTTGATCGAAATCGTTGGTGACATGCACCTCGATCGGTCGATTCTCTTGCTGCAAGCCCTGACGCAACAGAGAGATGCCCTGCCCGGCTGGGCGTGACCCGCGTCCGTTTTCGTAGAGCCAGACGCGGTCGAACGACTCGGCCAGCACTTCACCTTGCCGAATGATGTCGATGTCCCGGCGATCCTTGCCACAGGTGAACACGATGCCCTGGCGCTTGTGCGGCAGGATGTCGACTAACTGCGACAACGCCTTGATCGCTTGGGCGTTGTGGCAATTATCGACCAGTACGGTCACTCCACCTGCCGAAAAAACATTGGACCGACCCGGGAGCAGAACGGGGTCGCTGCGGAAGCTCGCCAGTCCGCTGCGAATCAGCTCGTCCGGAACACCTATCCCCCAACAGGCCGCCGTCGTGGCCAGAACATTCTCAACCTGGAAGCGGACTGCGCCGTCGCATGTAATCGGGACGAAAGCCAGTTTGCAGAGAATTCGCTCCGCTGGACCTTCCGTCAACACGATCTCGCCACCCCGAGCGAATACGGCTCGGCCTCCAGATTGAAGATGGTTCGAGACAACTTCGCTTTCGGCGCTGGTGGAAAAAAACGTGACCTTCCCTTTGCACGCGGAAGCCATCTCCGCGACGATTGGATCGTCGGCATTGAGAATGCCCATCCCTTCCGGCAAGACGACATCGATCACACAACGTTTGACCTTGGCCATCGCTTCGACGGTGTCGACATAATAGCCGCCGAGATGATCGGCTTCTCCGACGTTCAAAACGACTCCGACCTGGCACTTGTCAAATCCCAATCCCTCTCGCAGAATTCCGCCGCGAGCCACTTCCAGCACGGCGACTTCCGTCCGTGGGTTCAGCAACACCGCCCGAGCACTTTGCGGCCCACTGCAATCGCCCGTGTCGATCCGGCGTCCCTCGTAATAGATGCCGTCGGTGCAGGCCATGCCGACTTTCTGATCGGTTCCTTGAAGAATGTGAGCAATCAACCGAGTGGTCGTCGTCTTACCATTCGTTCCGGTAACGGCCACGATGGGAATGCGTCCGGTTTCTCCTTGTGGAAACAAGAGGTCAACGATTGCTTCGCCGACAGGTCTTGGTTTCCCGCTCGCCGGTTTCAAATGGATTTGCAAACCGGGGCTGGAATTCACTTCGACAATCGCCCCCCATTGCTCTTCCAGTGGTCGCGAGATGTCCTGACAGACCAAGTCGATGCCGCAGACATCCAGCCCGACGACCTGAGCCGCAAGAATCGCGCGATCGCAAACATCCGGATGGACGAGGTCGGTGACGTCGTGCGCCAAGTTGGAACCGCGGTCAACGGTAACATGCACGCCCGCTGACGGGACTTTGTCGGGATCGAATCCTTGCCGGCGCAATTCGGCCAGAATGACGGGCGAGTAGGGCTCCGTGTTGACCAGATCCAAGGGGAAATCGTCCGATACGCCGCGACGGGGATCCGTATTGATTTGCTGACCAATCAACTCGGTCACCGTTCGCGTGCCATCACCAATGACGACGATTGGTTCACCACGCGACGCCGCAACGACCCTTTTTCCCACAACCAGAACGCGATGTTCCAACCCCGAAACCAACCGTTCGACGATGACTCCGTCGCCTTCCTTCACCGCGTGGTGAAACGCCTCTTCGATCTGTTCGCGCGTCGACAACCCCAGAAAAACGCCACGACCATGATTGCCGTTGAGCGGCTTGACCACCACGGGAATTCCGATTTCGCGAGCCGCCGTCCACGCATCGTCGGGATCACTCACGATCCGCCCTTCAGGAACCGGAACGCCCGCCGCATGCAGCAGCGCCTTGGTGAGATCCTTGTCCTGTGCGATGCACTCGGCAATGGCCCCCGTCCGATCTGTTTCGGCGGTCCAGATGCGATGTTGTTTGGCTCCATACCCCAACTGCATCAAACTTCGAACCGAATCCAACCGACGATTTGGAATCCCACGGACGCGGGCCGCTTCCAAAATGGCGACTGTGCTCGGTCCCAGGCAATGGTGGTCTGCGACGCCTTGCAACCGCTGAACTTCACCCGCGACATCAAACGGCTGGTCGAAGAGTGCCGCGAGGAGAAGTAACCGGGCTGTTTGCAAACACTCGCGAGCCAGATTCTCATCACGGTAGCGAACGATGACTTTGTAGACCCCCTCTTCCGACGTTTCGCGGGCCTTCCCATATCCCACGGGCGTGCCGGCCAAAGTCTGAAGTTCGAGGGTGACGTGTTCCAAGATATGGGCTGGATACGTTCCCGTATCCAGCCGCTGAAAGAACCCGCCACGCTCACCAATGCTGCAACGATGTTCAATCATCGCCGGCAGCCACGACTTCAGCCGGTCATTGAACCCCGGAACGTCGGTCGAACACGTGTCCTTCAGCTCACCCAGGTCCACCCACGCTTCCAAGACGGGATAGTTCGCCCAGATGTTGGGACCGCGAAGAGTCAGAATCCGGCGAATATCCAAGGGTTGCATGCGTTGGCGTGAAGATTGAGGGGCGGGGAGACTTCAGGTTCGACAGGGGTCATCAACTATTCGACCGTCGGCACCCGCGAAATGAGCATTTCAGAAGCCGAAGCGATCACGGTTGAGCAGGAGAATTGGACGCCGTGTGAGTCGCTTCTTAAAGGACCGGGACGCACATTCACCAGAAATCAGAGATCTCGGTGCAGGCATCCCAGAGAATCGAGCCAACACATGCAGACGGAAATCAGGACGCCAACGGAATCAGTGTCCATCCGTGGAAAGAAGAGTCCCGTACTCTCAAGCAAAAGCTCTCACCCCTCGACGGGACTGAAGTGAAAACGTGCCGCGTGACCTTCAATTCCGAGACAGAAAAGTTCGGTTTGTTACCACTTCGCAATTAGCCTCAGTTCACGCGGGCGGCATTGTACGGCCGTTTTCTGCCGGTTTCAAGAAGGCCGTCGGTGAGATGGGTGTTTGGCTGAGCTTGGGTCCGATCCTGCGATTGCCTGGCAGACCAAGGCGAATTCGACCACGTTGGGCAACATTAACTTGGTCCAAATGGTGGTTTGTGGCCGATCACTGTCATCAGTCCCCACAACCAGTTCACTTTGAACCGCCGCAGCGCCACCTGCTGAAACCCTGCCGATGTCAACAGGTCACGACACTCGCGGGATCTGTAGAGGCGGTGATGCGAGTGGCGCGTCCAGCGCAACCACACGCTGCAAGCACGGCAGGTCCAGTAGTCATCGCACCAGTCTGTGATGACCAACTGCCCACCCGGTCGAAGGACGCGAAACATCTCGCTCAATGCCCGATCAGGTTGTTGAAAGTAGTGAAACGAGTTCGCCGATACCACGAGATCGAAAACACCATCGGGAAATGGAAGCTGTTCGGCAAAGGCGTGACGCAGGTCGACCGCACTTCCCAGCTTGGCTCTCGCCACCGACAGCATTTCAGCGCTCGCGTCCACTCCGACGAGGTTCAGGTAGGGATGTTGTCTTTGCAGCGCCGCGAGTACCGCGCCTGTGCCGCACGCGACATCCAGCACCGACGCGACCCCCTCAAACTGCACGCACTCGAGAGTCTCGCGCAACGTCGCCGACACGTAGAACGCCCAGCGCCTGTCGTAATCCTGCGCGAGCTCCGCGTACTCGCGCAGGACAGGATCGGGAGGCGTGTCTGACATGGTGGCAGCCGGTGGCTACTTTCCGCTCGGCGCGACCTTGATATTCAGCTCGCGAAGCTGCTTGTCGTCCACGGCGGCGGGAGCACCGGTCAATAGGTCGCTGGCCTTCTGCGTCTTCGGAAAAGCAATCACGTCACGGATGTTGTCGCAGCCGGTGAACAGCATCACCCAGCGATCGAGACCCAGTGCGACTCCGGCGTGTGGCGGGGCACCGTAGCGCAGCGCTTCCAGCAGAAATCCGAACCGGGCTTCGGCCTGCTCGGGGTTGATGCCGAGGAGGTCGAACACTTTTTGTTGCACAGCCGGGTCGTGAATTCGCACGCTGCCGCTGGCCGCTTCGTAGCCGTTGATGATCAGGTCGTAGGAATTCGCCCGAATCTGACCGGGATCGGTTTCGAAGAACGCAACGTCGTCCGGATGCGGGTTGCAAAACGGATGATGCTCGGCGTCCCAGCGTATTTCTTCTTCGTTCCACGCAAACAGCGGGAAGTCGAGCAGCCAGGCGAAGTGCATTTGATTCGGATCGAACAGCTTGAGTTCTTTGCCGAGCCGCCCGCGCAGCGCTCCGAGTGCCGCCGACGTGACTTTCGGTTGGTCCGCCACGCAGAAGATCAGGTCGCCCGCCTTCGCGTCGAACCGCTCGATGATCGCCCGCTGCTCGGTCTCGTTGAAAAACTTGGCGATGGGGGAATCGAGTCCCGTGTCGGTCACGCGGAAGAACGCCAGCCCTTTCGCCTTGTAGTCGGCAACGAACGTGGTGAGTTCATCGATATTCTTGCGGCTATACTTGGCCGCCGCCTGCGGGGCACACAGGCCACGCACGCGCCCGCCCGCTCCCAGCGTGTTCTTGAACACGCCGAAACCGCAGTTCGCCGCGATGTCGCCGAGATCCTTGAGTTCCATCCCGTACCGCAGGTCCGGCTTGTCCGAACCGTAGCGCTCCATCGCGTCGCGGTACGTCAGTCGAGTCACCGGTGGATAGTCTTCGCCGCGCAGTTCCTTCATCGCGAAGATGATCAATCCGTCGATGACTTGCAGGATGTCTTCCCGCTCGACGAACGCCATTTCGACGTCCACCTGCGTGAACTCAGGCTGCCGGTCGGCACGCAGGTCTTCGTCGCGGAAGCAGCGGGCGATCTGCATGTACCTGTCGTAGCCCGCCACCATCAGAATCTGCTTGTAGATTTGCGGCGACTGCGGCAGTGCGTAGAAACATCCCTCGTGGACGCGGCTGGGGACCAAGTAATCACGCGCACCTTCCGGCGTACTCCGGCCGAGCATCGGCGTTTCGATGTCGAGGAACCCTTCGCGGTCGAAGTAGTCGCGGATGAGTTTCGTCAGCCGGTGACGAAAGTGAACCAACTCCTGCAACCGCGGCCGACGCAAATCGACGAACCGGTACTTCAGCCGCAATTCTTCGTTCGGTGGGTTCAGTGTGGACGGCTCGAACGGCGGCGTCTTGCTCCGGTTCAGTACCTCCAGCGTCACCGCATGGATGTCGATCTCGCCCGTCGGCAGTTTGGGGTTGATGTCCTTGGCTCCGCGCAGGGTTACCTCACCGGTGACGCGCAGCACGTCCTCGTTTCGGAGCGACCCGGCGGCGTCATGCAGCACCTGATCCTTCGACACCTGCGGATCGAACACGACCTGAATCTTCCCGTACCGATCGCGCAGATCGATAAACACCAGCCCGCCATGATCGCGCCGGCTATCGACCCAGCCACACACCGTGACCGTCTGCCCCCCCTGTTCCTTCCGCAATTCGCCGCACGTGTGAGTCCGCAACACGAGATTTTCCCTTTCCAAGTGGGTGAAACCACGGAACACACGGAAGGCACGAAATCCAAATTCCGTGTGATCCGTGTGTTCTGTGGTTGAATCGAAGTGCCAGAGAATAGGTGATCGACGCACGCGACTCAAGGTGCCCAATGTAGCCCTCTCGCTCCGCGAGAGGAAAGCCATTTGATTGTGGAGGCTGGGCAGTTCAATGCACGCTTCCATTCGAGCGGCACACTTCTCGCGGAGCGAGAGGGCTACGATACTGCTCCGCCTCGCTGTTCGACTCGGACACCGCCTTACGGCAGCGAGTTCGCGGAGGACACCGGCAATTCGCGGCCGGTGACCTGGCGGTACTGCGACCGGTATCCCTTCGCGATCTCGTCCGCTGGCAGAGGCCGGTCGTACACGCGAACTTCATCCATCCGACCGCGGAACTGTTGCGACTTGGTCGTCACGTAGTGACCGAGATCGAGCGGATACCCGGCGGCCGATCCGATCTGCCCGTCGGTTCGATCGCGCTCGGCGGACAACTTGCCGTCGAGGTAGATCGCGATCTTCTTCCGCTGCGGATCGAACGTCGCGACGACGTGAACCCACACCGATTCCTTCACCGGCTGAACCGCCGGCAGCGTGTCCCAGGCGTCGTCCGCGGCCGAGCGGGTTTCAAATCGAGGCAGGCGGTCCGAGGCCATGTAAATGTTCCAGCCGTGCTTGGAGATCAAATAGTCGTTGCCATCGACGCCGTCGGATCGCACCCACAGCGAGAGCGTCATCGGGCCGGACAGTCGCAGCGGTTCGGCATTGCCCGCGGTGGCGAAGTCGTCCTGCCCGTCGAAGACGAGCGCACCGCGACCGGATTCCTTCACAACTTTGGCTCCCTGCAACTCCAACCGGAATTTTCCGGTGCGATCGCGCACCACTTTGTCGTCCGGGCCGGCGTCGTCGAAGTCGAAGTGTGCGACCAATCCTGAATCATCTTTCGTCGTCGCGGTCACTGGAGCCGGCTTGGTTGTCGATTTCGGTTTCGGCTGCGCGGCGGCGATGACGATGTCCGCTGGGACGTCGAGGCGGTAAATGTCGAACCCGCCGTCTCGCATCGACACGAACGCAATCGATCGGCCATCGGGCGACCACGCACCGTGATCGTCGGTGGCCGGATGATCGGTCAGGCGGCGCGGCGTGCCACCGGCGGCTGACATCAAATACAGATCGAAGTTGCCGTCGCGGTTGGAACTAAACAGCAGCCATTGGCCATCCGGCGACCAGCGCGGTCGGCAGTCGATCGCGAGTTCATCCGTCAATCGAATCAGTTCGGTGCCATCGGGATGCACCTTGTACAATTCGATGTTGCCGTCGCGGTCGCTGGCGAATGCAATCCAGTCGCCGTCCGGAGACCACGCGGGCTGATGGCAGTACATTCCGCCCGATTGCAGTATTTGACTGCGGTTCTTCCCGTCCGCATCGACGACGACGAGTTGTTCCGTCGTCGTCACGAACGCGATCCGCCGTCCGTCGGGGGACCACGTCGGTTCTTCGCCCAACTGCACGCTCGTCCCCGGCAGTATCTTCCGCAGGTTGGCCGCGCGGAATTCGCCGTCGATGTCGCAGACAAACACATCCTTCGACGAATTGCCGGTGTCGTTGCCGCCGCCGGAAACGAGCAGCCGCCTCCCGTCGGGTGACCATGCGGGGTGTTCCTGAATCTGCACCTGCGAATCGAATTCGGTGAGGAGCGGTCGGTCGTCCGAACCGTCCGCGCGCACGATGCGTGCTCCAACGAGAATCTTGTTCGACGCCCGCCGGTTGTCGTGATGTCGCGCGTAAGCAATGTGCGATCCATCGGGAGAGAAGTCGAGGAAGAACTTTGAGAAGTGTGTTTGCGTGATGCGGGTGACGCGAGGCATCGACGATGACGGTGTCTGGCCGAGCAGCACGCCGCAGCAAATGATCGCGGCAACCGCAAGCGCGGCGATGAGTCTCATTCGGTCGGCAGGAATTGTCATTGCGATCTTGGATTGTTTGCTTGAAAACAGGCTCGGATGAATTCCCCAAAGCCACCGCGAATCGAACTCCCCTCTCCCTCCGGGAGAGGGGTCGGGGGTGAGGGAGCGTTGAGAAGCGAGCGGTGTCCAAAACCGTGAGCCACTCGCCCTCACCCCTAGCCCCTCTCCCGGAGGGAGAGGGGAACAGGAAACGAAATCAAACCATTTCGGGAATCACGCTGCCGATCACTTCCGACTCGCGCGGGAACAGTTCGAGCCGGTCGAGTCGCATCTTATCCAGCACCGTGGCGATCAGGTCGACGGGATGAATCGGGTTCGACGCGGGATGGCCGCCGTCGGCCGTGGACGAACCGATGACCGTTCCGCCGGGTGTGCCGCCACCGGCCACGGCCAGCGAATAACCGTACGGCCAGTGCTCGCGTCCACCGATGCTGCTGATCTCAGGGCTGCGACCGAATTCACCCATCGCAATCACCAGCGTGGAATCGAGCAATCCTCGCTCATGCAGATCGTCGAGCAACGTCGTAAACGTGCGGTCGAAGATCGGGCAGAAACGATCCTGCATCCGCTCGAACAGCCGATAATGCAAATCCCAACCGCCGTCGCCTCCCTGCTGTTCGTCCTCGGCGTCGCCGCTCCAATTGACCTGCACGAACGGCACGCCCGCTTCGATGAACCGCCGCGCCAGCAGACAGTTCTGCCCGAACACTGTCCGGCCGTACCGATCGCGCAGCGCGTCCGGTTCCGCATCGATGTGCAGTGCCCGTTTCGCGCCGGACGACGTGAGGAGCGCGAACGCCTTTTCTTGCAGTTCGGTGAAACGGCCGGACGTGGCGGCCGCTTCGATACGGCGCTGCGTGTCATCCAGATCCGTTAGCAACCGGCGTCGGTCGGTGAGGCGACTGCCTCCCAGACCGGCGATTGGTTCGATGGAAGCGGGCGCGCGAAATCCGTCGTCGAACGAATAGGTCGCCAATCGGAACGGATCGTGAGCCGCGCCGAGCCCTCCCGCCGTCTGGCCGCGCAGTTCGGCTCCGCTGACCTTGCACTCCGCGCCGATCACGGTGAATGCGGGCCAGTCGCCCGATCGCCGCCGGGAAAGATACGACACCAGCGAACCCATGCTCGGCCGCACACGACCCGGCAGTGGGGTGGCTCCCGAAGCCTGCGAACCGTTGCGGTTTCCGGTGAGCGCCATCGTCCCCGCCTGATTGTGATCCTTCATGTCGTGCGCCATGCTGCGCACGATCGTGAACCGGTTCATCATGCGCGCGCTGAGCGGCAGCAATTCACTGATGTTGATCCCCGGCACAGCGGTCGGGATGGCGCGATACGGACCGCGAATCTTCGACGTCGCGTTCGGCTTGGGGTCCCACATTTCGTGGTGACTCGGGCCGCCCCACATCCAGAGCAGGAGCACAGACCGCACACGAGCCGCCGTCCGTTCGGCTTGGGCTGTCCTCGCGAACCACATCGGCAACCCCAAACCCATCGCCGAACAGGCACCCACCTGCAACAGTTCACGCCGCGACCATCCGTCGCACGTGCGCGTTGTGGATTGACCCAGGTTGAGCATCGGTGAACACCCTTGCAGTGACCCAGATGGGCATCCCGTACGGATCAGAATCTACCCTGAAGATTGTCCGGACGCCAGAGGCAGTCCGAACCGTCCGTCATTCCAACGAGGCATCCCAAGCCCGTCGGTCCTTCAGCATGACCTGCCGCAGCAGCGGAAGCGGCGGGGCACCGTGGCGCAATAACTCATCGTGAAATCGTAACAGCGAGTACGCTTGGCCTTCCTGCTTCTGCCAGTCGCCGCGAAGTTTGAGGATCATCAGTTTGCCGAGCGTGTAGAACAGGTAGCCGGGATCGTGAGCGCCGCGGACGGCTTCTTGCCGGGCGGGTTGTTCGAGGTAATAGCAGTTGTCCTGAAAGAACTTCGTGGCTTCGTCCACCGTCATGTCGTCGCAGTGCATTTTGATCGCGACGCACAGCCGGCACAGCCGCAACAACGCTTCGTCGGATTGAGCCAGCCGATACTTCGCCGTCTTGAGCTTGTCGCCACCGGCGGGGAATCCTTCGTCGAGCAGCATCTGTTCGGTGTAGTGCGCCCAGCCTTCGACGAAAGCGTAGCTCGAAAAAATCTTGGCCACCTTGCCCGCCGCCGACGCGTTGAGATGCAGGTGCTGCATGTAGTGGCCGGGATACGCTTCGTGGATCGAGACGACATCGGTCGTGTAGTAGTTGAACGCTGTCAGCCACTCGTTCTGTTGAGTCGCCGACCACTCCGGTTCGACAGGCGTGACGTAGTAGTACGCCTCGGTGCTGCGGGTCTCGAAAGGACCGGGGGAATCCATCGAGGCGAAGCTCGTCGCGCGGCGGAACGACGGCGTTTCCGCGACCGTCACGCGGATGTCGGATGGCATCGAGAGGGTCTTTCGATCGACGACAAATTGCCGGATCGCTTCCAGATTGCGAGCCGTGTCGGGGATCAGGTTGGCGGCCGTCGGGTGGTCCTCCTGGATTGCGAGGAAGACTTCGATCGGCGGCTTCGTCGCGTCGATCAGCTTGGCGGTGGCGGCAAAGATCGCCTGCTCGCGGCGCAGTTCACGCAGACCGAGGTCGAGAATCGCCTCGGGCGTCAGCGTGACCATTTCGAGGTCTCGCAACATGCGGGCGAACGTGTCGCGACCGAGAGCGAATCGGTGATCGGCCTTGGGCAACCGTTCGGTTTCCAACCAGCGCACGTACTCGCGCAGCTCGCGAACCGCGATCGCGCTGGCCGCTTTCAACTCAGCGAGCAACTTTTCGTCCTTCAGCTCGGCCACGCCCTTGGGCAAATCCTTCTCGACAAAACTCGCCAGGCCGTTGGTCACCTTGATGGCGGTTTCGACAAGCTGTCGCGGTAGCGTGGGCTGCAAGTTCTCGCGAGCCGCCGCAAACAATCGGGGCGTTTGCCGCTCGATCGCGATGATCGACCGCACGCGATCCGCCAGCGGAGCAAAGTTGCGGCTGAGGTAAATGTTCAGGCTGATCGCCTGCGGGTACGTCATCGGATTGCGGCGGTAGGCATCCAGTCCTTCGAAGTTGAACACCTCTGTTCGCACTCCGATTTCGAGCATCCGCAGGTCCGTGCGAACCGACGGTCTCAACTTGTCCGCATCGACCGCAGCCAGTCGCTTCTGAAACAGTCTCAACCGTTCCCGTTCCTTCGCGAGCGAATCGCGACTGAAATCCGCCAGCTTGCCGTCGTAGTCATGAAACCCGAGGCCCACCGCCCGCTGCGGCTGGAACGCAAAGTACCCCGCGAAGTATTCGTCCGCGAGCGTTTGGAACTGCTGATCCTTCGTTGCCGAATCGGAGACATCGCCACCCATCAGAACGAGACTCAGGCAGAATGTGGGAATCATCAACAACCCTCCTCGTCGGCATGTGGGAATGAGAACACACGGTCTGTCGCGACCGCGAGGGCCATGCTATTCTGCCTGAGTCGCGTGCTCAAGCCGCGACCAACAGTAGCCACGCTCGCCAGAGCGTGGGCTGAGTTGCCGGTGTGCCCACGCTCTGGCGAGCGTGGCTACGAAATGCTTGCGGCCCGACAAGAAAAACTGAAATCGTAATGCGAGATTGGACAAGGTTGAGATGAGTCAACAACTGCGAGACGTCATCGACAGCCCCGCTCAATCTGCGAGTGGGAGACCACAAGCCTCCGCTTTGCAGCGGCGCGAGTTCCTGCGGCTGGGACTGACCGGGTTTGCGAGTTGGGGGCTGGCCGACATGCTGCGGTTTCGGGGCGATGCGGCGGAAGCCGCCAGCCTCGAACGGACCGCGGTGATCCTCGTCTGGCTGCGAGGTGGTGCGAGTCATCTCGAAACGTTTGATCCGAAGCCCGAAGCGTCGTCGGAATTTCGCGGGCCGTATCAGCCCATCGCCACGAATGTGCCGGGGATCGAGGTGTGCGAACTGCTCCCGAGGCTGTCCAAAATCGCCGACAAGTTCGCGCTGCTCCGTTCGATGGCGCACACCGGTGGCGGACATCCGGCGGGGTCGCTCCAGATTCTCGCGGGCGACCCGGATGCCCAGGACAAGCTGCATCCGGTCCTCCCCGACTGGATGACCATCGCCAGTCACCTGCGAGCCGACTCGCGACGCAGAATTCCCAACTACGTCGCCGTCAATCCGGTGGACAACTACGACAGCTTCACGATCGCCGGGCCAACGTACCTTGGTCCGGGATACGAGCCGTTCAAAATCTTCGGCGATCCGAGTCAGCCGCAGTTCGAGGTGCCCAACGTCGGAGTCAAAGATCCGAATCAATTGCGGACGCTGACCGACCGCGTGGGGTTGAAGGCGACCCTCGACCGGTTCCGTCGCGACGTCGATCGGCTGGGCACGATGGAGGCCACAGACCGGTTCGAGCAGCAGGCGCTCAATCTGCTGACGAACGCGGCGGCGCGGGATGCGTTCGATCTGACGAAGGAAACCGACGCGACTCGCGATCGGTACGGACGTCACCAGTGGGGGCAGCAGTGTTTGATGGCTCGCCGGCTGGTCGAGGCCGGCGTGGATATCGTCACGACGGAGTTCGATGGGCCGCTGTGCGGGCGCGTGGCCAATTGGGACGACCACGCGGTCAACCAGCATGTGTTCGACGCGATGAAGTTCCGTGCTCCGTCCCTCGACCAAGCCGTCTCGGCGTTGATCGAAGATGTGTATGCCCGTGGGTTGGACAAGCGCGTGCTGGTCGTGGTCACGGGCGAGTTCGGAAGAACACCGCGGATCAGCTACGTCGCCAGCAGCGGCGGCGGCGTGGCGAGTGCTCCGGCGGGAACCGTGCAACCCGGCCGCGACCACTGGCCGCAAGCCAACTCGATGCTCTTCGCAGGGGGAGGCATCCGCACCGGCCAGATTATTGGAGCGACCGACAAGCGTGGTGAAGGCCCCATCGAGCGCCGCGTCGGCCCCGGCGATTTTCTCGCCACGATCTACCGCCACCTGGGGATCGACTACCGCAACGTCACGATCCCAAATTTCGCGGGCCGTCCCGTTAACATCGTCAGCCAGGGCGAAGCAATCCGGGAACTCGTCGGCGGAGCGTCGCTGTAGCCAACTCTCGCCGAGAGAATCGTTGTGTACGCCGAGCACTGCCGCGCCACGGATCGAACACGGATTCGGTATTGGCAACGCCCCTTGTCTGGCTCGTGTCTGTGTTTCATCAGTGTTTCATCCGTGGCTAAAAAAGTACGCACACGTCGACAAGAAGCTGCGACCTGGTGGCACAAGTCGGTTGTTCTCACGATGGGTTGTTGGTATCTCTCCGTTCCCAAGATTTCCCACGTCCAGCCCTGCCAGAGAGCGAGGCATCCCATGGCCGGCTTTGATCAGCACCACGCGACGAGCGAAGAACCTCACGACGAACAGGGCCACGATCCAGCCTGCGAGGTAACCGATCGAATACAAAAACCCGTCGTAGCCGTAGAACGCGATCATCCCGCAAATGCCCAGAAACGACGCGGCCGAAAGGTAGTCGCCGGCGAACGCAATCCCGTTC
>JACRIH010000271.1 GCA_016235885.1 Planctomycetales bacterium | reverse complement strand
CGCCGCATCACCACCAACACGCCGCTGCAAGCGCTCGTGACTTTGAACGACCCCGTCTACATCGAAGCCGCGCAGGCGTTGGCGCGGCGGATGGTGAAGGAGGGGGGACCGACGACCGAATCCCGCCTGTCGTTCGCCTTCCGCCAAATCGCTCTGCGACCGCCGTCCCCGGGCGAATCCGATCAACTCGCAAAGCTCTTCCGACGACGACACGACTTCTACCGCGCGGCACCGGACGCGGCGCGCGAGATGGCAACGAGCGAACTCGGACCGATACCTGATGGGATGGACGTCGCCGAACTCGCCGCGTACACGAACGTCTGCAACGTTCTGTTGAATCTGGATGAGTTTTTGACGCGGGGGTGAATGACAGGACAATCGAACTCCCCTCTCCCCCCGGAGGGGGAGAGGGGAGATTCGATTCTACGAGGCGGAGTACGCTCGCATGCCACAGGAATTCGACATTGCGGAACGAATGGCCGCGGCGCGGCTGATCGAACTGGCGCTGGAGGAGGATTTGGGAGCGATCGGCGATGTGACGACGGATGCGTTGATCCGACCGGACGAACGCGGGGCGGTGAAAATCGTGGCGCGACAGGCGGGTGTGTTGGTGGGGATGCCGGTCGCGAAGATGGTCTTCGAGCAGTTCGACCGAGACGTGCTGTGGACGGCGCTCAAACAGGACGGCAGTGCGCTGCAACCGGGAACCGTGGTTGGCGAGTTGTCCGGCTCGGTCCGCTCGCTGCTGTCGGGCGAGCGGACGACGCTCAATTTTCTCACCCACCTGAGCGGCATCGCGACGCTCACGCGACGTTACGTGGATGCCGTGGCCGGTTCATCGGCCAACATTTTCGACACTCGCAAGACACTGCCGGGCTGGCGCGTTCTCGAAAAGTACGCGGTCCGCTGCGGTGGCGGACGCAATCATCGAGTCGGCCTGTTCGACATGGTCCTCATCAAGGACAACCACCTCGCCGGCTGGAAGGCGTCCGGTGCCGATCACTCGGTCTCGGCCGCGGTGCATGCCGCGCGGTCTCGCGTGGCGTCTGGCATCCCCATCGAAGTCGAAGTGGACACGCTGGAGCAACTGACCGATGCGCTGTCGGCGGCACCGAACATCGTGCTGCTGGACAACATGAACCTCGCCACACTGCGTCAGGCGGTTGAGCTGCGGAACCGCATGGCTCCGCGAGTCGAATTGGAGGCGTCAGGCGGCGTGAATTTGAACACGGTCGCCGACATCGCGCGGACGGGCGTCGAACGCATCAGCGTCGGTGCTCTGACGCATTCGGCCCCCGCCCTCGATCTGGCTTTCGATTGGAAGACGTCGAAGTAGCCCAGGCCCTTGTGGCCTGGGTGCCTTGCCCCAAGGCAAGTTCCCACCGAACTCGGGCTACAGTGGCCTCTGCCGAATTGCCTTCCGGCAGTCTTCCAATCCGATTTCATCGGCCGGAATTGCCAGCCGCAGGACGATTGCAAACTGGCCATTTCACCTCGAAACAGCGCCGCTTGACCGCGCTCGACTTTGCCGTCATAATTCGGCGTCTTTCACAATTTCGAGAACCGTTTCGCAGACGAATTGCACCGTGATGAAAAAGCAAGAATTAGGGGAGTTTCAAGACTTGCTGGAGTCACTTCAGTCCCGGTTGCGCGGCGACGTGACGCAACTCCAGACAGAGGCCCTCGGTTCGGACCGGCAAGACGGCAGCACGGAATCGAAAAGCCCCACGCACATGGCGGAATTGGGAAGCGACACGTTTGAACAGGATTTCGCCCTGTCGCTCGTCGCCAACGAACAAGAAACGCTGACGGAAATCGCATCGGCGCTGAAACGGGTCAAAGATGGATCGTACGGCTTGTGCGAGGGGTGCGTCGCGGAGGAAAAATCCCCCACCCAATCGGCCATTCCCAAGGCTCGGTTGCGAGCCATTCCGTGGACCCGCACGTGTGTGACCTGCGCGCGCAAACGCGAACGGACATAGCTGGACGGGCTGGGAGCCCATTCTTCCGGGGGATGAACCTTTAACTGCATGGAAGCAAGAAAGGTGACGCGATGAAATCATATCCCTCCCATCGACTGTGGACGTTTCTGATTCTCGCCGGATCGGGTTTGCTGGTGGATCTGTGTTCGAAGTCGTGGGTGTTTTCGAGCATTGGATATCCCTACACGCACAGCCTGTGGACGAAAGAGTGGTTCGGCGGAGCGTTGCAATTCCGGCTGACCACGAGCTTCAACGAAGGGGCGTTGTGGGGCGTGGGTCAGGGATTCAGCTTGGGCTTTGCGGCGCTCAGCATTCTGGCCGGCACTTTCATCGTCTACTGGTTGTTCTTCCGTGGCGAAGCGCACAGCTTGTGGCTGACGATCAGCCTCGCGCTCATCATGGCGGGGACGCTCGGCAACCTGTACGACCGCCTGCACCTGCACGGCTGTGCTCGCGAGGACGGCAGTCCCTATCTCGGCGTGCGAGATTTCCTCGACTTCCGGATCGGGACGTACGATTACCCGATCTTCAATTTCGCCGACTCGTTTCTGGTTACCGGCGCGATCATGCTCACGATTCAATCGTTTCGCGTGCCGAGCCGTGAATCGGAGGCGCTGGCCGCCACTCAACCCGCCGCCACAACGCCCGATTCGACTCCGTCGGCGATGGCAATCAGTTCGTAGAACGGAATTCGTTCCGTTCGGATTCGTCGCCGCTCGCAAGGAACGGAATGAATTCCGTTCTACGTTGCGGCTACGTTGTCTTGGCCTCGAATGGACTCCGTTTCACGGGCGCTCCCGTGCGGCAGAGGATGATGCCCAACTCGTACAGGATCAACAGTGGGAACATCATCATCAACATGCTGACCGGATCGGACGGCGTCAGTACCATCGAGATCACCGAGATGGCGAAGATCGAGATGCGGCGTTTCTCGCGGTAGACCTTGGCGGTCACAATTCCCAGACGATCGAGGAACAGCATCACCAGCGGGAGTTGGAAGCTGACGCCAAACATCAGCGAGACCATCAGGGCGAAGCTGATCCAGGTCGTGATTTTCATTTCGGGCCGCAATCCCAGCCACGTGTTGAAACTGAACAGAAAGTCCAGCACGAACGGGATCACACCGTAAAATGAAAAGAATACACCCCCGAGGAACAGCACGATGCTCATCGGCATGTAACGCCAAACGTACTTTCGTTCGTGCGGATACAACCCCGCCGCGACGAACAACCAGAGCTGGTAAAACACCCACCAACTCGACAGCACGAGACCGGTGATCAGCGACACCTTCAGGTAGATCGTGAAGGCTTCGTCCGGGCCGTCGGTTCGCGGGAGCACGTTGTCGTCGCGCAACCGGTCGATGTCTTTCTCCAACTGCTCGATCCATTTTCCTTTGGGGGTGACGGTGATCGTCACGTTCTTCGTGTCCGCCGGCATTTCGGGAACCGCTTGCGGATGCGCCGCGTGCAGTTGTTCCCACAGTTCTCGGGAATCGAATTCCATCTGGCGGTTGTGAACGGATTTGACAACCGGCGGTGGATCCAGTTTCGAAAACGTTTTCTTGAGCTTCTCGAAGAAGTTGGCTTTCGCGTCCTCGAGAGATTCCGCTTCTGTCGGCGTGTGGCCGATGTTTTTCATGGCCCGCACGACAGGTACCTGGATCGCGTGCAGTACCTTGTCGGCGAATAGAAAGGCGATGACGGTGCCGATGACGAGGCCGACGATTGCACGCCACAGGTACTTGCGAAGCTCTTCGAGGTGTTCCCCGAAGCTCATCGTGGAATCGTCAAACAAATCCCGATCTTTGGCTTTGGACATGCTAAACCTCGTGAACAACCAATTGTGTGACCCGATCATCGCCGGGCGACGCTTCGGGAAAGCCCCAACATCTGGTGTCCACTCGATTCACCCGCTGAGAGAGCAGGCCGGGAGAGCGGCGGGGGGTGATGCGGTTTTCCGCA
Organism: Planctomycetales bacterium; assembly: GCA_016235885.1. Classification (GTDB taxonomy): domain Bacteria; phylum Planctomycetota; class Planctomycetia; order Planctomycetales; family Planctomycetaceae; genus JACRIH01. Next base: position 6,614 of record JACRIH010000271.1, on the reverse strand, counting down.
TCGGCTTCGATTCTAGGCGGCAGCCGGACGCTGTCAACTCCGGCACGCCGCGTCATTCGTCTCCGTGCCAGACGACGAGCGTCTTGGCCAGCGTGTCGTGCAGTGCCTGCTTCTTCGGTGTCAGGCCCGCCATGATGAAGCCAGCGTTGAGCAACCAACCCGAGATGGTGAACTTGACGAGAAACCGAATCGTTGCCGCCTGCAAGGTGATGCGATTGCCGTTCATGTCGGTGACGATGATCCCGAGCGATTTCTTGCCCAGTGTCGCCATCCAACCGCCGCTTTCCCCCTTGGCGTAGTAAACCCAGACGGCGAAGAGGATGGCTCCGACCGCAACGATCATCTGCAAAATCCCCATGAACCCTTCGGGCTTGGCGATCAAGGTCAACAGAAAATAAACCAACCCGCCGCCGGCAACGATGACATTGACCAGCAACGAATCCACCAAGTGCGCCAGAAAACGCACCCAGAAGCCGCACGGGATTCCACGTTTCTGCTCGGTGACCAATTCCAATCGCGGCTTGCAGTGGGTGGCCAATGAAGCCGTGGCCCGCATCATGAACACCGACGGAACGGCCAGCAGGAAGCAGAAGGGAGCAATCGTGAGCGAGACGTACAATGCCGCGAACAGCCCCGACACACCCATGAACATGATGGATTGCTCGCCGCTCATCCACAGTTCTAAAGTCTGCGGTGCGTCGACGCCCGCAATCCCGCCGAACCATTTCGACGATGAATAGATCCACCCTGCAAACCGGTTGACGAGGTTCTGAGAAACGGCCAAGTATGTCAGCCCGCCCAAGATCGCGAGCACCGGAAACTGCACCGCCAGAAACACCACCCACCAGTACAAAACCTGGCCGATGTTCTTGACGAAGATTTTGGCCATCTCCCAACCGATCCACGCCTTGTACGTGTACGGCATGGCCATGTGGATCAGCGCGATGGGAAACACTGCCAGCGGCAGCAGGGGAATAGGCAAAGTCAGAGTCAGAATATAGGCCCAGATGTACGACTTGAACCCCAACGACACGGCCGTGAAGAAATCGAAATTCACCCGGTCCAGCGGTTCCTTGCGAAGAACGGACTGGACGATGATGTTCGACAGACTCCAGTACCAGCCCGGAACGGCCATCGCGCAGACGACCGCGATCCCAATCCAGAACGATTTCGGAGGCAGGTTGACGCACACCACCGCACCGAAAAATGTACTGGCCGCCAGGCCCAAATTGAGAACCGTCCAGTACAGGCCCGTGCGAAGAACCAAATCTCTGTGTTCCTTGATGAACGTCCACGAATCTTTCCACACGTGCGTGTAGAACTCGTTGGGGTCCGCGCCGCCCATCTGGCGAATCTTTTCCCTCCGTTTCGCCTTGCGACCCATGCCACCGGTCATCGTGTCGGTGCCGCACTTGCGGCACTCAGTTTCTTCCTCCATCAGCGGTTGTCCACATTTCGGGCAGACACGGGTCGCGGTGTCTTCCACCGACCCCAAATCCAAACCGGAAAGGAAATCGTCGTCTTCGGCCGTCGTCTGCTTGGGAGTTGGCTTGGCTGCGAGCTTTCCGGCGGACGGTTTCGCCGCTTGTTTCACCGCCGTCATCGAACCGGACGCGGCTCCAGATTCCGCGGGAACCGGCACCTTCGATTCGCAACCCGGACACTTCACCGCCTTGCCGCGCGCCGCTTCGGGAGCGTTGAGCACCTTCGCACACTTCGGACACTTCACCTTCACCGGCATGATGAACTCCGGGAATTAAGAACGACCTCGCCAACTATTCTCCTCTCACCTTGGGGAGAGAGGGGGCCGAACGACTTTGAATCGGTCGTTCAAGCCCGACTGCCGACAGCCAAGCCCACTGTAGCAACTTATCCAGCCAATTCACGCCTGAAAACTTCCGGAACAAGCCCCTGCGAGTAACTGGCGTCGATACACAATCTCCCGCCCGTCTTCTACAATCGCCTCAACGTCGCCAACTCGCTCCGCGAGACACAATGAACTCAAAACTTGGTGGGGCGGGGTTGCCAATCCGTCCTGCATCTCGTTGCGGTCTGGCCGCAATACCAACGATCGACCCCCTCGAAATGTCTTCCACCGCGACTCCCTCCGCTGCCTCAGCACAGGTTCCAGATTCCGCCGGACAATTCGGCGAATTTGGACGCCGCTTCGTTCCCGAAACGCTGATGCGGGCGCTCGAAGAACTGACCGTCGCCTACGCGCAGGCCAAGGCCGATCAGACCTTCCAGCAGAATCTCGCCTCGCTCTTGCAGCACTACGTCGGCCGACCCAGCCCGCTGTACTTTGCCGAGCGGCTCACCCAACACTGCGGTGGTGCCAGGATCTTTCTCAAGCGAGAAGACCTGAATCACACCGGAGCTCACAAAATCAACAACGCTCTCGGCCAGGCGCTGCTGACTCTGCGGATGGGAAAAAAGCGGGTCATCGCCGAAACTGGAGCCGGCCAGCACGGCGTGGCGACCGCGACTGCGTGCGCCCGATTCGGCCTCGACTGCGTCGTCTACATGGGCGAAGAAGACATTCGCCGGCAGAAGATGAACGTGTTCAACATGCGCACGCTGGGGGCCGAAGTCCTCCCCGTCACCAGCGGTTCGCGGACTCTGCGCGATGCAATCAACGAAGCGATGCGCGACTGGATGGCCAGCGTGCAGACGACGCACTACATCATCGGCTCAGTCGTCGGGCCGCATCCGTTTCCGATGATGGTTCGCGATTTCCAGTCGGTGATCGGTCGCGAAACGCGGCAACAGTGCCTCGATCAACTCGGCCGGCTGCCGGACGAGGTGATCGCGTGCGTCGGCGGCGGGTCGAACTCGGCCGGCATGTTCCATCCGTTCGTCGAAGATCGCGATGTAAGAATGACCGGCATCGAACCCGGCGGTCGCAGCCACCGCCCGGGGGATCACGCCAGCACACTGAGCTACGGCGTGAAAGGCGTCCTGCACGGCAGCTACAGCTACGTTCTGCAAGATGCCGACGGCCAGACGCAAGACGTGCATTCGATTTCCGCCGGGCTGGACTATCCCGGCGTCGGTCCCGAACACAGCTACTGGAAGGACACCGGCCGCGTGCAATACCTGCCGGTCTCCGATGACGAAGCGCTGGCCGCGTTCGGCACGCTGGCGAAGCTGGAGGGAATTCTGCCTGCGCTCGAAAGCTCGCACGCCATCGCACACGTGCTCAACACCGCCGGACTGCGATCCAAGGACGACATCATCGCCGTGTGCCTGTCGGGCCGCGGCGACAAGGACGTGACCGAGGTGGCGCGGTTGAAGGGGCAGACAATTTGAAGGATTATCGATTGCCGATTTCCGATTGCCGATTTGAAAGATGTGTTTCATCCAATCGGCAATCGACAATCGGCAATTGGCAATTGAACATCTGAGACCAAACGATCGTGTCCACAATCTCTTCCACCTTCGACCGTCTCCGCTCTGCCGGCCACATGGCCTTCATGCCGTTCCTCACGGCCGGTGATCCCGATCTGCCGACGATGTGCCGGCTGATTCGCGAGCGGGCCGCACGCGGCGTCGATCTGATCGAGATCGGTTTCCCGTACAGCGACCCGATCGCCGACGGTCCCGTAATTCAAGCGTCGTACACTCGAGCGTTGGGCCACAAACTGCACGTCGACGACATCTTCGCGGCCATCCAATCGCTGACCTCCTCAATCGGCAATCGGCAATCGGCAATCGGCAATCCCCCCCTCCCGCCACTGGTGGCAATGGTGTCGTACGCCCTGATCTTCCGCCGCGGTGCCGCGGAGTTCGCGGCGAAGGCTCGCGATGCCGGCTTCGCCGGGTTGATCGTTCCCGATTTGCCGGCTGACGAAGCCACAGACCTCGTCGCCATCGCGCGGCAACACGGGCTGGACCTCATCCAACTCATCGCCCCCACGACGACAGCCGACCGCACGCGGCGGATTCTGGATTCGGCGACGGGGTTCCTGTACTGCATCTCGGTCGCGGGGACGACGGGCGAACGAGTCCAGTTGCCCGACGCGCTGAAATCGCAGTTGCGTTCGCTGCGTCAACAAACCACGCTGCCGCTCGCCGTGGGATTCGGAGTCAGCCGGCCGGAACAGGTCGCCGAACTGCGCGGCCTCGCCGACGGCGTGATAGTCGGCTCGGCCATCGTCCGCCAAGTGGCCGCGATTTCCGAACGGAATCAACCGGTGGATGCCGTCGTCAAATCCGTCGGCGACTTCGCCGCGTCGATGCTGGCGGAAACTCGCCTTTAACTCCCCTCGCCCCCGGAGGGGGAGAGGGGTCGGGGGTGAGGGGCGATTCGTCCCGAGGCTTCACGACAAGTGCGCCAAGTACCATTCGGCAGCCAGATCACACTCGGCCCTCGGCGAGAGCCGGCTACACTGCGCGGCGCAACTACTCAACCGTCTCGACCGACAACAGCACCTTGCGATTGGCACCCAGCGAGTGCGCTTCGTCGATGATGAAGAATCGACCGGGACTCGGAGCCAGCGGCACGTAGGCACCGGCGGCTCGACGCGGGTGAAATCTCGCATCCACGAGTTCGCGATCCTTCTGCTCCATCTCCTCCAGCACGATCGGATGCCAGCCGGCATCGCGGTCCTCGGCGGCCGCGTAGTGTTCGCGAGCCCACCGTCGCAGTCGCAGTTCGTCCACTGGATCCAAGTCGCGGAGCATGTGTTCTGGCATTCGGACACCTTTGCAGTGATCGAGGGAACGAAAACTCAAGCCGACCGACAGATCTTTTCTATCGTCCGCCATCGGCTCAGACGTTCGGGTCCGATACCACGCTTCGCGGGGTTTTCGGTGAACTGCGGGTGACTCGAACGAATCGACTCGTTTTGTCGCTCGAAACCGAGGTTCCGGTCGTGCCGGACGTATGGCATCTTCGTGAACCCAACGCAGTGTTCCCGCTGCACAATCGTGCCATTCGACAACTGCGGGCGCGTCGGCCGTCCCGCGTGAAGTCAGTCCGTCGAAGCGTATCAAGTTGCCTCAGATCGCGAGTCGCTGGTCAATTGGCTACGACACCGCTTCACGGCATGCCATTTGTTATGGTCCACCCGCTGTCCCACATCGTGGCCGATTGACAGGGTGGTGGATACAGTGGTTCGACACCTCCCAGAAATCCGATGGCGATGCGGACCTTCGCGGATTCGAAACCAATTCCTTCAGCGAGTTGCCGCAGCATGTCCAATTCCGAATACATTCTCGGCTGTGGTTTCTGTTGTCTGGCGATGGCCGCAGGATTGTTCAACTTCGTCATGATCGGACTGATCGGCGTGCTGTTGTTTCCGATCGCGATCGGACTGTTGATCACCGGCGGCATCCTGGCTCGAAACAGCGACGTCCCCATGCGGTCCGCCGTGCCGGGATTGATTCTGTTTCTGGCCGGTTCGGCCCTCCTCGTTTTCACGGCGGGCTACGCCAGCCAGTTGGCGTTCCAGGTCGCCCTGCAAACGACTCATCCGATGCAGCCGGTCCCCGAGGTTGGCGATTGGACACTCCTGGCGGTTTTGTATCCCGTATCGGCGGCGGTGATCGTGCTCGGTCTGCGGTTGCGAACGAGGTGGTCACCAATTCGCTGCCTGTCGTGGGCCGGAGCCGTGCTGGTCGTGTGTCCCGCCACACTGGCGATGTTTTTCGTGCTGTCGTTTTTCCTGCCGATCACCGCCTGAGTCAGTTCGATCGCTCGAAACACGCTGCCTGAGTTTCCAAAACAGAATTACAAATCGGTCATTTCAAAATGCAAATTGCGAGTCATCTCCCGGCCCACGACGAAATCGGGTGGGGACAGCGCTTGTGGGAACTCTCGTGCATCGTTGTCGCCGCGTTACTGCTGGTGACGCACGTAATGCGGCTCGCGGAGACGTCCGATATCGTGACCTGGTGGCTGCCGCTGGTCGTGGCGGCGGGGATGCTGTCGGCCGATTTCGTGTCGGGGATGGTCCACTGGACCGCCGACACATGGTTCGAGGAAACGATGCCGTTGCTTGGCCGGCGGTTCCTGCGGCCGTTTCGCGTGCATCACGTCAACCCGGACGATTTCCTCCGGCGCAACTTCATCGACACAAACGGAGACGTCTCGATGCTGTGCATTCCGGTGCTGGTCGCGACGTTTTGGATTCCGCTCGACAGCGTGGCCGGACAGACATGCGCGGCGTACGTGGTCGCATTCTGCGTGGCCGGTGTGCCGACGAATCAGGTTCACCAGTGGGCACACATGCCACGGCCGCCGCGACTCGTGCGATGGCTTCAGGACCGCGGGATCATCCTCAGCCGTGTCGCCCACGGAAGCCATCATCGCCATCCGTACGCGATGAATTACTGCATTGCAATCGGCTGGCTGAACGGACCGCTGAACACGATCAACTTCTTTCGTCACCTGGAACGACTCGTGACGGCGGTCACCGGACTGCAACCGCGATCTGACGACACCGATTTTCAGGCGCAAGTGGCATCCGAGCAAGCGGTCGTGTCGCATCCAAGATGAACCACGAAGACTCGAAGACACAAAGACGGCACAAAGGATTGGATTTGATTCAATGAGAAAACGACTCTCCGTCAGATGTGTTGAAAGACAAACGTCTCACGCAGAGGCGCGGAGT
>JACRIH010000263.1 GCA_016235885.1 Planctomycetales bacterium | reverse complement strand
GCGAGCCGGAGGGCGTAAGCCCCCGGACCCTGTATCGAGACTGGTCCGGGGGCTTACGCCCTCCGGCTCGCCGGACTTGCTGGTTGAGTTGTCAGCCAATCCCGCCATTGCGGCTTCGCGGGAGAAATCCAGAAACGATTGCACCGGCGCGCCGCGGTACTTCGGACCGTAACGCAGGTTTTCAATCGGCGACGGAGACGCAACCACTTTGCCAGGGTTCATGATCCCCAGCGGATCGAACAACCGCTTAACTTCGCCGAACGCGGCGAACAGTTTCGGGCCGAACAGTTTCAGATTGTGGTAACTGCGAGCCAGCCCGTCGCCGTGCTCGCCGCTCATCGCACCGCCGAATTCGCGGACCAACTCGGCCACGTCATCGGACACCGATTTGAGGATTTTCAAATCGCCAGCCGACTTCGTGTCGATCATTGGCCGCAGATGCAGACAGCCGACCGAGGCGTGTCCGTAGTACGCGCCCGTCACGCCGTGGCGGTCGAGGATCTTTTTGAATCGCCGCGTGAACTCGGGCATCTTCGACGGTTCGACCGCCGGGTCTTCGACGAACGCGATCGGCTTGCGAGCACCGGGAATGCTCAGCAGCAGTGGTGCCCCCGCCTTGCGGCAGTTCCAGATTTTCTCGCGCTGTTCTGCGTCGACCGCTTGCAGCCACTTCTGCAACCCGGCCTGCTTGCCGATCCGCACCCGCAGCAACTCGATCCCGTCAGCCACTTGTGTGGGGGTGTCTCCCGAAAACTCGACAATCAAAATCGCGTCGGGCGTTCCCTCGATGAAGTCGAGCGACTTGCGGTACTTCAAGTTGCTCCGCGACAGCTCAATAATGTTTCGGTCGAGCAGTTCGACCGCCGACGGCTGGCATTCGAGAATCCGCAGCGTGGCCACGAGAGCCGCATCGATGGTTTCAAATTGCAGGCACACGACGCCCCGTTCTTTGGGGAGCGGGACGAGGTGCAGCACGGCTTCGGTCACCACCCCCAACGTCCCTTCCGCCCCAACGATCATCCGCGCCAGATTGAATTCCCGCCGGTCGGGCCATTCACTATCGAGTCGCTTCACCGCCGCCGGGATCGGGAACTGGTCCTGGATTTCCGGGATGAAGGCGTCGAGGTTGTACCCGCTGACTCGGCGGAGGATGCGCGGGTAGCGACGAACGATCTCCTGGCGGTTCTCGGCGACGATGCGGAGAACTTCGCGAGCGATTCGATTTTCATGCTCCTCCACTTCTTGCATCGGTCGGCAATGCAATTCGGTCCCGTCACTCAGTGCGACCCGCAACTCGCGCACATGGTCGATCACCTTCCCCTGCTGAACGGACCGCGATCCGGCCGAATTGTTGCCGATCATCCCGCCGAGATTGGCGCGACTGCTGGTGGCCACGTCCGGACCGAACTGCAAGTCGTGCGCGTTCGCGGCCGCGTTGAGTTGATCGAGCACCACGCCCGGTTCGACTCGCACCAGACGGCGCTCGGGGTCCAGGTGCAGAATACGGTTCATGAACCGACTGAAGTCGAGGATGATCGCTGGTCCAACCGACTGCCCCGACAGGCTGGTTCCACCGCCACGCGGCACGATCGGAACGCGATGCTCCGCTGCAATGCGCACGGTCTCGGTGACGTCGTGTGTCGTTCGCGGAAACACCACGCCCACCGGCTGAATCTGGTAGATGCTGGCATCCGTGCTGTACAACCCGCGCGTCATCTCATCGAACCGCACCTCCCCCGCCACGTTGGTTCGCAGTTCGGATTCAAGACGTGTCAGCGCTGTCGCGGTGGGCATGGCGAGGCTGATCGTAGTCGTTTGACTGCTCGTTGCAACCGGCGAAAGCCTGTGTTAGAAGTGCGGACGAACCCGCGCTGCCCGGAAATCTCGGCGTGTAGCCACGCTCGCCAAGAGCGTGGGTGAATTCGTGGAAAACCCACGCTCTTGGCGAGCGTGGCTACTCAGAGTGATTGTGCATGAGCGACCACTTTCGCGACATCCTCGAAACTTTCGAGAACCAGTTTCCGACTCGGGACTACGAGATCGAAACGATCTGCCCCGAGTTCACGTCAGTCTGCCCCAAGACCGGCCAGCCCGATTTCGGCACGCTCACGATCACCTCCGTCCCCGACAAGCTGTGCTACGAACTCAAATCGCTGAAGCTTTACCTCCAGCAGTTCCGTAACCACGGCGCGTTCTACGAGCACGTCACGAACCGCATCCTCGACGACTTGGTGGCGGTGACGCAGCCGCGTCGCCTGAAGATCGTGGCCGCGTTCACACCACGCGGCGGCCTCCGCACGAACGTGACGGTGGAGTACGTGCGGCCCGCAAGATCAAAGGGCAGGGCACGCTGAACAACCTCGAAATCGGGTCGCCAAATCAGGTGCGCTGGTCGCCGAACAGCAATGACACCGGCAGGGTGATATCGGGAAATGCCAGCGGGTGGATATCGTCTCCATTGGAGAACGTCATCAGCGATCGATAGCGACCGCGGTCGGGTTGCCCGTAGACGTGGACACAGTCGTCGGGGATGTTCACGACCCAGTAGTCAGCGATTGCAGCAGCCGCATAGATTTCGGCCTTCTCGCCGCAGTCGTATTCGAGGCTGCTGTCAGCAACTTCGATGATGAGCAGGATGTCGGTGCCCTGCGGCCGACCAGATGAATAGTCTTTCCGGATCACCCACGCGATATCGGGTTCGGGAGCCGTGTCGAGCTTGGGGATGCCTATCGAATTCTGCACTCGCACACGCATGGTGTGACGCAGAGCCTGTTGAATGCTCCATTCGGTTAACGTGTCGACAAGGACTTCGTGGATCGGGCCGATCGGGCTCATTTCTCGCAACTCCCCGTCGATCAATTCGATTCGGTGTCGACGACCGTCCGCAAGTGGAGCGAACACGCCGGCCGAAATCATGCGGTCGTATTGGCCGATCTTCAGGCGTGAAATTGTGGACATCAGACGAGCCTCAAATTCAGGGGATCTTGTTGGACACTTACTTCACCGGCACGGGTTCTTCGTCTGGCACCGGGTTGGTGCGTGCGGCCAGAGTGTCCGGCGGCTGAAAATTGAAGTGCTTCGACTGGCTGAAGAATTCGAGCGGGTTGTCGTAGACGATCTTCTTGATCTTCGAATCGGGATGGCCGCGGCGGCGCATCTCCTGCACGAAGTCGGGCACGGCCAGCGGATTGGAAGGCCCCCAGTCGCCGGCCGAGTTCACCATGATCCGCTCGTCACCGTACATCTCGATGATGTCGGCCGCCCGCGCGGGCGTGCATTTCGTGGTCGGGTACAGCGTCATGGCACACCAGAAGCCCTCTTCCTTCGCCAGCCGCACGGTGTGCTCTTCGACGTGATCGATCAGCGTCCGTTCGGGTTCGACTCGCGTGTCGGCGAGCAGCATGTCGACGATCATCCGCGTCCCCTTGTACTTGTCTCGCAGGTGCGGTGTGTGGATCAGGATCGACTGGCCGAAGCGCACGGCCAAGTCCACCTGTTCGGCGAAGATCGTGGCTTCGTTGCGAGTGTTTTTGTTGAGTCCAATTTCACCGATCCCCAGCACGTTGGGTTTGTCGATGAATTCCGGGATGACCGACATCACCTCGCGAGACAGCGACACGTTCTCGGCCTCTTTCGCGTTGATGCACAGCCACGTGTAATGCTGAATGCCAGACCATTTCGCGCGGGTCGGTTCAAAGCCCGTCAGATGATGGAAGTAATCGCGAAACCCATCGGCACTCCCGCGATCGAAGCCAGCCCAAAAAGCCGGCTCGCTGATGGCCAGGCAGCCCATGCGCGCCATCCGCTCGTAGTCGTCGGTCACGCGAGAAATCATGTGAACGTGGGGGTCGATGAAGTACATGGCGGGACTCGTTGCGGGAGGGTTGTGTGCTGAGGTTCAAATGTCTTGGCTCCCTCTCCCCCTTGGGGGAGAGGGCTGGGGTGAGGGGCGGTTGGGCGGCTGGCTTTCCTCAAGCAGTCGATCAGAGACGCTAGCCCCTCACCCCCGCCCCCTCTCCCCCAAGGGGGCGAGGGGGAATCATTTCTTCATCCAATTCGAATCGTACGCGTCACTGAACAGCATTTGGATTCGCTCGGCGCGGTCGAAGCCACCGCTGTTGAGAATCGCGATCCCTTCACAAATCTGTCCGAGCCGCGGGTCCTTGGCCGCGTCGGCGGCTCGGTCGGACCGGTGAATCCGATCCAGCGACGCGCCCACTTCGAGCAGCTTGGCCCGCATTTCGAGAAACACCTGGTCGAGGACATCCGGAGCCGATTTCAATCCAGTCATCTCGCACCTCACAGTTCACCGAAACAAACCTGTAGGGTG
>JACRIH010000262.1 GCA_016235885.1 Planctomycetales bacterium | reverse complement strand
TTCGCATTCAATCGCGGGTCGTCCATCACACGATTGATGAAGTCGTCCACCACGGCCGCGATGGCGTACACACCACCGAGACGTTCGTACAGGGTTGGTTTGGTGTCATTGCTCATGGGTTTTCTCCTCGATTGATTATCACTCGCGGCTCGCAACGAGCAATGTTCGGAATCTTGTTCTATTCCGTCGGCAGGCCGCATGCCTTCAGCAGCGTCTCCTGCACGGCCAGGTCGTGGGCGTACGGGAAGTCGGTCGGCTTCTCGCCGCGAATGATGCGGGCCATGTCGGCGGCGTCGGCGATGTAGCGTTCGTATTTGGGAAACTTGATGTCCTGATATCCCTTCCGGTACTCACCGTGAGGCGACGTCAGGGTGACCCGCGCGGACGGGTTGTCGAGCGGCTGAATGTGGAACGTCCCCTCGGTCCCGCACACGACGAGATGCCGACGCTCGCCACCGTCGACTTCCAGCGAACTGGACTTCACTGTCGCTGTGGCTCGCGGGTACGCGAACACCGCCAGCATGTTGTCGAGCAGCCCGTCGTCGATCTTCGCCGTGTGCCGCGGGAAGGGGTGAACCGTTTCGGGTTTGCCGAGCACTCCCACGACGAGGTCGATCACGTGGCAACCCAGCTCGAACATCAGTCCTCCTTTGTACGCAGCCAGTTCGGGCCGTCCCGACGGAGGAACCACCTTGCTCATCACCGTGTGGATTTCGAACACGTCCCCCAGCCAGCCCTGCCGCAGCATCTCGCGCAGCAAGACGACGCCGGGGTTGTAGCGGAACATGTAGCCCATTTGCACGAGCAGCTTTCGTTCGGCCGCGGCGTTCAGGATGCGGCGGAACTGGGGCAGCGATTCACCCGCGGGCTTGTCGATATGCACGTGCTTCCCGGCGGCGACGCACGCGGCGGCGTTGTCGAGCAGGTCGCGGACTTTGGTTTCGACCAGCACCGCCTGCAAGCCGGGGACGTTGAGCAATTGTTCCCGCGTCATCCATTTCAAATCACGATAGGCAGCTTGCTTTTCTGCCGACTGACGCAGCTTCGCATCGGGTTCAACCATCCCAACGACTTCGTAGTCGGGCGACGTTCGATAGACGCCCAGCTTCGACGCGTGCGCATGGCCGACACCGATCTGGCCGATCTTGATGCGTGGCTTGTCGGCCGCCGCAGGGCTTTCGCCGTGCAATGATCTGACCAAGGCCGGCCACGCCAGCGCTGTGCCCCCCACACACGTCAGCCAGTCCCGTCGCGAAATCGAGTTCATCGGTGCCCCTTTCGTTGGCGAATTGCGGGTAAGTTACCAGCCGCGTCAGCAGACTGCACGCGAGCCGAGTGCAACCGTCGACTGCAAACGCCTGCCATTGTCGAGTGGCTGGATGCTGCGCCGCAAATCGTCAGTGACACGCCTTTCCGGTCGGTTGCGGAATCCGCCCTGAGCCTTATAATTCCCACGCTTGCGGGCGGCCGATTGCGCGGTCGCCGTTGATCTTCCGGGAGTTGCCATGCGTGAATGGTTTCGCAATGTGTGGATGGCCGTGTCGACGGTCTTCCTCGGTTTGAAGGTGACATGGGTGACGATGCTCAAAACGTATCGCCGCCGAACGTTCACGCACATCTACGAATATCCCGAAGTTCCCGTCCCAGTGAAGGCTCGCTACCGCGGCTTCCATCGCTACGACTTGACGACCTGCATCGGCTGCGACAAGTGTGCGGCGGCTTGTCCGGTGGACTGCATCTACATCGACAAGGAAAAAGTGCTGGTGGGAAAAGGGTTCCGGCTCAACGGGTTCACGATCGACTACACGAAGTGCATGTTTTGTGCGCTGTGCGTCGAACCGTGCCCCGTGGATTGCATCTTCATGGGGTCCAACCACGACCTCAGTTGCTACAGCCGTGACGGATGCATCGTGGACTATGCCAAGCTGCCGCTGGAGGTGGCATGGGGTCAGACGACGCTGAACCCGACGGCCGTGTCCGAATCGAAGGTGTTGTATCAGCCCGTGTGGATCAAGGGAGAACCCAGCCCATTCGGTGCGTCGGCTGGAGAGTGAGTATAAGCCGTCACGCTCGGCGTGATGGGTTCGTTATGCGGAGCGTGACGAATACGCAACGGAACAACGGTGAAGGAGCCGCCATGCCTGACTCGACGACAAAAATATTTTTCACCGTGGAGAAGGCCAATCAGGCGTTGCCGTTGGTTCGGTCGATTGTGTCCGACATCGTGAAGCAGTTTCAAGAAGTGAACGACCGCAAGCAGCGGCTGGATCGCATCCGCGAATCGCGAGGTTCCGGCGGGCGGTCGGCGCACCCGATGTACGATGACGAATTGCGGCAGGTGGAAGACGAACTGGAAGCGGATATCAGCCGATTGCAGGAGTTTGTTGAGGAGTTGGACCGGATCGGGGTTGAATTGAAAGATGTCAACCGCGGGCTGGTCGATTTCCCCGCGATGATGGACGGACACGAAGTGTACTTGTGCTGGCATCTGGGCGAGGACAAAGTTGGATTCTGGCATGAACTGGATGCGGGATTCGGCGGTCGTCAAGCGCTCGACGTATCGTGCTGTACGATGTCGCCGCAACCCACCGTGATGAAATCCGACGATGGCTCGTTGGTGTCTCCCAGTTCCCCGGTCGTGAATTCAACGAAGAAGATTACTCGATAGATTGCGAAGGTTGTCATGACGGATTTGGTGGGACATTTCTTGTTGTTCGCGGTGCTGGGAGTTGTCTTCCTGCTGTTCCCGCTGGTCCTCGGACTGTTTGTCCGGCCGAAGAATCCCACCAGCGAAAAGCAGGCGGTGTACGAATGCGGTGAACCAACGATCGGTTCCAGCTTTGTGCAATTCGACGTGCGGTTTTACGTCGTGGCCTTGCTGTTCATTATTTTCGATGTCGAAATCGCGTTCTTCTTTCCGTGGGCCACAGTGTTTGGTGGAGCCAACCAGCTCATCGACAGCCGTGTGACCGACGCGAATCGCGTGCAGATCAGCGAGCGGTTGTTGAACGTCCCGCCGGGCAGCTTCAGTGGAGTGACAGACCCCAGCGTGATCACCGTCGAAACGGCACAGCGTCTGGCGTGGACCGGGTTGGCCGACATCGCCGTGTTTTTCGGCGTGCTGCTCGTTGGTTTCGCTTACGTTTGGAAACGTGGAGACCTCGACTGGGTGCGAGCCATGACTGGTCAAGCCAAGTCTTCGATTCCTGTACGAACTGCCGTCCCACGAACTGATCATCAGCCGCAATCCGTTGCATGACGCAGCGCACCCGGCTCGGGTGCGAATTCCTGGATCAGCCGCGCACGCGAGCCGCGTACGCTACGAGAGAGTTCCATGACCGCCGCAGAGATTCATCAGAATTTGGTCGCCCGGTTCGGCAGCAAGGTCACCGGCGCGAAGCTCGATGCGCTCGATCCGTGGATTGAAATTGCTTCAGACGCGATCGTCGAAGTGTCGGAGTACCTGAAGACCGAACCGTCGCTGCGATTCGATTCGCTCAACAATTTGTCCGGCGTGGACTACTTCGAGCCGGATGAGAAAAAGCTAGCCAAGTTCGGCCACGAGCCGCACGTCGAAGTTGTCTACCATTTGTACAGCTACGAGCATCGCCATTCGCTGGTGGTGAAGGTCAAGCTGCCGCGCTGGAAAGATGGCAAGGCGGGTGAACTCCCCGAACTCCCGACGGTCTCCGGCGTGTGGTCGATCGCGGACTGGCACGAGCGAGAAGCGTTCGATCTCGTCGGAATCAATTTCGTTGGACACCCGAATCTCCGTCGCATCCTGTGCGCCGAGGATTGGATCGGCCATCCGCTTCGCAAAGATTACGACTTCCCACTCGAATACCACGGCATCCGCGGCCGTTAGAACCCCGGTGGGCCTGTGCTCGCTTCGCGTGCTGGTCCCACCCTACTCGACTCAGCATTCTCCTCCCATGCCTTTGCAAGTTGAAGACCCCCGGATCGTCGAATTCGACGTTCGCACCGATGAAATGTTGGTCAACATGGGGCCGCAACATCCCAGCACGCACGGCGTGTTGCGACTGCTGCTCCGGACCGACGGCGAAGTTATCCATGAAGTCACGCCGCACATCGGCTACCTGCACCGCTGCGCGGAAAAGATCGGCGAAAACCTGTCGCCTCCGCAGTGGGTGCCGTACACCGACCGTATGGACTACCTCGCCGGGATGAACATGAATCTCGGTTGGGCGCTGGCCGTCGAGAAGCTGGTGGGTATGCAGGTGCCGGACAAGGCGATGAATGTGCGGCTGATCATTGCCGAGATGAATCGGATTGCCAGCCACCTCGTCGGCATGGGCGCGTACGGTCTCGATCTCGGCACGTTCAGTCCGTTTTTGTACGCCTTCCGCGAGCGGGAAATCATTCTCGACCTGTTCGAAGAGGTTTGCGGTGCCCGGCTGACGTACAGCTACATCACGCCCGGCGGCGTCACGCACGACCTGCCGACTTCGATTCCGATTCCCCCCGGGCTGGCCGGCCTCACCGGGCGGAATCCAAACATGACGCTGTCGTGGATCGATGCCTGCCGCATGTTCCTCGACTGGCTCGAACCGCGGATCGTCGAATATCACACACTGCTGACCGAGAATCAGATCTTCATCAAACGCACAGCCGCACTGGGCATCATGTCGCGTGAAATGGCAATCGACTACGGCTGCACCGGGCCGGTGCTGCGCGGCAGCGGCGTCGATCACGACTTGCGCCGCGATGGCGAACCGATTTACACGCGAATGTACCAGGGGTATGAATTCGACATCCCGGTCGCTCCGTTTGAAGATGCCCCACCCGAAGCGATCCTCGGCGACAACTGGTGCCGGTTCTACGTGCGAATGATGGAAGTCGTCCAAGCCATTCGCCTCGTGCGGCAGGGGATGGACCGCTACGCCAGCGCCGCCGGCGAAGCCCGCATCCCGTTCAAGATGGCCACGAAACTGCCCCGCGCCGAAGTCTATTTGGAAACCGAATGCCCGCGCGGCCAGATGGGTTTCTACGTCATCGGCAACGACCGGGCCGAACCGTTGCGTGCCCGGGCGAAGAGTTCGTGTTTCTGCAATCTCTCCGTCACCGGCCCGCTCTGCGCCGGGTGTCTGATTGCGGACATCCCAGCCATCGTCGGTTCGCTCGACGTGGTGATGGGTGAAATTGACCGCTGACGACGCTTTCGATTTCACCACCAGCCATTCCCAACCACGCCGATCACCGCGGTTACTTGCCGGTCACAAATTGTGCCTGCACCGGTGATCCGGGGACGTCCAGCAAGGCGAGTCGCAGGCCGTGTTGTATGCGGGTGCGGCGATTGATCTCGAACGTGAGCGTGTGCAGGCCGGGGGACAAGTCCAGCGACGTTTCGGCGGCGACTTTTGTGGATTTGTCATTGACCCACATCCGCAAGCCGTCGGCCGAATTCAGACGCAGACGCAGCGGGCCGCCGGTGGTCACCTTGAGTTCGCATCGAGCGGCGCTTAAGGCGGGGGCATCGGGGCTGAATTGTTGCAGGGCGGGAAGCGACTCCAGCGGCAAGTCGCCGGAGACGACGCTGTAGGTCGGATTCCAAATCATCTTGCCGCGACCGCCGAAGTTTTCCATGCCCAGCCGGCGCAGGTCGTCGCTGGCATTCGTCGGAGCCATCAACGGCGACGTGCCTGGATAGTCAAGCACCTGCCAGCGGCGGGCCAGACGCACCTGACTCGGCGCGTACGAGCCGACTTTGCCGAGTTCGGACAGGAACCGCACGAGGTCGATAAGTTCGGCGCGGGTCAGGTTGTCGGTCTGGCCGGTGGGCATGATCGACGTGGTCAGCGACGACTGTTCTTCGATCTCGGTCAGCGGCACGGCCAGTTCGGCGTCGTTCGTATCGCGGAG
>JACRIH010000289.1 GCA_016235885.1 Planctomycetales bacterium | reverse complement strand
GTCCCAGCAGCGGTGCCGTTCGAAATCCACAACTCATAACCGTTGGTCGCGGTCTTCGCGTAAAAGAGAGCCTTGTCCACACCAAACTGGACAGGCTTGGTCGGTTCGCTGTGTGCGGCACCGGGGTTAATATCCTTGAAGAGCACCGTGCCGTTGGCCGTGCCGTCAGAGACCCACAGTTCCGAACCGTTGATCCCGTCGTTCGCGGCGAAAAATGTACTCGCGTCAACGGTGAGAAACTCATCCAGACCGCTCTTCGTCTGCGTGGACGTTGCCGGACGGCCGCTACTTTCCGCGCCCGGAAGAATGTCCTTCACCAGCACTGTCCCTGCCGCCGATCCGTCGCTCTTCCACAACTCGCGTCCCGTAAGAGCGCCCGCATTCCCATCGTCTCCACCAAAATAGATGGTTCCATTGGCCCCGCCAAATGTCACCACCACCGGCGGAAAACTCCCGTCGGCCCCAGCCTTGATGTCTTTCACCAGGGTGGCGGTGAGCAATTGACGATGTTCGAGCCGTTCGATCGACGAGGGCATCCGCACCACGCGCCTCCGGGGGGCCAGTTTCGTCCGAGAATTGAACCGACCGAAATTGGCCCGCACGGTTTGCAACCAATCGAACAGAAACATGGCGACTCCTTGACGAATTGAAAGTGATGAGAATCAACGGTGCTCACTGGTCAGTCCGACTCGGCCGAACCGGCCGAGGAGTCGGGAGAGCGAGTTTCCTCCTGGCTGCCGGTTCCTAATCAAATCGGCTCCGTTTCGTTACAGGATTTCTGAGGATTTTCTCGCCAATCAGAAAATCCCATCGGATCGGCAGGCAAATTTGTCGGGATTGACCACCGAACGGACAAACCCCGTGGGTGACTGCTTTCCATCTGGACTGCGTGAAGAATAAAACCCAAATCAAGGTTTCTGCTTCGGCCTGCGCGTTGCGGACCACAGATCGAAGACTCCGCCGATTCCACCGTCGCGTTGCGACGAATAGAAGAGGGTCAGGCCGTCGGCCGAGAGCGCCGGACCAGAGACCACCGAATCGTTGATGATCGGGCCAAGGTCGATCGGCTGGCCAAAATCTGCACGGTCGGATGTTCGTGCCGCGAGAAACAGTCGTAACGGCTCACCTTTGGCTGGACAGTGAACAAAGACCATATTCAATTTGTCGGCGGTCAGCCGTGGAAATGAAGAACAGACGCCGCAGTTGACGTTGGACAAGATTCTGGATTCTGCAAATGGATCGTTCTCGTTCCTTCGCGTCGCCTGGAGAATCTGGAACTGCCCTGAGACTGCACGGCTGAACAGTAACGTCAACCCGTCGTCGGTCACGAATGGACTTTGTTCAAACCCCGCAGTGTTCACGTTGGCTCCGAGATTCGATGGTTCCCCCCAGGCATCACCCGTTGATTTCCGGCGACTCATCCACAGATCGCGCAGGCCGTGCCCGCTCGGCCGGGTCGAAGCGAACCACAACGTCAACCCATCGCGAGACAGGAACGGACAATCGTTGACGTAGCCCTCCCGATTGATTTCCCCGGACAGCCGCACTGCCGAGCCAAACGGTTCCCCAAGGTTTGCCCGCCGACAATCCCACAGTTGAAGTCCAGATCCCTCGGATCGGCAAAAAATCATCGTCAATCCATCGCCCGAAACAGTCGCGCACTCGTCGCTCCCCACTGTGTTCACGCCGGGACCGAGATTCACCGGGGCGGACCATTCATAGTCGTCCGACAGCAACGGGTGTGGCGTGACCCGAACAACTTCCGGATTGCTTGGGGATGACGAATCACTCTGGACCGAAATGGTGACGTTGCCTCGATTACCGCTAGTCGGCACTTTCGGGTTCTCGCGAAAATGAGAGACAATCCCCATCACGAACACAACCAACACGACTGCGGCAACTCCCCAAGCCCCGACTCGCATCAACCACTTCGTCGGGTTGGCCGAGATCCATTCCACATCCTGCTTAATATCCCCAGCCTTCTGGTATCGCTCGTCCGGCGAGCTTTTGATGCTGCGTGCCACCACCCGATCCACGCGCGGATCAACTTCGGTGTTGCACGACGGCGGTTTGTAGTCCACGGTCGGCAGTTCGCCGGTGAGCATCTCGTAGAACATCACCCCCAGCGAGTAGATGTCGGCCCGATGGTCGACGGCAGATGTCTGGGCGATCTGTTCGGGGGCCATGTACCGGGGCGTCCCCATGCGGACGTCGGTCGATGTCAGCGAGAACGAGGACGAATCGCTTTCCAAGTTGAGCTTGGCCAGTCCGAAGTCGGCAATCTTCACCATCCCCTGCGAGGTGATCAGAATGTTTTCGGGCTTGATGTCTCGATGGATGACTCCCCGATCGTGCGCGAACTGCATGGCGTCGCAAATCTGCGGCACCCAGCGCATGGCATCGACAGGTCCCACACGATGGTCACGCAGCAATTCGCGCAGGCTAGAACCTTCCACGTACTCCATCACGATGTACAGATAGTCGCCCGCCTGCCCAGCATCGTAGACGCCCACAATGTGGGGATGACTCAACCGGGCCTGCGCCTGGCCCTCGCGCTGAAACCGTTCAGCAAACTCCGGATCGCGAGCACGCTCCGACGGCAGCAGTTTCAACGCCACGCGGCGATCCAATCGGACCTGGCGGGCTGTGTACACGGCTCCCATGCCACCCACACCGATCAGTTCTTGAATCTCAAGGTCCGCAAACAGCCCTGCCAAATCTACCGGCAAGGGAGGCTGAAATTGATTGGCGGAGGATTTTTCCGCAGCCCCCGCGTCCACTGCCAACAGCATCAGACACGCCGGACAACAGCCATCCAAAACGCTGTCCCCCAGACGGGTGCCACAGACCGTACACAAACCGGGAGCTTCCATCGTGAGAGTTTTCATTACAATTCGCGACCACTGTTGACACCAATCCACCGCCGTCAAATCTCCAAACCCTCAATACAACAACACACCTTCGCAACTCAACCTAATCACTCGCATCCAGATTTGTTACACGGAATTCCTAGCCCTGCAAGACGGTCATGAGGTGTCGTAACTCGTCATCGACTTCCGCTGGCGTCTCCAGAGTCTGAGCCAATTCCTCCCGCAACAGCTCTCCGTAGCGCCGCTTCACGCGGTGCAAGGCAATCCGCGCGGCCCCCTCGGTCAGTCCCAGACGTTCCGCCAGCTCTCGTCCCCGCACATCGCCTCGACCCGTTAGTCCTTCCTTCAGTACTAGAAATCGTGGCTCGTTGTCTTTCGCCACGAACTCCAGCCGAAGTCGTTCCATCACCTGCTCCAGCACCGTCAACGCCCACGAACGCTCGTAGAGCCGCTCCGGCGTCTCCGGGTTCACCGGTTCCAATCGGTATCGCTCCTCTGCGCCGGCTGCGTCGATCGAGATGATTTCACCAGAGTGACGCTTCATGGCGAGGCGATGAATTCGCTCTTGCGACAGGAACTGCTTCATGGACGCGATCAGGAAACTGCGAAACCGGCCGCGATTGGGATCGGCGTAGCCGAACACGTTCATCTCGACCAATCGCAGGAAGAATGCCTGCACCAAGTCTTCCGAGTCTTCCATTGATTTCCCACCACGACGCAGGAAGACGTACAGCGGATACCAGTAGGAACGGAACAAGTCTTCCAGCGCCCGACGAGCCGCCTGGTCAGAGGTTCCGGCACGTAGCACCAGAGACCAATTCGTGGTGGCAAACGAGGACCGTTGAATGGGGTCGGGATTCTGATCAATCGGTGAAAAAGGCATGCAGGGACAACAAAACGGGTTTGAGAACAGGCACAGAAATCACCGCTCAGACTGGTACGAAATCATTCTGCCTTTCGTCTTACGACATTCAATTCTCACGAGACGGATTGAAGTGAATTCTGAGTCGGCAGGAACTCGCTGTCAATCAACGTGTTGTGAGAGCACTTTGCCGCAGATTATTCATGCTCGCATATCAACCCGCAGCGCAAGCGAGGGAATCCGTCCGCACCCCCTCACTTGCGCTGCGGATTCGTGTACCAAACACGCACCAGAAACGCACTCCCCCACCGATCCACCGATCTTGCTCGTTTCCAATCCCATCTTGCGTTAAATCGCCGTCTCGGCATACAAGTCCCGCCCTTCAACGGGACGACGGACCGTCCCTAAACATGGTGCGCCGCGACAGGACGACACGGATGTGGTGCGACAAATGTCAGGCCGACGTGGCGGCGGAAGCTTCCGCTGACAACCAGCGTCTGCATTGCGCGACTTGCGGCACGGAGATCAATCTCCGCAGCGGCACGACTGCGCCTGCCGATCAACCCGCGACGGGGGCGACGCCACGCCCGAAATCGAAAGACCCGCACGAATTGCTGGCTCGCTGGGCGAACGAGGATTTGTTCGATCCGACTCGGATGCGAACCAAGTCCGGCGTGTCTGCCGAATCGTCTTCCGTGACCGAACCCCCGACGAAGCCGCAACCGTCCGATGGACTCGTCGTGACAGACTCGCAACGGTCGGGAGAACGCCAACCCCGCGAATCGGTCACCACCGCAGATCCACCGGGGCCGGCGAGTCGAAAAGCAACGACTCCCGGTGGGCCGGCAGGTTCGGATTCACTCCGTGCGCCGCACTACGAATCGTCACCGACCGCTCGTCGAACGAACTCCATCACCGAACCCGAACCAACTGCGCCAGCCGTCCTGCGGTTTGACGGCCACCACATCACATCGCAACCGGGGCCAAACTTCATCCGGATCGACGGCGTCACGATGCCGCCCGGCCGCTTCGCACCGCCGCCGCAACAGCCACCGACGCCTGTTCCACAGCCGCAGCCTGAACCGCATGCGTACATTTTGCACAGCGCCGAATCCGGCCTCCCTGCGCCGCACATTCCGGTTCGCATCCCTGGCCCACCGGCAAAAGAGAAATCATCGAACTGGGTGACGTTCGCCGGGCAGATGTTCGCGTACCTCGGCGTGGGGACGCTCACGATTGGTACGGTGTTCGTGCTGATGGGTTATTTCGGCGGCCCGGCGAACTACGCTCCGACTGGCTGGCTGATCACGACCGCTGGCCAGATGATGTTGTTCCTCGGCGTGGTCACGCTGATTTCGGGCGGCATGGAAGAGACGACGCAAGAAGTCGCCCGCCGGATCGACACACTGGGCGACAAGCTGATCCGAATCGAACAAGCGTCGCACTCGCCGCCCCTTCACGGACCGCACACGCCGCCCACGGCTGGCCAATCGTCGCCGGATCACGAGCTGCGCGACTTGGTTGTTCGGCTGAACCAGCACCTCGAACGGTTGAACCGTTCGTAGCACGGAATTCATTCCGTGTGTTTTCCCGTCACGCGGTTGCGGGGACACCCTTGGGTTTGGGTGCTGGCGGCTGTGGCAGAGGGCCGACCAACACGCGGATCGCTTCGATCAGCATCAGAGCGGCGAGCGAAAGCAACACGACCCCAATCCACGGCACTGGATCGCGCGGAGCTTGGAACACGCCGACGGCATCCCAGAATTTCGGCAGAGTCATCGCGACGAGCGCCCAAGTGCTCATCACGTACATCAACACGGTGGGGATACCGGTCACAAACAACACCCAGCGGGCGCGGTACGTGCGCCACAGCCAGACGGTCACACCGAGGAACGTCAGCGCGGCCAGCAGTTGATTGCTCGCACCGAACAGGTTCCAGAAAACTTTCCAAACCGGAGGCAGTGGTTTTCCGGAGGCATCGACACCCGGCTGCAACAGAAAAAACAGTGGGGCGGCGGCTGTCAACGAAGTTCCCACCCAGCGGCCGAATCGGTTGTGCCAGCCGGTCAGCTCTTGAATGATGTATCGCCCGAGCCGCGTGCAGACGTCCAGCGTGTCGTAAATGAACGTCGTGAACGCCATCAACGCGAACGAAACACCGTACTGTGGAGGAATGCCAAGCACCTCGAGGAAGCTGCCAATGCCGAGCGCGTAGATCAAATTCGGTGTCGGATCGAGCTGGCCAGCGGCGTTGAACAGCACCTTGGAATCTGGCGCAAGCTTCATCACGCAGCACAGCGACACGACTGCAACCATCCCTTCGAGCAGCATGGCCCCGTAGCCAATCGCCTTCGCATCGGTCTCGCGGGCCAATTGTTTGGAAGTCGTCCCCGAGCAAATCAGGGAATGAAATCCGCTGCACGCGCCGCAGGCAATCATGATGAACAGCATCGGGAACAGGCTGAGAGACTGCCCCTGCATCTCAGGGCTGACAAAGCCCGTGAAATCATGGTAGCGGATCGGCTCGCCTCCAAGGATCAGCCCCAACGCACCTCCGGCCAGCGCGATGTACAAAAAGTAGCCGCCGAGATGTCCCCGCGGTTGCAGCAGCAGCCACATTGGAACCACTGCGGCCACGAGGCAGTAGATCAGCAGCAGCACATCCCAAATGCGGCGGGCATTGTCGCGGCTGACACCCAGCACGGACTCCAAATCGAATGGCAAGAGCTGTCCGGCCCAGATCGACACGCCGACCAGCGGCAGGAAGATCACCGTGGCCCAGCCAATCGAAAGCTTCGTGTAGCGCAGCAACCAACCCATGACGATCGGCAGCACGAGGTACATCAGCGACGACGTCGCGATGCCCCCACCACTGACAACTTTTCCGTTCTCCAAGACTCGCTGGCCCAAGAACGCGGTCGCCGTCAGGTCCGTGAACGCCACGATGATGTAGACCAGTGCGATCCACACAAACGTGAGAAACAACAGGTACGACCGCTGCGACATGTGGTCGCGTACGACTTCGGCGATGGACCTCGCCTTGTGACGAATCGAGGCGGTCAACGACGTGAGGTCATGCACGCCGCCAATGAACACGCAGCCAATCAGAATCCAGATCAAAGCGGGCACCCAGCCGAAGGCGACTCCGGCGAGGATCGGTCCCACGATCGGACCGGCCGCTGCGATGGCCGAAAAATGCTGGCTGAGAAGGAACTTGGTTTCAATCGGTTCGAAATCCACGTTGTCTCGCAACTCGACGGCCGGAGTCGCCTTGTTCGGGTCCAACCGCAACAACCGTGCGAGCAGGGGGCCATACGTGTAGTAGGCCACAAGCAGAAACGCCGCCGATGCAACCACGATCGTGAGCAAATTCATGGCTTCTCCTCCGTTGATTCCCGTGAAGCTCGGATCTGATTTCTGACCGTGGTCCGGACTCTCGAGTCCAGACGTCAACTCGTCCGGACCAAAGGGTCCGGACTACCTGACCTCTGATCCTGCGGCCCCGATTGTCCCGGCAGACAATGCAGTGTCAATCACAACACGGCAGGTCACTTCGCCGACTTGCGGTACACGACGCCTGCATCCACCTGCTGAAAGCCCAGCCAGCGGGACAGACCCAGCGCAGGTTCGTTCGATTCCTGAAATTGAATTTCCACGTGCGTGACTCGCTCCTCCCGCAGTCGGCGAATCACGTCGAGCAGCAGGGCTTTCGCATAACCTTTGCGACGCTCGGACTCGAGCACCGTGAGGCCGTAGAGTCCGACCGTCCGTTGACCGCGTGAAATGTTGTGCAACTCCATCCCCCAACAACCCATCGAGGCAACCGGATTGCCGCCCGTTTTCGGCAACAGTTCGAACCACAATGCGTCCAATCGCCCCTGCCGCGTCATCCACCACCAACTCGCATTGGAGGGCCGATCGCGAATCGTGATCTGCATGTTGCGGCGGATGTTCACCAACCGGGCGTCAAATGGATCGGCCCGCACTGAAATGTCGCGACGGAACAACAACCAGCGTTCGCCCGCCTGGTAACCGAGTGATTTGAAGAACGGCGCAGCCGTGTGGTCCGATTCGAGAAACCCGACGCAATCACTGCTGCCGTACAGCCCAAGGTAGAACGGCGTCAAACTGGACGCTTCACCGGCTTGGAATTCAGTGACTCCCTGCTCGCGGAGATACGACTCGGCCCGCGTGACCAGTTCGCGGGCGATCCCCTTCCGCCGGTGAGCGGGATGCACGACGATGGCCGAAATCACGCCGCGGCCCCGGTCGAGTTGCGACCCTTCGACATTGCTGCCAAAACCGGCATGCACAAAGCCGACGGCCTCCCCATCGACTTCCGCGACGATCAAGCCGCGCTTGTCGAAGTACGGTTGAGCGAAGACGAGCAGGTCAAACGCATCGCAGGAGAATCCCTGCGCCGCACCGCTGCCGAACCCCGCTTGATGCCACAGTCCCAGGATTTTCGGAGGGTCGTTGTTCCGAAACGTACGATATTCAATCAATGCCGCAGC
>JACRIH010000270.1 GCA_016235885.1 Planctomycetales bacterium | reverse complement strand
TGTCGAGGGAATGCATTGGCTGCCGCTGCGCAAAGGAGTGGCGAACATGTACCGCTACACCGAAATCGGCCGTGCCACGAACGGCCGCTACTTGAATGCGCTGTCCGAAACGGTGGACGTGGCCGCCGCTCGCGAACCGTTCCGCAAACTGGCCGAACCGGCGAAACGCCCCAACGGCCGCCACGTGCGTGGCTTCAGCCCGGCCTCGCGCGAGGACACGGCCTTGTTCGCCGCCGTGATGCGGGGCGAGCACTTCCTGCACGGCTTCCGCAACGAACAGATTCGCGCCGCGCTGTACGGTCCTCTCCCGAAAGACGCCGTCACGGCCCGCCGTCAACGCAGCCGAGTCACCCGTTTCCTGCAACGCCTCCACACTCACGGCCTGATCGCGACGATCCCTCGCACCCGCCGCTGGCGGCCCAGTTCCAAAGGACAAACCCTGATGACCACCACACTCCACTACCACCACGACCTTTATCCCACAAAGTCATTGGCCGGATAACATTCCCAAAAACACGCGAGCAAAAAACACACGTGTTTCGGACAAAGACTCTACTTCATCGCGTGATCCGAATTCGGTCATCTCAACCATTACACTCACACCAAATCAATTGCCCGTCGCATACAGGACAACGCTCAACATCACAACCAAATACATGAAGCTGGCCCTTGATAACGCCACAATCGTGACATGGTTGTCGATCAGCGCCCCAATCGTCCGACTCCTTGCCGTAACGGATTCGCTCGCGCTCGACGCCACCGATGACGACGGTGGGCTGCAACTGTGCGGCCTCAATTTTCTCCGGCCAACCCTCAATCATCCGAGCACCGTTTTGTAGTTGATGAACTCTCGGCTTAGGGCGTGCAAAATGGCGTTGCAACGATCACACATGGTGGGCCGGCGCTGCGCTGGTCCCACCCTACTTCATCGCGTGATCCGAAGGCTTCACGTCGCGGGTGAAGCCGCCGAATTTGAAGGGGGTTGGTTTGAAATCGCCGACGAGAGTGACATTGGCTGGGACCGAGAGCTTTTCCTCCATGCGCAGCGCCCAGTAGGTTGCATTGACCAGCATCCGGCGAGTTCCCTCCCATTGCAGATCCTGCGACGCGCCCATCGTCGTTGTGAACACGCGTGCTGTCTTGCCGTTCGCGGCCGTGTACGATTTCGTCCACGCGACCGGCATCATCGGGGAGTTCTTGTTGCCTTCGACGGGCGGGCTGTCCGCTTGCAGCGTCTCGGTTACCTGACCGAGAACCAGCGGCAGGCTGTCACCGGGGAGCGGCAGGCGCACGCCGTAAACGTCCGTCGTTCCAAAAATGTCGCCGTCCTTGATCCCCTTCAAGATCGGATGGTTCGCCTGATCCTTCGCGAGGATGCCGCGGGTGCCCTCCTTGCCGTGCTGGCCGTGATGGCTGATCCACGTTTCGCCGAGCACCTGCCGGCCGAAGCCTTGTTCGTATTCCTTGCCGCCGTAGTTGTAGCTGTACTTCGCGAACTTTCGGTCCCGCGGAATGCTGAAGGAATGCGTCGAAGTTCGCAGACCGATCACCGGCTTGCCCGCTTCGATGTAATCGACGAAATGCTGCATCTGCTCGTCCGGCAAATTGCGGAACCGCAGGCCGAGCACCGCGAGATCCGCCGTCTTCAACGCTTCGATCCCCGGCGTGTGATCGGGCAACTTGTCGTCGTGGTTGGGCTTGATAAACCCGGTCTCTGGATCAATCGAGAACAGCACCGTGCATTTGAAGCCGTGATGCTTTGAGAGAATCTTTGCCAACTGCGGCAGCGCCTCTTCCGAACGGTATTCATCATCGCCGCTGATGAGCACGATGTGCTTCCCCTTGCCCGGTCCCTCTCCGCCGTTGTACACGACCCACGCATCATCGGCTCGTAGCGACGTCGTCGTCACCACAGCCACCAGTGCCAGCACGAAAGAACCCACGCCGCGTGCGAATTGCATCCTGTTCACAGTCGCCTCCCTTGAGATCAGAAGTTGTCGGTCAGATCACGGACGGAATGTTATCGCAGCCGAACGTAGCCGTCACGCTCCGCGTGACGAGCCGAGCCGAGCCGGGATTCGGCGTCGATTGACCATTCGGCTCATCACGCGGAGCATGATGGCTACGTACCGCGACATCAAAACCGCCGGCTCTCCTGAGCGAGTCGCTCGGCGAGAAATCTGACGACGCGCGGGGCCAGGTGATTGAAATAGTCCCACGAGTGGCCGCCTCGGCGGATCGATAGTTCGTATTCGTACGGGATGCCGGATGACGACAGCTTGCTCGCCAATCGGTCGGCACTGTCGAACCAGTCGTCGTCCGGATCGCAGGCGAGGAACTGATGCCGGGGCCAGTTGAGCGGATGCAACCAGAGTGTGATCGTGTCCTGCCGCGCAGCTTCCTGATCGGGATAGATTTCGTCGAGCGGCAATCCCAACCCGTACCACAAATGAAAATCAACCGTCGGAGCCAGCGAGGCGACGACGGGAAACTCCTTCGGGTAGCCGTACGCCAACTTGAGCACACCCTGCCCACCCATGCTGACACCGAGCAACCCGATCCCCGGCGGCTGCGTCCCCCACCGATCCGCCACCCACGGAACAAGCCGTTCGCGAAGGTAGCGAATCGGTGTGATCTCCGCGTCGAACTCGCGACAGACGCGGTCCCCCCACCACGACCTTTTGCCATGCGGGCAAACGCACCTCAGCCCGTGGCGTTCGAGTTCGGCGGTGAAGACGGGATTGTCGCGCAGCGTGATCTTTCCGTGACCGTGCAGGAACAGCACGGCAAAGTTGTGCGGCGATGGCGTTCTCGGTTCGAACACGTCCGCCAATTTGCCTCCAATTTCGATCTGGTTCCAGCCGGGATTGGCTGCGGGCATACTTCACGCTCCAAGGTTTCGTTTTTTTAAAAAGTAGCCCTGTCGCTCCGCGACAGGTTAGCCAACCATCTCTCGGCAACCCGATGGTTATGGAATCTGAAGGTCGAGAGACACTCGGCTCTCCTGTCGCGGAGCGACAGGGCTACAAGAATCGACAGTCGCTCCACGTGCGATGCAAATCAGCATTCGTCTGCTTATCATGCGGACCACAGTTTGGCAGGCGCGAGTCGCGCCGCCAAGTCCGTCGGTTGACTCGCTGCGGAAAGGCCGTCGTTCTCATGCAAGTTGTGATCTCGGAAGACCGCATTCGCGAAGGAGTCGCGGACCTCGCACGGCGTATCGCAGCCGACTACGACGGCAAGAACTTGACGGTGCTGGGGGTGTTGACGGGGAGCATTATTTTCCTCGCCGACCTGATTCGCCAGATTGACCATCCGTTGCAGGTGGGGTTATTGCAAGCGTCGAGCTACCGGGGTGACGCCAAATCGCCCGGCAACCTGATCGTGAATTCGGCATTCCTGCCCGACGTGCGCGGCCGCGACGTGTTGCTGCTGGACGACATCTTCGATACCGGAACGACGCTGGCCGTGCTGCTGGAAAAAGTCCGCGAACTTCAACCTCGCAGCGTGCGATCGGCGGTGCTGCTGTGGAAGGAAGGACGGCAAAAGGTCGAGATCACGCCGGACTACCACTGCTTCAAGATTCCGAATCTATTCGTCGTCGGCTACGGGCTGGATTTCAACGACGAGTATCGGAATTTGCCGTTCATTGGTGTGCCGCAGACGGGGTGAACGGTGGACGGTGGGTGGTGGTGACTTTCGATTCCGTACACCGTACACCATCCACCATCCACTCTACTGCACCAACCCCTACGTCAACTCCATGTAAGCCGTCTCCAGATTCACTTCCACTTCCTTGAACAGCGTGATCCGCTGGCGGGCTTCGACGAGGAGCGTCGGGAGGAAGCTGTAG
>JACRIH010000269.1 GCA_016235885.1 Planctomycetales bacterium | reverse complement strand
TCGGGACCTCCCCTGCCACGACTTCGGGTCTCCGCCAGTCCAGTTGAACGCTGTGTGACGTGAGCGCCAAGGCGCTAGCCGCCGGTGATTTCCAGCAGACCGGCGGCTAGCGCCTTGCCGCTCACGGGTGTTGCCCAACAGGGATGGCGGAGAGTCTGTTTCGGCACACAGCATTTGGTCTCACCTTTCAAGACAGCCGCCGGACTTCACTTCGCCGCTTCGCGCAAAGCTTCGATGTCGTCCAATGAAATCTGAAAGACTTCCGATTGAGTTTTGTTCCGCGAGAAGGCGATGAGCAGGTGGCCGTGGTGCTCGATCGCGTGCGGGTATTGCAGCGTGGCGGGTTTGGGCGACGGAATGTCCAGCCGTGCCATTCGCGTGAAGTGCAAACCGTCTTCGGAGATCGACAGGTACAATTGCCGCCGGCCGACGCAGGGGTTCGCGTTCGAGATCAGCACGCGAGCTCCGCGGCTGGTGCGGAGCGAGAAGATTTTGCTTGTCGAGTTCGGGAAGTTTGTCAACTCGGGCAACGACCACGTGCGCCCGTTGTCGGTCGAAGTCGCGCGAAACAGGCGGCTCGATCCGCCGTTGTCGCGGAACAACGCGACCAACGTCCTGTCCGGCTGCGACCACCAGATTGGTTCGTCCGGGCTGAAGCCTTTGATCTTGAGCCGTTCCACGACCGGCAGCGACTGCCAATCGTTGAATGACGTCTGACCGCCGATCAGCACCGACACGTTGAACCGGCTGTCTCGCCGCGTCATCATCCATTCGCCGGTCGGCAGCGTTTGCGGCGGAAAGTTGTTGATCGCGTTGTCGAACACTCGCCCTTTCGGTTTCCAAGTCTCCGACGATTTGTCCCAGGCGAACGCGAGCAATTGCAGTTCCTTGTTCACACCGAACGCCCCCTTGCCTTTGAAGTGCGCGGCCAGCGCGAGCAATTCGCCGTCGCGCAACCAGAAGCCGCGCGCGATGTAGGCATAACCCTCTTGCGGCGGGTCGACGAGGACCTTCGGATCGGACCACTTCAGGCCGTCGGCGCTGGTCGCAAAGCGAATCAGTTGCGACGGCTCGTCCTCGACCGGCGGACCCTGGCTCCACAGGCACCAGAACCGGCCGTCGTGGTGGATGAGATAGTTGTGAAGTTGAAACTTCAGCGTCGCATCGGTCGGATTGATGACGGCGTGAGTCCCTTTCACGATCGGCAACCTGGCGTAATCGATCGTCGCCGGATCGGTGTTCGCTCCGTCCAGGCGGAGCAGGGTCGCGGGAGCCGGCGTGTCGTCGGCAACGGCGTGGGCACAAAGAACGCTGACCAGGACGACGAGGGAAAGCAGTTTCATGGTTTCGGGTGCATCCTGTTTCACGACCTCGGCGCGGAGCAGAAGTTCATTTACATCGGAGTGGTCCGCTGCGGACGTCTCATTATGGTTTGGTGTGCGTGTTGACGGAAGCGAGCCATTCTTGGAACTGGCGATGACGGGCCAGAACCTCGTGGACTCGCAGCCGCTGGCGTTCGATGCTTCGTCGCCAGGTGGTTGTTCCAAGTGGTTGTGGTTCACGAGACGATGTGAGATAAATCGCTCGCAAGCGAGCCGCAGGTGCCTCGAATGAAACGCCACGTCCACTTCCGTCAGCCGTGAGAAAACATGACTCGTCTGCATCCCATTCTGGTCACTTCACTTTGGCTGCTGGGTTCGATCGCAGCTTTCGCGGTGGAAACCACCCCATCCACGAGCCGGCCCAACGTCCTGTTGATCTGCGTCGATGACCTCAAGCCGGTGCTTGGCTGCTACGGCGACAAGACGGTGAAGTCGCCGAATATCGACCGGTTGGCGGCGCGGTCGGTACTCTTCGAGCGGGCGTATTGCAATCAGGCCGTCTGCTCACCGTCGCGGAATTCGCTGCTGGTCGGACTGCGCCCGCAGACGCTCGGCATTTATGACCTCGGCACGAACTTTCGTCGCTCGCGGCCGGACGCCGTGACGCTGCCGCAGCTTTTCAAACAGCACGGGTGGCGAACCGAGGCGCTCGGGAAGATCTTTCATGTCGGACACGGCAACACGGAAGACTCCGCTTCGTGGAGCGTGCCGCATTGGAAGGCGAATGTCGTCGCGTACGCGTTGCCGGCGAGCAAGGCCAAGGAGGGACTCACTCGCGAAGAGGCGCTGTTCGCGAACAAGCCGGCGAAGGACTTGCCGCGTGGAGCGGCTTACGAAGCGGCCGACGTGCCGGACAACACGTATCCCGACGGAGCACTCGCCGACGAAGCGATCCGCCGCTTGCGGAATGTGGCCGAGTCTCTCCGCGACTCGGCGGGGAGTTGCGGAGCAACTCCCCCACAAAAGACGCAGCAGAAACCGACCGAGCCGTTCTTCCTCGCCGTCGGGTTCGTGAAGCCGCATCTGCCGTTCGTCGCGCCGCAGAAGTATTGGGACTTGTACGACCGAGCCGCCTTCAAGCTGGCTCAGGTCCGCACACCGCCGACCGGAGCGCCGGACTACGCGCCGCAGTTTGGCGGCGAATTGCGGCAGTACAGCGGCATCCCGGAGAGCGGCCCGCTCAACGACGAACTGCAACGGACGTTGATCCACGGCTATCACGCGGCGACGAGCTACATGGATGCGCAATTGGGCCGCGTCGTGGCTGAGTTGGATCGCCTCGGCCTCGCGCAGAACACGATCATCGTGTTGTGGGGCGATCACGGCTGGCACCTCGGCGATCACGGCATCTGGTGCAAACACACGAACTACGAGCAGGCGACCCGCATCCCGCTGCTCGTCGCTGTTCCCGGTGCGAAGGCCGGTGCGCGGACGTCCGCACTGGCGGAGACCGTTGATATTTATCCGACGCTTTGCGAACTCGCGGGCGTGCCGGCTCCGGCGGGACTCGACGGCCGCAGCTTTGCCGCCACGCTGCGCGACCCCGCCGCGCCGACGAAGGATCACACGATACACGTCTATCCGCGCACGGGTCCGAACAAGACGCCGCTGATCGGTCGAGCCATTCGCACGGCTCGGCATCGGCTGGTCGAATGGAAGAAGATCGGAGCGCCCGCCGAATCCGCCGAGTTGGAACTCTACGACTACGAGACGGACCCGCTCGAAACAAAGAACGTCGCCGCCGATCAACCAGCGGCCGTCGCCGAACTCCGAGTCCTGCTGGCACAACATCCCGAAGCGAAACCGCAACTCACGGCGGCTCCCGCGTCGACACCCGCGAAAGACAAGCCAAAGCAAGATCGCAATGCGCTGTTCGATTCGAAGGACAAGAACAAAGACGGCAAACTGACGCGCGAAGAGTTCCTCGCCAACCAGCCCGATCCCGATGAAGCCCCCAAGCGCTTTCCGCGTTTCGACTCCAACAATGATGGAGTTCTGAGCCGCGAGGAATTCGTAACGTCGGGCGGCAAGAACAAGGAGTGAAGTCCATGTGCGTGCGACTGCTGGGACTACTCTTGCTGACGGTGTGCCTGCTTGTCAGTCGAGCAAACGCCGCGGAACCTCGCCCCAACATCATTTTCATTCTGTGCGATGATCTCGGCTGGCGGGACGTCGGTTGCTTTGGCAGCACGTTTCACGAGACGCCAAACATCGACCGGCTGGCGAAGCGCGGTGTCAGGTTCACTCAGGCGTATGCGGCCAGTCCGCTTTGTTCGCCGACGCGGTCGAGCATTCTCACCGGGTTGTATCCGGCGCGGATCGGGATCACGTCGCCGGCGTGTCATCTGCCGCAAGTGCAGTTGGAAAAGAAGCTGCAAGCCGCTCCACCCAACGTGAAGGTGCTGAGCGCGAACACGCTGACGCGGTTGAAGACCGACTATGTCACGCTGGCCGAGGTGTTCCGCGAATCGGGTTACGCGACGGCGCACTTCGGCAAGTGGCATCTCGGCCACAATCTGCCGGCGAGCGACGGGGACCGCTACGAACCGCGCGATCAGGGTTTTGAATTCGACTTCCCACACACGCCGCGAGCGGCCGGGCCGGGTGGCGGATATCTCGCGCCGTGGCAGTTCATCAACGATGTCGCCATCCACGGCAAACCCGGCGAGCACATCGAAGATCGCATGTCCGCCGAGGCGGCGAAATACATCCGCGAGCACAAAGACAAACCGTTCTATCTCAACTATTGGGCGTTCTCGGTGCATGGCCCGTGGAACGCGCGACGGGATTACATCGAACACTTCCAAGCCAAAGTCGATCAGAAGAACCCGCAACACAATCCGCTCTATGCCTCGATGGTCCGCAGCCTCGACGACGGCGTCGGTCGATTGCTCACGGCGGTGGACGAGGCGGGTATCGCGGATCGGACCATCATCGTGTTTTTCTCGGACAACGGCGGCTATTCGTACCTGCCTCGCGCGACCGATCCCGCAGGCTTCGCGGACATCCCGGCGACCAGCAACCTGCCGCTGCGCAGTGGCAAGGCGTCGCTCTACGAAGGGGGCTCGCGCGAGCCGTGCGTCGTGGTCTGGCCCGGTCAGGTGCAGGCCGGGACGACGAACGATTCGCTGCTGCACAGCACCGATTGGTTCCCGACACTGCTGACGATGAGCGGCCTCAAGCCGCCCGCCAACATGAAGCTGGACGGTGTCGATCAAACGAAGACGCTGCTCGGCCAGGGTCCGTCGCGAGATCGAATCTTCTGTCACTTCCCACACGGCGGCGAGGCGCAGGCGAAAGCGCATCCGGGTTCCAAGCCCGGCACCTATGTCCGCCAGGGGGATTGGAAACTCATCCGCTTTCATGCCGACAACGACGACGGCAGCGATCGGCTGGAACTCTACAACCTGAAGGATGATCTCGGCGAATCGCAGAACCTCGCCGCCGAGAAACCAAAGATTGTGCGCGAGTTGAACGAACTCATCACCGGTTTTCTCCGCGATACCGAAGCCGTCGTGCCGATTCGCAATCCAAATTACAAAGCCGAGGCTGCGAAACCGTCGGACGACAAACCGAAGCCCAAGGCGAAAGCCGCAGCTCCCGCTGAGGACGACGATCCAAAACTGCAAGGCTGGAAGGCTCGTGGTTGCGAAGCCGTCGTGAAGGCTGGCATCGTCACGATCAGCGGCAAGAACAACGCACCGTTTCTCGGAGTCGGCGCGGGAGCGAACGGCCCGGCCGTCGTGAAACTCAAGGCCCGCTGCCCCAACGGTGGCGACGGCAAGATCGAATGGCTGACTCCCGGCGGCGACGTGAAAGCCGCCAAGTCCGTTCCATTTCAACTCCAGCCCGGTGACTGGCAGGAACTCGCAATCGAAGTCCCAGCCGCAGGCGCGCTGGGCATCCTGCGTGTGTACGTCCCCGCGCAGAAACAAGCCGTCGAGATCGACTGGATCGAACTGAAGTCGGCTGGCAAACCGAAGCGCTGGGAGTTCTGATGTTCTCCGCCTGTCGTTCCCAATCGTCGCCCCGATCTCAAAGCTGGGTGACGCTAAGCACGACGCACGAGCGGGCGGCGGAATCGTTTGTGACCCTGACTTCTGGCTAGTGCGTCGCGCTTGTTTCGAAACCAACTCTCG
Organism: Planctomycetales bacterium; assembly: GCA_016235885.1. Lineage (GTDB taxonomy): Bacteria > Planctomycetota > Planctomycetia > Planctomycetales > Planctomycetaceae > JACRIH01. The sequence goes on along the minus strand of JACRIH010000269.1, from coordinate 107 downwards.
GAGCGATCTCATGAATCGTATCAGCCTCGTTTTTCTGACGTTGATCGTCGTGGCTTTTGTCGGACAGTTGACTGCCGAGGCTCAAAACGTCTCGACGGCGGTCGAGC
>JACRIH010000268.1 GCA_016235885.1 Planctomycetales bacterium | reverse complement strand
CCTTGGTCTGGCTATGCTCGGTCTGGCTGTAAAGCCTTACCTACGACTCACCCGCTCACAGAACGCACGCTGTCCAACATCATTCCCACGATGAGCTGCCAGCCGTCGATCAGCACGAACAGCAGCAGTTTGAACGGCAGCGAAATCATCGTCGGTGGCGTCATGCTCAGTCCCATCCCAACGAGCACCGCGGCCACGACGAGGTCGATGATCACGAACGGCAGATAGATCTGGAACCCGATCACGAACGCCGCTTTCAGTTCGCTGAGCAGATACGCCGGCAACAGCACGGGCAACGGGACGTCGTCGTAGGTCTCGATCCGCCGCTCCGAATTGTCCGCCGTGCTGGCTCCGCCGCGCTGGTAGTCGAGAAACATCCACACCGTTTCTTGATTGCCGAGTCGATCAATCTGGTCGCTCATAAACCGCCGCAGCGGCTGCGCTGTGTTGGTGAATGCGTCATCGAACCCGATCGCCGGCTGACCGGCCACCGGCTGCGTGTACGGTTTGATCCCCTTCGTGTAGCTCTCCTGCCACACCGGCCACATCACGAGCACGGTGAGGAAGAAGCTCAATCCCATCAGCACCTGATTCGGCGGCAGTTGTTGCGTGCCCAGCGCTTGCCGCAGCAGCCCGAGCACGATGGAAAAGCGCACGAAGCATGTCGTGAGGATCAGAATCGACGGGACGATGCTGATCACCGTCAGCATGAGTAGTGTGTTCAACGTGCCGGACAGTCCGCTCGGCGACACCATTTGATCGGGTTGCCAACCTGCGGGTGGAGCGATGCCGCTCGGCGCATTGGCCGTCACGTTGAGTGGGGGCGATTCGGCTGCGGGCTGAGGTTTCGCCGGGACAACTCGGTCGGGAACCTGCGACAGCCCGCCGTTTGAGCTCATCCGGCTCTGGCCTGACGATGGTCGAGTCCCCGGTTCGGCTTTCACAGATGAGGCCGGTATGAGGCACAACGCGAGGAATGCCACGAGAGCCAGACGTGTCCGTTCGATCGGAATGCGATCAGCCATGCGACACCTCACGAGGTGACGCGGGACTGTTTTCCGGCGTTGAGGTCAGGCTTGCGCTCTTCCGCAACCGATCCTGTAACCGTTGTGCGGCGGAGGGGAGAGTTGAGGGCTGAGTACTCGGTACTGAGTACTCAGTACTCAGTACTGGGCGCTCGATGCCGGGTTCTATTTCTTGACCGTCGGCGCACAGGCGCATCAGCGCACTGACTTCGCCGACGTCGGTGATTTCCGACAGCGTGCGCAATCCGTCCGCCGCAGCGCCGAGGACCAGCAGGCGCCGGCCGCAGCGCACGAGGTAGATGTTGTTGCGCGGATCGACAGGGAAGCGGCCGAGCATTTCGAGAGCTTGGTCGGGGAGCAAGCCCGGGGTTTTGGGGAGCCAGCGGCGGAGGAATCGGGCGCTCAGCACGATCGCGATCACGACGAGCGATAGACCGCCGACGCTGGTCCACCAGCTTGAGTTCGACCGACTCTGCCGATCAGACTCACCCGCCGCGCCGTGATTGGCGGCGTTCGATGTCGGCTTGCGTTGACCATCCGGCCGCGTGAGTCTGAGCGGCGCGTGATCGTTAGCTCTCGCAACTGCATCTGCGGTGGTGATCGAATCCGCGAAGCCGTCGGCGGCCAGCGCGAGACCGCACGGCATGGTCAGCCACGCGATGGTGGCGAGTGCCAGCAGATGATTGCGGCTGAACATTGGAATCCATTCCACGGTTTGAGTTGTTGGGTCTCGTTCCTCGACCCAACCTACAGCGACGACGGCACCACCGGTTCCTTCCGGATGGCTTTCGTCAGAACTTCGACGACGCGGATACAGAACTTTCCATTCCAGATCAGAATCTCACCGCGTGCGACCAGTCGGCCTCCCGCGCGAATATCGACCGGGTCGCCGGCCAGCCGGTTCAGGGGCACGACTGCACCGGCCACAAGTTGTGTGACCTGTTCGCCACGAAGTTCGGTCCGTCCGATTTCGATTTGCACGGCGATGGCGGAACTGTCCGCCCGATTGATTTCCACGGCCTCGTTCGCGTCACGTGTGTCGGAAAACTCCGGGAGTTCGAACGGCCGTGCGTGACCGAAGCGGGCCGAGACGTGGGGGACTTCCCCCGTGCGGACCGCGACCGATTCGAGAAGCGCCTCGTCGGACTGACGCAGGAGTTCGTCGAGTGTGGCAACGGAGTCCGAATTGGTTTCCAACACGAATGTGTTCCCGAGCGAAGTGGCAAAGACAGGGAAATCGCCGTGGAAAAGGGGGCGATTTATACGCCGCTCTGGAAAACAGGTCAATCGCGGTCGCTGGCGATTGGTGCCTCGACGGTCACCGATCGTCGCGTGAGCCGCCGGTGAAGCGCCAGATGTAGTACAGCAGCGTGAGCAGCGACTGAAGCGTGGCGGCGACGTACGTCCAACCGGCCGCGTTCAGGACATCGCGCACGGCGACGGCTCCGGCTGCGTCCACGATGTTGAGTTCGCCGAGAACGCGCTTCGCCCGGTTGCTGGCATCAAATTCGACCGGCAGGTTGACCACCTGGAAGAACAGAAGGCCCCCGAAGCACGCGATTCCGAGCCAGATCAACATGGGATTGTGCATCAGCCCACCGACGATCAGCAGGATGAACGACAGCGTTGGTCCCCATTGAGCCGCCGGAACGGCCGCACTGCGAATCACCAACGGCATGTAACCTTGAGCATGTTGCAGCGCGTGGCCAGCCTCGTGGGCGGCGATGCCGACGGCCGTGGCCGACCGGCTGTGATAAACTTCTTCGCTGAGCCGCAGGACGCGGTGCGATGGATCGTAGTGGTCCGACAGCACGCCGTGGGTGACCTCGATGCCGACGTCCTGGCAGCCGGCCTGATCGAGAATGTGCCGCGCGGCGGCGGCTCCGCTAAGCGGGGCGGGAACCTGCAAGCCGCGAGAGTAGGTCATCTTGACCCGCATTTGAGCCCACAGCATGAGCACGATCGCGGGAGCCAAAAACAGGAAGTACATCGGATCGAAAAACACGGTGGTGACTCCTTGATGGAATTGCCGGACCAGGCGATCTGCCGCCCGGCTGCTGATGTTTCTGTTTCTGTGCGCAACCTAACGGAACGTCGGCTGCGTCTCAACGCCAGCATTGTATGCCGGTCACTAACGACGCGAACGGGATGCCGGTTCAGCGACGAAATCGCGATTTGTCGGGCACCCGATCAAAACCCAAGCCATGCCACGAGTTGACTTCACTTTGCACCTCCGATGGTTCGCTTCCGGTCACCAGATGACACGACGTCCAGGACAGTTCCTGTCGTGCTGAATGCCGTTTTTGCAGAAAGCAGTGTCATCTCGTGTCTGTCAACGCATCGACAAGACTCGTCGAATGGGACCGCACAACGAAGTGGACAAAATGGCTTGCCGCCAGGCGTGGCGAAATACAAATGATTCACGCAGAGGCGCGGAGTTCGCGGAGAAACCCAATCTCCAGGACTCTTCAAACTCTGCGATCCCTGCGCCTCTGCGTGAGACCTCTCTT
>JACRIH010000257.1 GCA_016235885.1 Planctomycetales bacterium | reverse complement strand
TCCACGGATACGTGACGACGATGGCGGGTGCGGTCGGTCGCCACGCTTGCAGAGTTTCGTTGTGATTCACGTACACGACGGCACCCGGTTCCCACAGCCGGACGAGTTGTTCGTGGACCAGCGAAATGCCCGCGAGTTTGTACAAGCCAAGCAGTGCGTTCGCGAAGGTTTGTCGTTGCGTCGCGTTCAGCCGCGACAGCCAACCCGGATCGAGCACTTGAGCCAGCAGTCGGCCGCCATGCTCTTCCCACGCGAGGCGGACCGGGTGGTCGCCGAGTTCCGTACACGACAATTCGATGACGATGCGTTTGACGCCCGCGTCCACATGGCTCACGACCAGCGGCGATTTCCCCCAACCGGCGGCTCCATCGAGCAGTGCGACCAATTCCCGTTCGACAAAGCGGCGGACTTCGTCTTCCACGTGCCGCAACGCGCGCGCCGGTTTCACTCGTCGATCCGGTTCGTCCGCCGCGTACGCCAGCCGCAGACGGTGGAAAATTTTCGGCAGCGTGCCCGAATGAAATCCGGGATTCAGAAACCGCAGCACCGTTTCACCGTGCGCACCGACAACGGTCGGTTCGAGGTCCGGCGGGCGGTTGGCCTGGTACAGCCGCCAATTTTCCTTCAGCTCCCACACGAGAAATCCGAAAACTCCGGGGATGCACGTGATGATGGCTCCCGCGACGGTAACGGCCTGCGTCTTGTTCATGCTCGTGGTTTGGTACAACACTTCACCGAACATGGGGATCAGCGGCAGCAGGAGTTTGTGAGCCACCGTCACCGTGGGGAAATGTTTCAGCGGGTTGATCTGCGGTTCCAGCAGCAGCGTGAACGCGAATCGCACGACGTAGCTCACGAAGAACCAGACGACTCCCAGCAGCGCTTTCACGACCAGTTTGCCGCGCCCTTCGTCCTGCTTGAATCGCACCCACTCGTCAATCGAGTACAACAACCGCTCGAAGCCGGCGGCCACCCAGTTGAAAAAGTCCACCAGAATGTGGAACAAGCCCAGCAGCACATCGAACCAGAGCAGACTGCGCAGGTAGGCGATCAGATCGGCCACGGCTTCACGCAACAGGTGACCCAACCCGGTGTTGAACAGCCATGCGGCCAGAGTGAACAGCGTCGCGGCGACTTGATAGTTTCGTGGCCCTTCCAACCCGTAGCGGCTGCCGATCGGGATCGCGATCAGACCGAGCGCCGTGGCTTCGAGCAGACGGCGGCGGAAGAACGCGACCGGTGCGCAGTGAATCAGCCACTGCACGGATTTCAGCGACACCAGCGCTCGCGGCAGCGTGACGGCGGCCCAGAACAATCCGCGCCCCAACCGCCGCAAGGCTCCCACGACCGCGTGCCGCACCATTTCCGAATGAATCACGCCGCACAACACGGCTCCCACGCCGAGCACACTCCACCGCGAAATCAGGTGAATGTCCAAGCCCGTCGTGGCCAGCAGCAGGGCGTGCAGAAAATGCTGAAGAAACTCCAGAACGCAGTACGCCCCACCGAACGGGATCACGACGTACAGTGTCGCGAAGCGACAGGCCGCCGTGCCGAATATGAGCGAACTGAGCCGCTGCATCCACCGCAGATAGAACTCCGCCCGCCGGTACACGCCGTCGAGCTTGATCGCGAACTGTTTGTCGACGCGCAGCAATTGGTCGCCGAACACAAGCTGCCCCGGCCCGCCGAGGTCCGGCAACTTGACTTGATTCCGCGCCAGCATGTCCCGCACGTCGCTGAACGTGAGGAACCCGCGAGCGATCACACGGTCGGCAAATTCCGCGACCAGCTTGTCCCGCGCCACGCGTTCCGGCAGGCTGCCAGGTTCCAACTTCACCTCGTCGAGCGACTGCGCGACAAGCGGTTCGATTTTGAATCGCAGTTCGGTTTCGATCCGACGGACGGCGCGACGCAGCATTTCGTTCAACCGGCCGCGCTCGGTGGGAGGCAGCCGGACGGAACGCAGATCGTGGCCGACCTTGCGGAGATTCTTGAGCCGCAACATTTCGCGGGCCAGCGGCAACGGCCGGCGCACAGGCCGGCGGAAGTACCACAGCGCCCATTCGACGAGGTCCACGGCGAACAGTTCGCGCTCGTAGTCCACGCAGACGTTTTGCAGGTCGTACAGCAGCCGCGCTTCGGCGGACCAGTAGTCGTCATCCTCGGGATGCAGCAACAATTCGAGAGTTTCATGCCACGTGCGAGCTTCGTCGTCGGTCAACGAGAGAACGGCCTGCAACCGCGAGGTCAGCAACTTGAGGTCGCGGCGTGCCGTGTCGATCCCCGCTTCGCGACCGCGGAGCAGGGCGGAACGCGCCACGTTGCCGATCGCCCGCGCCTGGTCCGCACGGCGGTGCAGGGGGCCATCGACGGTTCGCAGCAACAACCGGGTCAGCCAGTTCGGACGCTCGGCCGCCCGCTCCGTAGCGGCTCGTTCGGTCTCCTCGGCAGTCGGCACCGGCGTCAATCCTGGTCGCACCTGAGTGGACATCAACGTGATCGATGCCTGGATATCCTCCGCCAGCAATTGATCGACGTCGTCGAGATGCTTCAGCGACGGAAAGGTGATCGCGACCGACTGTGGAGCGAAATGTTTTAGTTCCAGATAGTGCGCCGCAAACTCGATGAAGTCCGACCGGTCGTCGTCCGGTCGCAGCAACTGGTGATCCTGTCGGAGCACCTGCCGGGCTTCGGCGAATTCGAGCCGTCCCAGCCGGTCGATGCGCCGCCGCACGGCCGCATCCGTCCAGCGGCTACTTGCTGCGGGCGATTCCAGCGAAGTGTGAATGCGGGCATGGAACAGCCGCCGCCAGAAAATACGCAGCAACGCATCTCGCAATCGCGGCGGGCCTTCGGTCAACGGCGACTGGTCTATCAAAATCAGCGTGGCCGGCCGCTCGGAAACGTCGTCCGGCAACTCAAACGAATCGACAAGCGCCAGCAACCGGTCGCGGCCGATCGCGTAGCAATGATCGTGCGGAACGCGGAACACCTGTCCGGTCAGGTCGAGGTCGCGCTGGATGACGCGCCTCAGCAACCGCTGCGGCACAAGCAACGCGGCCGGATCGACGCGGTGCAGGATCGCCCGCAATTCATCCAAGCCCATGCCTTCCGTGGACGCGGACATTGCCAATTCAGGTTTAACATCTTCCCCGCGCGCCAACGCCCCGCCTCCTGGTGCTCATCCTGCCAGCCGACCTGTTCGCGTTGTCGGCCGATCCGTTTGCGGAGGCATTCTACGCGCGGGGCTGAAGTGCCGCCAGCACGGTTATGGGGAGGATGGCGCGGCGAGCGCACGACGCACTTTGCGCCGCTCACCGGACGAGGCGCGGTCAGTGAGAAGAATGTCCAATATCCAACACTCAATTTCCAATGTCCAAGTGTTCGTTATCCAATTCGGCCGACGGTTGGCTGCGGACCGACTCTTGTGGTCACTTGGAAATTGGATATTGAGTGTTGGATATTGGACATTTCATCCGTCAACGGATGCCCTGCTCAGGTTGTCATCTGTTCGCACAGCCTCCTCACCCCCAACCCCTCTCCCCCGCAGGGGAGAGGGGAGCACGGAGCGCTCCAATCAGAATTCGATCTTGTACCGCTGCGCCATGACCTTGCGGATCGCGGCGGTTTCGTTGTCGATCTGTTGCCGGATTTGGCGGGCGTCCATCGCTCCGGCGGATCGTTCCTGGGTCTTGATTGCCGCCTGGGTGGCCGAGGCCTCCTGTGTGATGAGTCGCTGTCCGCGGTAGTTGTAGGTCACGCCGGAACCGTACACGTCGGCCTGTCGCGATGCGGTCCGAATGCCGACGCCACGCATCGTCAGCCCCATGTCGCGCAGCATCCCGGAGACGTTGGCGCTGTACTTCAGCATGTCGTCATCGACATTGACGATCGGCAGCCGGTCGATGCGCTGTGCGTATTGTTCGCACCATTTCCCCGCCTGTCCGAATGTCTCCTTCTTCTTGCCAGTCAGATCGTCGAGCAGCGCTTGAACTGATTTGTAGTGGCTCTGCGTCGCGTACAGTTTCGGGTCGCCAGAATCGGCCTGATCGGCATCGCGACCACTCTCGTCCAACGCCAGATGCGGCGCTTCGCACAGACTGGACAGCCGCATCAGCCCGCTGCGTGACAGATCACCTTCCAACGTGATACTGGTGTTGCCCACGGTCTGCTTCCAAGTCTCCATGTCGTCCAACTCGTAGCCCAACTCGGCGATCACTTCAATGACGAGTGGCTTGGCGATGGCTTGCAACGATGCGGGCGAGCCGTTGAAGTCGATGACCAACTTCCCCGCCGCCTTGTCCGTGATCGTGATCCCCAGTTTCACGCCGCGAACGGATTCGAGGCTGGCGGCGATTGCTTTGAGATCCGATTTCTTGTCGGCCAGGCACTTGAGGTGGCCGAGTGCGTGTTCGAGGTGGCTGGCGGCCAGCGCGTCGTCCAGATCGAAGACGATTGAAGCGCACAGCTTGGTCGTGTCAAACTCGGTCAACGCTTTGACGAGGTATGTCGACGCCTGACCGTGGCGCTGTTTCATCCACCGCGACAGGTACTGCCGATTCGCCGGGAAGACGACACCCACAATCCCAGTGTCCAAATTGACGGCATAGGCTCCGCGCGGCGACCACGCCGTTCGAGTGTTGCCGACGGATTCCACGTATCCCTTTTCGTTCTTCGCGATCGTTTCCAAAGTCGGACTCTTCCGGACACTCAATAGCGCGACCTGTGACGGAGCTTCCATCGTGTCGAAATTCAAGCTGCCGGCCCGCACCAGTCGCAGCGTGTTCGGAGTCAGCAAAACCGGACGGCCCGCAAAGTCGGCTGCCTTGGGTTTGCCCCAGCCTTCCTTCTTACCGAGGGCGCTGTTGAACAAGCGGTCCGCATCGACAATGACCAGCGAGTTGGCATCATCGGGAATCCACTTCGCCACGTCCGCCGCCTCGGCAGGCGTGACCTGGTCGGACAGAAGACAAATCAAACCGACCACCGACACGATTTTCAAGTAGCTGTGCAACTGAAGCATGATTTGAGTCTCCTCGCGATGAGTAGTGAAAGCAGGTCAATCTATGAGCAACCCAATTTGACGATTCATTTGAGAGTCGTTGGTCTTCCAGATTTCCGCCCCAAAGGGGCGGGATTCGATAGCCCAGGGCGCAGCCCTGGGTTCCGCGTCCGATTCGAGGTATCAGCCCCAATGGGGCGAAATCCCTTCGCTTCGAACGTGAGGTCTCGCCCCGTTGGGGCTTCACGTCGATCGAACAACCTTTTCCCAGGGCTGCGCCCTGGGCTATCGAATCTGTCCCCTTTGGGGCCAAGGTATTGTTGACTATTACAACCGGATCATTTCGACAACGACGACGATGCACCGGCCTGTCCGTCGACGGCTGCGACTGGATTCTTGCCACGGTCACCGAACCACTTGACCACCAGATAAAACACGGGCGTGAAGAACAGACCGAAAAATGTCACGCCGATCATGCCACTGAACACGGCCACACCGAGCGCGGTCCGCATTTCGGCGCCGGCGCCCTTGGCGACGACGAGGGGGAACACGCCGAGGATAAATGCGAACGATGTCATCAGAATCGGCCGCAG
>JACRIH010000256.1 GCA_016235885.1 Planctomycetales bacterium | reverse complement strand
CGTCGCTCGCCGGGGAATGTCCTCGACTCCGACGGTGTGTTCGGAATGCGAACTGGTGTACTGCGCCGCGGCCGACCGACTGATGTGTGGTGCCGGGACCGGATGAGCCGCATCGAGTCGAAACTGCAACTCGTCCGTTCGCTCGACCGGCTTGCCGTAGATTCGCACGCCGTTTGGCAACGCAAGCTGCTCGGTCACGACGGGCAGGCGGTTGCCGACCAGATCATCGAGCAAATTCGCCGATGCCACCAACTCGACCGGCCGTGTCGTCACCGCGACAGGTTGCTGAAAGACGGGATTCGTGGCCGGCGCTGCCAGCGTCGGCGCGGATGCTGGCAGCATCTGCCACGATGAGTCCGACGGGGATTCGATCTTGTCGGCCATGACTGAAACGGCTGCGGCTTGGCTGCGCGATCGGCCGCGGAGAAACTCAACGAGCATCAGACCCCCGATGCAGGTCAACGTGCCGACCAGAATGATCGCGGCCAGCAATTCTCCGGACAGGCCCGGTTTGGCGGCGACGACCGGCGGTGTCGAAGCGGAGTCCGCCACGGATGCCTCGCTGCCCGGCTTGCCGGATGGACCGCGAGATGTCGCCGCGTCAGTCTCGGATTCGTCCGCGACTTCGAACTTGTCGGTGTCATCAACCACCGTCGAAGTCGAGCCGGGTACCGAGACCAGACTTTGCGAGGGAGGAATCAGCCGGTTGACCGTTCCGCGAGCCAGCGGTGTCGGTTCGGCTGATCGTGTTTCGGGCAGCGGTGTGGTCGATTCGGCTGTGGTTGCGGGCTTTGCCGATTCGGACGCAGCCGTGAGCGATTGCGGCGGCGTCGATTCGAGAGTGCGATCCTGCCAGCGCACGGGGGCCGGCAGTTTCGGTAACGTTTCGGTCTGCGCCGATTTTTGATCGAACACCAACACCGTCCCCGTCGTGAGCACGGTCTTGGCGGCTTCGGTCAGCGGCACGGTCTGCGATGTGCTTCCGTCGCGGAGCAGCGTGATCTGCCGTGCTCCCTCGCGCGGTTGATGCAGCGTGGTCAACACGGTCTGCAACGTGGCCTGATCGGCCGGCATGGCAATCACCACCGGACGGTCGATCAACCCGACAACGCCAAGCTGTACAACATTGGACGTCCCCGAATCGGACTCCCGGCCCGCGGTCGTTGTCCCTCCCTGGCCGCTTCGATCCGGCGTGGTCACGAACACCGTGGAATCTCGCGAATCGCGGTTCGCCGCACCGGAGCCCGCTCCACCAAAGGCCCCGATCCCCGTGCGTCGCCGATCGGAAATGAACACGTCACCCGGCAGCAATTCGAATCGGATGCGAGGTTGAAAGAATGCCTGTCCGCCGCTGCGGCCGCGACGTACGATCCGCAGATTGTTCGACGCGTTCGCGGTCAATCCGCCGGCCGCTTCAATGAGATCGTTGAGCGTCCGCCGGTCGGCCGGCAGTTCATAAACTCCCGGCTTGGCGACCTGCCCGAGGATTCCGAAAAACTGGCCGCGCGATGTTGCTTCACTCGCGACGGTCGTGACATCCGACTGTGCGAACAGCGTCCCCGGCAGCAGCCCCATCAGGCTGGCCAGCAACATCAGCGTGGCTCGTCGGCTGCACCGCATCACAAGTGTCCGTCCTCGAACCGTGGGCGCAAAGTCAGTATCCTCGTTAGCGTCGTTATCATCGGCACAGATTAACACGCGACGTGAGGCATTTTTGGCCGGTAATCGCTGACCCAGACGATTCAAGTTCTTTCCCGCGAAACACGCGAAAGACACGAAAACGAAAAGCGTGGTGATGATCTGACGGCCTTTCTTTTTTAGCACACGGCTGGGAGAGCCATCGATTCGAAAATACTGCACGCCCTTCACACTTCGTCCATTTCGTGTCTTTCGCGTGTTTCGCGGGGAATCTTCCGGATTAGCGTCGCAGAGTATTTCTCGCCCTCTTTCCAAGCCGCTCATTCAATGCACCGCCTGACTCGACGTGAACTGCTGGCGGCGTTCCTCGGCGCTCCGGCGGCGTTGGCCGGGTGTTCGATGATCGACGAGGACACACCGCCGCTTCCGCCCGGCGAGATTGTTGGTGCGTCGCACAATTTGGGGCATCGCGTGCGCGATGGGGGATTGCCGGCTCCGGCCGATGATGCGTGGACGTCGATTCCAGTCGTGATCGTCGGCGGCGGAGTGGCGGGTCTGTTGGCCGGGTGGCGGTTGGATCGGGCCGGGTTCCGCGATTTTGTGCTGCTCGAAATTGAGACCGAACCTGGGGGGACATCGCGCAGCGGTCGCAACGCGCTCACACCGTTTCCGTGGGGGGCGCATTATCTGCCGGTGCCGTTCCGCGAGAACGAGTCGCTGATTTCTCTGCTCGACGAAATGGGGATCATCGAGGGGACGTCTGCCGACGGAGAACCGATCGTCGGCGAACAGTTTTTGGTTCGCGATCCCGAAGAGCGCGTGTTCTACCGCGGCCGGTGGTACGAGGGTCTGTACCTGCACGCGGGAGAGAGTGCTGACGATCGGGCGCAGCTTGCGGCATTTCAGCGCGAGGTGGATCACTGGGTGACGTGGCGGGACGGGCAAGCCAGACGGGCGTTCACGATTCCGGTGGCGAACTGTTCGGACGATGCCGATGTCACCGCGCTCGACCGACTGAGCTTCGCCGACTGGTGTGACGAACACGAATTCACATCGCCGCGCTTGCGGTGGCTGCTGGACTACGCCTGCCGCGACGACTACGGCGCGATGCTGGCCGACGTCAGCGCGTGGGCCGGGTTGTTTTACTTCGCGTCGCGAATCCGCCGTCCCGGCGACGAACCGCAATCGCTGATCACTTGGCCCGCAGGGAACGGCCGGCTGGTGTCTCACCTGCACGGAAAAATCCGCGACCGAGTCCGCACGGGCGTGGCGGTGTTTGACATCGTGCCGACCGACCACGACAGGAAGCCGGGCGTGGATGTTGTCGCCTGGAATCACGAACAATCTCGCGCCGTGGGTTGGCACGCCGATCGAGTCATTTTCGCCGCCCCGCAGTTTCTGGCGCGGTACGTGATCCGCCCGTACCGCGAATCACCCACGGAACTGGCCGCGCATCTGAACGAATTCCAACACGGATCGTGGATGGTCGCCAACCTGCATCTGAGCGCGCGGCCGCACGGGCTGGGGTTTCCGCTCGCGTGGGACAACGTGATCTACGACAGCCCATCGCTGGGCTACGTCGTGGCCACGCACCAACGCGGACCGGAGATGGGGCCGACGGTGCTGACGTACTACTACCCGCTGTGCGACCACGACCCGCGCGTGGCTCGTTCGCGCCTGCTCGAACTCGGCCGCGACGAATGGGCCGAAGTCGCGCTGGCCGACCTGTCGCGAGTCCACCCCGACATCCGGCAGCACGTCGAACGGTTGGACGTCATGCGCTGGGGTCACGCGATGGTGCGCCCGCGCCCCGGCTTCGTGTGGAGTCCCGCCCGCCGCCAAGCCGCTCAGCCATTTCGCAACATCCACTTCGCCAACGCCGACCTGAGCGGTGTGCCCGTGTTCGAGGAAGCGTTCCACCACGGCGTGCGAGCGGCGGAAGAGTTGTTGCGGCTGGGCTAGCGCAGCGTCAGCTTTCAAATCGAGTGTAGCCACGGTCGCCAGACCGTGGGACTTTGAACTCAATTCGCGGTCTCCCCACGCTCTGGTGAGCGTGGCTACAACACAGCCATTTCGCGGCATCCACTTCGCGAACGCCGACCTGAGCGGTGTGCCCGTGTTTGAAGAAGCGTTCCGTCACGGCGTGCGAGCGGCGGTAGAGTTTTTGCGACCGAGTTCATAGCACAGAACGTTTGCTGACTGAGCCAGAACGACACCACGTTCATTCAGCCACCTCAATTCTCGGCTCGAAGATCTTTCAAAATCGTTTGACAACCTGTTCGAGCGACTTTGGGACGTGGGCTTGATGTGTATTCTCGAGCCGAATCTCCTTGAGGTTCTTCAACCCGGCCAGCGGAGACAGGTCGCTCACCTGCGTGAGGCCGAGATTGACCCAGGTCAGCCCGGCCAGTCCGGCCAACGGCGACAGATCGCTCACCAGCGTGCCCTCGAGGTCGAGCGTGGTCAGCCCGCTCAGTCCGGCGAGCGGCGACAGGTCACTTGCGTCAGAATATCTGACGTTGAGCTCAGTCAGGCCGCTCAGTTCGGCCAGCGGAGACAGGTTTACGACCTCGGTTGACAACGAATGCAACCTGAATTTCAAGTAAAGTGCCTTCATCCTGGTACTTTCTTCCGCCGCGAAAGCGTAATCACCCACGAGGGTGAAGCGACGAACGTGAAGACCTTCTACCAAACTGATCTTCGCGACGTATTTTTCGTTAAGCGACATTTTGTTGACCCGCTCTAACCGTCGAATGAGATGGAATAGCTCATCGACTCTCTGGGGATCAGCAATTTTCACATCCAAGTTATAGCCCTCATCCGTCGGCTGGACATGGAAATCGAAGTCGCGACGAATCCGGAACGCGGCCCGTTCGGGTCCAGACTGCACGTACCACGTCGTGATGACTATGGCGAGAACTCCCCACAGCGCCATCACTGCCGGGACGACAATCGGCCGTAACCGACGAAATAGCGGTACTGGATCGCGAAGCACGCCGACGAGTAACCGTGCAATGAAGTCGTGTGAGACCTCCCAGAGCCGGCGTTCAATCGGCGTGTCATGCGCATGATTGAGTCGTCGGACCAGGCCCGACTCGCTCAATTCCAGTAGACAGCCGTCAATGGCGTTAGAAAGCAACGCAGGCCCGCGCCTGGCCAGTTCCGTGCGAATTTCTTCGACGGTCAACGGCCGTTTGGTGCCCGACTCGGTAACCAGTGGGTCGAGCACCATGCGGGCGTGCTCTCGAACCCGCGGGGATTGCACGCAGTCTCGAACGAACCCTGCGAGTAGGTTTTCGTGCCTCCGAACCTTTCCCGGGTGCCCGGCTTGCACTCGCAGAATCTCCCCGACCATGTTGAGCGTGATCGGTCGGACGAAACCACGAGAATTGTCAACGGCCATCGCCTCAGCCAGCACCGCCTCTCGGCGGATCTCGCCCAATTCCAGGCGAGAACGGTCGAGGAATTCTCGCGCTGCCGTCAAGGTGAACGGTGGCATCTCGTGCCAGTTGCGGTTTTGCTCCAACAACGGCAAACCGAATCGCTCTAGCAGCGACCGATAGTCGGATCGCAGCGATAACAGCACGGTCACATTTTCGCACGGTGCGGCTTTGAGCTGATCCAGCCACACGCGAATGGCCACGACTCGGTCAGGCGTCAGCTCGTGCAAAATGACCAGTTCCTCGAACTGATCGAATTCCAATAGCAACCGGTTCCCGGAATCCACCAGCCGCTCCGCTGCTCGACAGAGAAGTTCGACGTCGCTCCAGTCCGCAGCGGCCTTCGTCGGAGGTTGATCCCAAACCGTCCCTTTCTCCAACAGTCGCCGTCGCAATTCGGCCAACGGATCGTCAAAGCTTCGCAACTGGATCACCAACCACGCCGGATCGGAGCCCTCCAACTGCGGAATCACGTAGGCGTTCAACAGCGACGACTTTCCAACTCCCGATTCGCCCGTCAGCACTAGGAATTTTGACTTCGCCTCGCGAATCCATTGCAGCACGCCGACGTGCTCTTGATCCGCACGCTGGAATCGCTCACGGTCGGCCGCCTCATACGGGAAAAGACGAAAGTATCCCGCTGGCACCTCCTTGGCCACCAACGCCCAATGCTTCCATTCGTTCTCGCGACGCCATCGCAGAAAGTCTGGCAAAGCTTTGCAGACCAGGACGACGATCAGGGGAAGACAAGTCGCGATTACCGCACCCCAATACCATGACCCGAACTCCTGGTCTTTTCCTTTCAGAAACGCCATCCCCGCGACAAGCGCTGCAACTGCGGCGAGATACCAACTGATGACCTTCACAAGTCGACCGGCCGCCTTGAACAAGTCCACCAGCCAATCAATCTGCATCCGCTCGCGTTTCTCGTCCACCGGAGCACCTCCTCAATCCAGACCCAACGGAACGCAAAGGGCAGCCACGACCAGTATCCGTCAGCAACAGGTGGATCAGATTCCCAGAATCGTCTTGAACGGATGAAGGTCCAATGTCGCCGCGTGCCAACCAGCGGTCAAGTCTGCGGCCTCGATGGTGGGGAACCGCCGCGAGAGCT
>JACRIH010000261.1 GCA_016235885.1 Planctomycetales bacterium | reverse complement strand
CGAGGAACGAGACCCACCAGATCGTAAATCGGTGGGTCTCGTTCCTCAACCCAACCTACAGATTTCACTCGCTCGACGACGGTGGCCGCTCTCATGGAGGAGAGGAAGCCTTGTCGAACAGGCAGTTTCTATTCTGCTTCCTCGTGATCGTCGCTGCGCTGACGGCCGGGGCATGGTGGTCCGACGCGCGGCAATCGCCGCTTCCGCCGCCGCTCCAATTCCGACCGTTCAATTATCCCGGCACGAAGCCCGCGACCACTCAGCCCACTCCGCAAGCTCCCTCCAAGAAAACGATCCGGGTGGGATTGGCACAGGATCGTGGTGACCAGTTCACGCTGGCCGTAGATGGCGCGTTCTCGCTGCGGCGCGTTGGCGAAGCCACGCCAATCGAAAGAATTCCGAAACTGGCGGCCGCCCGCGTCGTAGCGACGAAGAAAGGGATTCGCATCGGCGGGAAAGAGTACGCTGAGGCGAAGTTGGAAGTTGTCCCCGAGACGTCTCCCGACGTGTGGGTGGACGGTCACGAGTACCGCGGAACTGTGCGCATCGTGCGAAAGTCGGAGAGAGCGATCCAGACGGTCAATGTCCTGCCGATGGATGAGTATCTGGCAAGCGTCGTGGACAGTGAGATGCCCGCCGAATTCGGCGAGGCCGCGCGGCAATCGCAGGCCATCGTCGCCCGCACGTACGCGCAGTATCAAATGCAACAGTCAGGGGCGGGGTCACCGTACGATCTGCACGCTTCGACACGGAGCCAGAAGTATCTCGGCTTCCAGTACCGCGCTGACGGCGGACGACTGCTCGCTGGCGAAAGTGCTGATAGCCGTCGCATTGTCGCTGAGACGCGCGGGCAGGTGCTGACGTCACGCGGCCGATTGTTCTGCACGTATTATTGTGCGGTGTGTGGTGGGCACACACTGAATGGCAGCGAATTGTTCGCCGATGCGGCGGCTCCGCTCCGCAGCGTGCCGTGTACGTGGTGTGAACCAGCTCGCAATTACCGCTGGAGCGTGGAGATTCCGAAAGCCACGTTCGCCGACGCGGCTCAGCGTTACTTCCGGCAGAAAGGCGTCGAGTTCGGCCAGTTGCGCTCGGTTCGATCGGTCGGCACGACACCGTCCGGCGAACTTCCCGAATTCGAGCTGCGCGGTGACCGGAGCACTCAACGCATCACCGGCGATGCGCTGCGAAAAATGTTGTGGGATCATGGCGTCCTCAGCCCACGCATGATCGTGACCGAACAGAAATCGACGTGGCTCGTCGCCGGCAGTGGCCACGGCCACGGCGCCGGGATGTGCCAGTGGGGAGCTCGCGGAATGGGGCAGTCGGGGAAGACGTATCGACAGATTCTGTCGCACTACTATCCGGGCGCGGAGATCACGGGTTTGTCATTGGTCATCAGTCAGTAGTCATTGGTACATCGAGATTCGAGTTACCCGAAAACCCAATGACAAATGACCGATGACAGGTGACTATTCCGACGTCTCCGACAGATACGGAATCGGTTTTCCTTCGATCTCGTTCAGCGCGTTGTGCGCCGCCCGTTGCTCGGCGGACTTCTTGTTGGCGCCCCACGCGGGGGGATACGATTTGTCGTTGATGAAGACAGTGACCTTGAAGCACTTCGCGTGGTCGGGGCCAGTCTCGTCGAGCAGCCGGTACACGGGCGTGGCCCCCATCGTGCGCTGGCTGACCTGCTGGAGTTGACTCTTGTAGTTGTGGCCGTGTTCCAGCCCGGCGGCCAGTTCGATTTCGGGAAGCAGCACGCGTTCGAGGAATGCCCGCACGGCGTCGTGTCCGCCGTCGAGATGCACGCCTGCGACGATCGACTCGAACACCGCCGCCATGACCGACATCGGTGGCATCTCGTGCCCGCCCAGCCCTTTTCCCAGCAGCAGGAATTCGTGCAGTCGCATTTCCTCCGTGACTTTCGCGCAAATCGCGCGGCTGACCACGATCGACTTGATCCGCGTCAGCTCCCCTTCAGGCTCCTCGGGGAACCGGTGGTACAACATCTCGCACACCGCCGATCCCATGATGGAGTCGCCAAGAAACTCCAATCGCTCGTTCGAGTTGAGCCGATGGTTGGCACCCGAGGCGTGGGTAAGACAGGTGCGAAGCAGTTCGCGGTTTTGAAACTGGTAACCGAGCACGGCTTCGCAGGCGGCGAATTCCTCGTCGGTGAGGGCGGTTCCTGCTTCCCGTTTGGACGGCATGTGATGCGCGACTCGCTCCTGCGTTGTACGATTCGACTTGGGTGGGGTGATCGGTATAATTCCTGCCAGCCGTGGCTGCGAGTAACGTCTAATCGGTCGGACGAACAAAGTCAACGTGGCGGTCGCTGCCAGTGTCCGCCGCCGACGCAAGTTGCGTCGGCCACGAATGCCCGCCGCCCGACACGAAATCTAGGAACAGTAGTACGACGCAACTCAGGCCGCGAGAGTCATGGAATCGACCAACAACTGATTGGCTCCCCAGCGTAGATTACTGACAGCAGCGTTAGTCAACCGGCCGACAAGTGAGACTTTCCAAGAGTCAGAATCGCACCTTTCGAATAATTCAGGAGGTTCAACAACATGGCAGTCATTCGACGCAACGGACATTGGATTATTGCGGTGATTGGGTTGATGGCATCAATGTGGGCCGTGACCGTGCTGGCTCAGCGACAACCTGCCCTGGCGGCTCCCGGTGCTGCCCCGGCTCCGGCGAATGTCCCCGCTGCCGGTGATGCCAAAGGGCTGTCGGCAATTTTCCGCAACGTGTCGCGCGAGGTTCTGCCCGGCATCGTGTCGGTTGAAACGAAAGGGCGGCCGGTTCGTGTCCGCGGACGTCGCGGTCGCGAGCCAGAAGGCACTCCTCTCGACGAGAATGGACCATTCGGTGACCTGTTCAAGAACGATCCGCGATTTCGCGAGTTCTTCCGCGATCAGCCCGATCGCGAGATGCCCCGGCCGCAGGGAATGGGGTCGGGCTTCGTGATTGATCCGACGGGACTGGTGCTCACGAACGGGCACGTCG
Source organism: Planctomycetales bacterium (assembly GCA_016235885.1). Taxonomy (GTDB): domain Bacteria; phylum Planctomycetota; class Planctomycetia; order Planctomycetales; family Planctomycetaceae; genus JACRIH01. Next base: position 7,782 of record JACRIH010000261.1, on the reverse strand, counting down.
TCGAGGACGCGGAGCAGGTCACCGTCCGGATGTTCGATGGCCGCGAGTACAACGCCATCGAAGTGAAGAGCGATCCGTCGTCGGATGTGGCGATCATCCGGATCAAACCCGACGCTCCGCTCACAGCCCTGCGATTGGGTGACAGCGACGCACTGGAAGTCGGCGACTGGGTGCTCGCCGTGGGTAGCCCCTTCGGCCTCGACCTGACGGTGACGTCGGGGATCATCAGCGCCAAAGGGCGCAGCCCGGCGATTGCCGTGCGGGGCGAGTTCCTGCAAACCGACGCGGCCATCAACCCCGGCAACAGCGGTGGCCCGTTGCTCAATCTCAACGGAGAAGTCATCGGCATCAACACCGCCATTTCAACTCGCAGCGGCGGATACGACGGCGTGGGCTTTGCCATCCCGATCAACAAGGCTCGGTGGATTGGCGAACAGTTGAAAACCTCCGGTGAGGTGAAGCGGGCGTACCTCGGAATCATGCTTCAAGATCTGAACAACGAGCTCGCCCAACAATTCCGCGTGCCGGTTGGCCGCGGAGTACTGGTGGCCGAAGTGCAGCCGGATTCACCGGCTGCCAAGGCCAAGCTCGAATCGGGCGACCTCATTATTGCGATGAACGGTCAGCCGGTTCGCAGCCGCCCGCACCTGCAGGGAATTGTCGAACAGTTGCAGGTCGGCAAGACGTATCCGCTCGGTGTAATCCGTGATGGCAAGGAATTGAAACTGGATATCACTTTGGCGGAAATGCCCAAGGAGCTCGTCCGCCGTGCTCGGGAAGAGGATGCGGACACCGCGCCGGAAAAGAAGAGCGATACGCCGAGTAAGTTCGACGAACTGGGCCTCGAAATCTCCGACGTGACGCCGGATGTGCTGCGGCAACTTGGATTGCAAGGTGGTTCCGGAGTCCTCGTCAGTTCGGTCGCCGTGAACACGCCGGCTCACAATGCCGGACTTCGCGAGGGCACTCTCATCGAAAAGGTTGGCTCGAAACGAGTGACGAAAGTGACCGAGTTCAAAGACGCACTGAAGGACGTGGCGCTCGAAACGGGAATTGTGCTCCACGCCCGCACCGCTCGTGAGACGCGATTCTATGTGTTGAAGAAAGACCCCAAACCCCTGTCGAAGTGATCGCCCGATTCATTCCCGACGCTACATAAGACACTCCGCCCGACTGCATGGTGCAGCCGGGCGGTGGCGTTTGTCGGCTGGACGGAATATCCAATACCCAACACTCAATTTCCAACGTCCAAGTGACGCCAAGCCGGGCTAGTGGGTCAGTTTGAAATAGTCTTGAACCTATTCCTCGCAACCCGTGTCGCTGGAATAGGAGGAACGGCCAATGCATAAACTGGCTAGAACAGAGCTGACCCTCAAGAAAAGAGCCGATACGCTGAGCACATTGCTTCGCCAAACCGCGAGTGAGTATCAGCTCTACAAAGCCGCAGGCAAGGTGCGCGACGCAAGAATCCGAGTTCTGGGAGCCAAGATCGGAGAGATGCCGTCGGTGCTACTTACGGCACAGCAAAAAAAACGGATCGCAAAGCTCTCCAACCAAATTGATTTGCTACGCGCAACGACGCCAATGGAGATTCTGACTGAATTTCGGCGGATGCATTAGGACGCTCACGAAGATTCATGATTTCAAACGGACCCACTACCCAAGCCGGGATACACTTTCCCCTGATTTCCCATCTCTGGCATCACTTGGAAATAGGACATTGAGTGTTGGATATTGGATGTTTTTTCACTTTGCGTCGTCCCGCCGCGCCAACCACCTCGCTCACCTGGCAAACCCTGTCTCAGCGCACTGACGCTGTTGACCATGTGGCAACTTCATCCTAGAGTTTGATCAAAGTTGATTCCTGCCCGCCCCACCCTCCGAGTCCCCATGCCTCGTTCCAAATCGCCGATGCCTCCCCCTTCCGACAACGCTCCGCAGCCGCCACACCTTCCTGGCAAGCCGAAACCGCGATCGGACAAGGGACCGTCGAGCAATTTGATTTGGTATCTGCTGATCGCCGCCGCAGTCATCATTCCGGCAATGACTTGGTACAACCAGCAGGGCAAGGTCGAGACGATCACATACAGTGATTTTGTCGAGGGAATCGAAGCCGGAAAGTTTCACCCCGGCAACATGTTTGAGCTGACGATTGGCCCTCACTCGCTCGCGTTTCAGGATCAACCCAAGAAGCCGGATGTGGCCGCGAAATCGGCCGAGAAACCGAGCATAGCCAAACGGTATCGCGTCAACTTGCTCGGGCAGGACGCCATCCAGCCGCAGCTCCTCGCAATGCTCCGCGAGAAGAAGATTTCGCACTCGTATGACGAAGCGCCCTCGGAAATGATCGCGGTGTTTTCGTGGTTCTTCATGCCGTTGGTGTTCGTGCTGCTCATGCTCATGCTCATGCGCCGAGTCGGTGGACCGGGGGCGGCGATGTCGTTCAGCCGCAGCCGCGGGCGGCTGCACGCTCAGGAAGACTTGGACATTTCCTTTGATGACGTCGCGGGGATTGATGAGGCGGTGGAGGAGCTGCGCGAGGTCGTCGAGTTCCTGAAGAAGCCCGGAAAGTATCAGGCGCTCGGCGGACGAATTCCGCGTGGTGTGTTGCTGGTCGGTCCGCCGGGTACGGGCAAGACGCTGCTCGCCAAGGCTGTGGCCGGCGAAGCGGGTGTCCCCTTCTTCAGCCTGTCGGGTTCGGACTTCGTCGAAATGTTCGTGGGTGTCGGAGCCGCCCGCGTGCGCGACATGTTTGGCCAGGCTGCGGCCAAGGCGCCCAGCATCATCTTCATTGACGAACTCGACGCGCTCGGCAAAGTGCGCGGCAGCGGCATGCCCGGCGGTCATGACGAACGCGAGCAAACACTCAACGCACTGCTCGTGGAGATGGACGGATTCTCATCCGACCAGAGTGTCATCGTGATGGGCGCCACGAACCGGCCCGAAACACTCGACCCGGCCCTGATGCGTCCCGGCCGCTTTGATCGCCAGGTGCTCGTCGATCTGCCGGACGTCAAGGGGCGCGAGGCGATCCTCAAGATCCATATCAAGAAGATCAAGATGTCGGACGATGTCGACATCCAGAAAATCGCCAAGATCACGCCGGGTTTTGTGGGTGCCGATCTGGCCGCCCTGGTCAACGAGGCGGCGCTGTTGGCGGCTCGAAACGACAAGACGAAAGTGGGACGTGACGATTTCGAGGAAGGAATCGAGCGCGTCGTGGCCGGGCTTGAAAAGGCCAGCCGCATCATCCCGCCGGACGAAAAGCAGCGGACGGCCTACCACGAGTGCGGCCATGCGCTCGTCGCCTGTTCGCTGCCAAACACCGATCCAGTCCACAAAATCTCGATCATCCCGCGCGGACGAGCGTTGGGATACATGTTGCAACGACCGGCGGACGAACGTTTCAACCGCACGCAGTTCGAATTGGAAAACGACATCTGCGTGTTGCTCGGGGGGATCTCCGCCGAACAAATCGTGTATCACGAAACTTCAACTGGTGCGAGAAACGACCTCGAACGGGCCACCGAGATTGCCCGGCGGATGGTCATGGAATTCGGGATGAGTTCCAAACTGGGCCGCGTCAATTATCGAAACAGCGGTCAATCCCCGTTCCAATCCAATGGATACGTTCCGCGAACCGAATATGCGCACAGCGAAGAAACCGTTCGGGAAATCGATCTGGAAATCAAACGCCTCGTCGATCAAGCGGCCACGACGGCGATGGAGATTCTGACCGGCAGCCGCGCCGTCCTCGAACAAATGGCTCGGGAGTTGATCGACGTGGAGGTGATGGACGAAGCGCGGCTGAACAGAATCCTCGATGAACACAAGATCACGCCGCAGATCAAGCCGGGGACGCACGCGAGCGTCCCGCACCCGGCCGTCCAAGCCCCCGCGCCGGACGATGCGGACAAGACTCTGCGCCTGCCAGCGGAAGGCGCGTGAGTCACAGCGAATGTAGGCCGCACACTCCGTGTGCGGCCATCGGCACACGGAGTGTGCCTGCTACTTTCAAAGCAGGTCGCGGCAAATTGACCGCATTCAACAACCGCATCGGAGAACTGATTCATGCAACTACTCGAAATGCGTTGGCCAGACGTGGCCGCATTGTCCAAGGACACACCCGTCGTCATTCCGGTTGCGGCGCTGGAGCAGCACGGACGGCACATGCCCGTTTTCACCGACAGCCTGTTGCTTGGCGAAGTGATTCGCCGGACGTCCGAGAAGCTGGCGGACAAGGTGTTGTTCACGCCTCTACAATGGCTGGGAAACTCGCATCATCATCTGGAATTCTCGGGGACGATGTCGGCGTCGCCCCGCGTGTATTTGGATCTGCTCCGCGACATGGCTGACAACTTCGTGATGCATGGGTTCCGACGGATCGTTTTCGTCAACGGACACGGCGGGAATAGTGTCCCCGGCCAGCAGGCGGTGTTCGAACTGCGGCAGAAGTACCGCGAGCGTTCGGATCTCCTGTTCCTGTTCTCCACCTATTGGTTGCTCGGCGGCAAGCCGCACGAGGTGGACCCGGAGATCAAGCAAAAGCGGGTGGGGCACGCCTGCGAATTGGAAACGTCGATGATGCTGCGCATCCGACCGGACTTGGTCCGCGACCTCGACAAAACGACCGCCGTCGAATTCGGCAATCCGTTCGAACCTGCCGCACGCGGCTGGATCACGAAGGATCGCACCGAGGTGGGGCACATTGGTGACCCGCGATTTGCCACGGCGGAAAAAGGGGAGACGATCTTCAGCGTCTTCTCCGCCGATGTCGTCTCACTTCTCAACCGCGTGCTGGCTTGGGACGGCAAGAGTTGGGACGGTTGAACCCAGTGGCGTCAGCGTGTCCAACAGCAATGCGAATCTCCCGATGTGCCTTTGGTTCCGGTTTGTGGCACACGGCGGCCGTGCTATGATTTTTCGGACGTGAGTGGTTCAGACCCAGGCCGAAAAGCAACCGACGACCAGGCGGGTTATGGAAAAGTTCGACGCCTATTACAAATGGCTGGGAATTCCTCCCGAGGAACAGCCGCCGAACCATTACCGCTTGCTCGGAGTCTCGCAGTTTGAGGCCGATCCGGATGTGATCTCGTCCGCGGCGAATCAGCGCGTGGGGTATTTGCGGCAACGCGCGGCGGGGCCACATCAAGAGTTGACCAAGAAGCTGCTGGATGAAGTCGCCGCCGCCCGCAATTGTTTGCTCGACGCAAAAAAGAAGTCCGCGTACGACCTCCGGCTCAAAGCGGGACCGGCCGCCGAACCACTGACGGGCACGCTCGTCGCCAAACCCGCATCCATTTCGTCCTCCGAACTGGATGCGATCGCCGCGGAGCCGCGCGCGAGTGCGATGGAATCGATCCAAAGAATTCGCGGCTCAAAAGCCGGCCTCGTGGTCGTCGGAGCCGTGGTCATCGCGATCATCGCCGGGAGCGTGTACCTGTTGCGAGATGGATCAGGAACCGTGGCTGATCCGAATCCGCCGCCAACGGATCAGAACGACGTGACCAGCAGTGATGGGTCGAATGGCGACGCGGTAATGACGGACACAACGAGCACCGACAACTCGTCGGTATCGCCGGACACGACGCCTTCCGATGCGACGACTTCGCCGCCGAAAGAGGTCGCCGATGGCAAATCGAAGCCGACGGAGCCTGACAAGGACACTCAACCGCGTGCTCCAGTTGCCAGCGTCGATCCTCGCGAAGTCCTGACGTTGCAGGGGCACAAGGTTCCGGTGGTGGAACTGGCGACGACGGCGGACGGACGGTTCATCGTCTCAGCCAGTCAGGGGCGCGACCGTCAGACAGGTCAATCGGTGGGCGAGTGCATCGTGTGGGACGTTGCGGCCGGGCAATCGGTGGTACGCTACACGGGACATCCGGGGTTGGTGCGCAGCGTCGCCGTGTCGCCCGACGGCAAGTATGTCCTGTCGTCGGGTGATGACATCCGGCTGTGGGAACTCGAAACCGGTCGGGACGTGCGCGAGTTCAAAACTTCGCGACGCCCTGCCAATCGCGTCGCGTTCTCGCCCGATGGTCGAGCGGCCACGGTCGGCGCGGCCACGCTGATCGTGTGGGACGTCGAGACGGGCGAAGCCACACGGCAGATTGCGGGGTTGTCTGTGTTCAGTCTCGCTGTGGGGTTTTCGCTCGACGGCAAGGTGGTGGCCGCGGGAACCGGCGAAAAGGGGGACGTGATTGGATTATGGGATCCCGAATCGGGTGCCGAGTTGTGCCAGCTCGCTGGACATCAGGCGACCGTGCGCGGCTTGGCGTTTCTTCCGGACGGTCGGCACCTGTGGAGTTGCGATGCCGCGAACCTGGCATTCCTGTGGGATCTGAAGGAAAAGAAAAACCTGAAAAAGATCGGTCCCGCGTCGAGCATTCGAGCGACTCCCGACGGCGGACTGGTGTTGATCGGCACGTCCACCGGTGCCGTGCGATTTCACGATGCGGTCACCAGTCGGTTCCGCATCGGGTTTCCTCAGTTGCCGTGCCAGATTCGCGACATCGCGTTGCTGCCCGATTCGCAACGGATCGTGTTCGCGGGGACTGGCACCGGGCCGGGTGAACCCGAGGAAGCTGACTTCGCGATCTACATTTGGACGCTTCCGCCGAGCATCAAAGTGTCGCCCGCCAGCGAATCACCCACGCCGGTCGCGATCGCCGCAGCACCCTCCTCGGAATCCACGCGCCCACCGTCTGCCGCCGAACGGGTTTCGAAGCGGCTGCCACCGCCGGGTGCCGACGAATTCAAACAGGCGCAACAGCAGGTGCGGGACATTTTCAAAGACGACTTCGCGCTGGCCAAAAAGCCCGAGCAAAAGGGGGCACTGGCGACGAAGCTGTTCAAGCAGGCCGACACCACTCGGGACGATCCGGCGGGTCGCTACGCTCTGCTGATGGAGGCGCGGGAACTCGCGATGACGGCATTGAACGGCGACGGAGCGCTGGAACTGGCCGACCGCCTCGCGGAGCTTTACGAAATCGATCCGATCCCACTCAAGCTCGACAGCCTGAAGCAAATCAGTGCGAGTACGAAATCCACTCTGTCGCTGCAGGTGGCCACGGAAAACTGTTTTGAACTGGCAGACGAAGCCGTGCGGAAGGGAAACTTCGAAGCGGCGACCGAGTTGATGCGATTGGCGACGAGCATGGCGATCAAATCGAAACTCGGCAAGCTGCGTGACGACACCAAGGTGCGCAGCGACATCCTCACACAAAAACGCAAGTTGCACGATGAATCCGAACAGGCGAAAAAGACGCTGGAAGATTCACCGGACGACGCGGCCGCTCGTGAAAAGCTCGGCCGTTTCCTGTGCTTCGTGCTGGACGATTGGGAGACGGGGTTGCCGCATCTCGCGAAGGCCGTCACGCCCGCCTTGCGATCCGCCGCCGAATTGGAACTCGCGGCGAGTTCGAACGCTGACAACTCCAGCGAAGTCGCGGACGCGTGGTACGACTTCGCGAAGACCGCCAAGTTGCCCGACAAGCCGTTCGCCCAAGCCAGGTCGCTCAAGTGGTATCGCTCGGTAATCAAAGACGCCACAGGGTTGGCTCGCGTGCGGGCACAGACTCGCATCCAGGAACTGTCAAAGCTGGTCCCCGACACGACGACATCCAATTCGCCACGCAAGTCGAGCGGATCGTGAAGCAACGGCATCCGTCAGAGTAATGCGGCTCGCCGGGCCTTCGGTGAGAAGACGACCGAAGAAAATGAAGACCGCAGGTCATCGTACTCGTAGGGTGGGACCAGCGCAGCGCCGGCCCACCAATTCTT
>JACRIH010000260.1 GCA_016235885.1 Planctomycetales bacterium | reverse complement strand
GTCAGCACGGCCGCCCGGGTTGGTGAACAGACCGTGCAGGCCGAATAAGCCTGCGTGAACCGCATCCCCGCCGCCGCCAGCTTGTCGATGTGCGGCGTCTCGTAAAACTTGCTCCCCATGCAACCGAGATCGGTCGCGCCGAGATCGTCCACGAGAATGAAGACGAAGTTCGGTGGAAGGTTTTTCGACTTGTCCGCGTGAGCCGCTCTCGCATCGGATGGCAGGCCGAATGTCAGTATCAAGGTGACAAGCGTCACCACGCGGAGGATGGTTTTGATCATGAGGCACTTTCCATCGCAGTTGACGTAGGGTGGGTCGAGGGACGAGACCCACCAATCGCGGAACAACCAAACGGTGGGTCTCGTCCCTCGACCCACCCTACGTTCCTTCATCATCGCTGGCGGCGGCTTCCCCTTCGTCGAATTCCAGCACGCCCTCTGAGATCATCTGTTTGGCTTGTTTGACGAGCCGGTTGTACTGTTGGTCGAGCGGGGCCGCCAGCGACTTTCGGTTGATCGGCTTGAGAGACCGGAGTGCCGCGCTGGGTCGCCCGAGGTGATCGACGTAGATGCTGGCGAGCGTGATGCGCAGCTTCTCGCTGCCGGTGCTCATCCGCTTCACGTATTCCTCCAGGATGGGCACGGCATCCGACCACATCTCGCCCTTGCACAGGCCATTGACCAACAGCTTCAGGTCCGCCCCTTCGAGTTTCTTCGTCCGATCGAGGCTTTGGACTTTGCGATACTCGGACAAGGCGGCGAGGACGTTTTCTTGTTGGATCGCCGCACGCATTCGCTGCAAGGCAGCGCTGCGCCGGGTCTCGATCTCCGGCGGTTCGAGTGGCCTCGGTTCCTTCGACTTGGGTTTCACGTCTTCCTCAGGCTCCGATACGGACTCGCCGTACATCCGCGTCCGATACCGAGCCAGGTCCGCCCCCAGCCGCGTCGAAGTGTCTCCGTAGGCTCCATGCGTGCCATTCATCACCGCCAGCAAGTCCCAGTTTTCGCAATCGACCCACTTGGCTTTGAGCATCACCATCCCCACTCCGAATCCCAAGACCGCACCCACCAAATGCAAGACCTCGCTGCTCATCGCGAATCCCGACTCGAACCCCCACAGGAACTGTTCAGCGATATAAAACCCAGACACGTAGATGATGTCGATGTCGAACGACACCGGTCGGTAGACGAGGAAGCCCACGATGTGAATTTCGTTCTTCGGTGCCCAGACGAGGGCGATCGCCACCAGACCGTAAATGGCCAGCGAAGCCCCCCCGGCTCCGGGCGGTGGCTTCGACAACGCATCTGCCTCGTCGGCTCCCTCTGCCAATTCGATCTGCTTCTTGAGCACCTCACGCAGCCGCGGATCGACCCGCGGATCATTCTGCAGATTCTTCAGATCAAACGGCTTGAAGTCCAAGTCGTCTTCGGCGGGCGGCTGATTGCCAAGGACCAGAACAGGTGGGACCATCTGAGCCGTCATCTGGGCACCGTCCGGCAACTTCGGGACATCGGTTCCCAACATGATCAACTGCACGAAGAACCCGCCGACAATGCCGACGCCGAGGTAAACCAGCAGATACTTCCACCAGCCGATTTTCCCTTCGACCACCAACCCAAAGGCCCACAAGAAGAACATGTTCCCGAGCAAATGCATGAATCCAAAGTGCAAGAAGTTCCAGGCCATCCATTCGACCGGATGCAGACCATTCCCGAACTGCAGCAACCAACCCTCCGTCCGACTCCCCGAGCCTGTGAGCACAAACGAAAACACGTTGCCGACAATCAGGACGATGGTCATCCAGGGAAAGTGGTAGACCGGCGCGTCGGTACCAATCGGCAGAAGCATGAGTGCCTTCCAAGCTAACAGCTTCTTGAACGAGCGTGGGATAGGCTTCCAGCCTGTCGTTTCCAGCAGAAAATCACAGGCTGGAAGCCTATGCCACGCCGAAATTCAGCAGACTGAGCGAGATGACGGATCTAGTTCGCAGCATGGCGATGGCTTCTCGGAATATCGGTCGTGTCGGCAAGTCCACGTCAGTTCGGTTGGGGACTGTCAACATCCTGCCAGGTGGACTCGGCTTTCCATTCGACAACGCGCAGCCCGGCGGGATCGGGTTGGAACTTGTAAATCTTGTCGGCATATTGCTCAAAAGCGGCGAGGTCGTGGTGGCTGATCATCAGCACTTGGAAGCCGAGGGCAAGGCCGGCCTCGTGGACGATTTTGACCAGCCGAGGCACGAGGTCGGGGCGCAGCCAGCAATCTTGTTCATCGAGCACCAAGAATCGGCGATGCCGCGCTTCGTCGAGAGTCGCCAGCGCAAACATCCGCAGACCAACTGATAGGATGTTCGCGACGGAACCGCCTTGACCTCGCATGATGTCTTCGGAGTGACCTTCTCGCTCGACATGGAAGCTGATCGCCGCACTGCCCCGTTTGTAGCTGCGTTCAACCTTCAAAACAATCGGCTGCTCCAAAACTTCCTGCAAAGCCAATGTCAGTTTGTCTTCGAGGACTCGGACGATCTCACCAAACATGTCCTCGCTGAGCTTGTCTAGCGCCACGTCGACCTCTTCGGCAATCGCCAGGTACTCGTCAAGTTGGGTGTACTCACGCTGGACGCGGTCGCGTTCTTCAAAACGTCGCTGTTGGCGGTCCAACAAGATTGCCAGACGTTCCTGAGCTTCATGTGGCGATCGGATTCCCGGTGGCGCCGGGCTAGCCGAAGTGATCGTAGACATCGAGAACCGCCATTTTCCGAGAAGAGCCAGACTTGCGAAAACTCTGTAAGGCAGACACGTTCTCGTTACGTTGTCGCTTTGTGCTGCTGCTCAACTTCGGCCAGATTGGCTTCGATCGCTTCCAAGTGCTTTTGATAATCGGCCCGCTTTCGTTCGTTATCGTCCAGGAGATCATCGAGTTTGCGTTTCAACTCGTCGAGATTGTCGGTGCCATAATCATTTAGCGATTGGGCTTTCAGTTCGGCAAGACGATTCTCGGCGGCCTCCTTTTTGGTTTCGGCTTGAATCTTTTTCTCATTCAAAGCGTTGTAGCGGGTCTTCAATGCTTCAATGTCTGCTTGCCCGTCCGGCAGGGCGGAAGTCACTTTCGTCTTAGCCATTGGTTAACATCTCCTGCGAGAGAATTCGAATCTCGTCGGCAACACGGTTGTCAAATTGGGACAGATTTTGTTCGAGGAATTCCTGCAAGCCGGCTCCCGATTGAGTTCGCCGCGACATCAATTCGGCCAGCCCTTGTACGAACGCGGACTCATTTGCTGGCAACGACTCGTCGAGCAACTCCGCATGGAACACGTCGTCGAATGGTTGATGCGGAATCTCGATCACGTGCTGTCGCCAGCCATTCGCATCGACGTCGATCCGCAGAGCGTGGGGAATTCGCTGGCGAGTCGAATCGCTGCGTGAAATGCGGGCGATGTTGCCCGGATTGAGCCACGTCGTCGAGCCACTCACAACATCTGCCAGAGGCCGATGAATGTGACCGTTGATGACGACGTCAATACCAGAAATCTCAAACGGTTTGAAGCGGCCGGATTCCTCGTAACCTGGAAACAGGATGTCGTGATGAGTCAGCCAAAAAACCAGCGGCTGATCGGTTGCAGCGTTCGCCTCGAAGGTATTCGGCAGCCGTTGTCCCCACGGTGTCCCGCCCACGATCACCGGTCGGCCATTCATTGCGCCGGACCATAATGTCGTCTCGTCGAGCAACCGCAAGCGGCTACCTTGGACGATGACGCTCAGCGAATCGTCGACGTTGAGTGAATCTTCCGTGCAATCATGATTGCCCCAGATGCCCAGCATTTCGTTCGTGAGCAGACCTAGAACTTCACCCAGAAGCCAATTCGCATTATCTCGCGGCCAATGAAACAGATCGCCCAACAGGCACGGCAACAAGCGTTGTTTCTGTGCGTAGTCAACGCACCAGCGCAGCTTGTCGAGAACCGCGTGCGGGTAATCGTCCTTGCGAAAGCCGGGAACTCGACTGGCCAAGTGAGGATCGCCAATGGCCAGCAAGCCGAGGTACGACGAGTCAGTCATGCCTGTGTCCCCACGTCAGGAGCCGTTCGGGATCGACTGCCGCGCCACAAGTGAGACAGACCGGGTTCGCATCGGTCCAGACACTCACCGCTTTCACGATCGATTGTATCTCCCCGGACACTTCCGTCAGTTGTGCTTCATGGGTGTCAATCTGAGCCTGCGCCGCCGCGCAACTTTCGAGGAGCGTTGTTAGCGGCACGGTCGCTTGCGGCAGTGGCGGCTCGGTGAGATTTGCAAGTAGCTCATACCCCCGCATCATTCGTACAGCGGCAATGACTGCGGCGGAGAATTCGGTAACGCACGCTTCAAGCTGCACGAGGTCGGACAACACCGGTGGTTCGGTCAATCGCTCCAGTGCTGCATGTCGCTCGTGTAAGTGCAACGCCTCCTTCGTCATCATTCGCCAATCACCGAACAATGCTTCGAGCGGCGTTGCATCAGCGAGAGCAGGTGACGTTCTCAAACTGTGCAAGCAGTTCAGGTGATCTACGAGCTGCGCCGCAAGTCGAATCGCGTCCGGCAACGCATCGCAAAGCTCTTGGAGTGTTGTTGTGTCTGCCAAGACTGGCGGTTCCGCGAGTTTCGCGGTCGTACCCGCGCGCTGTTGCTCGAAGTGACTGATCCGCATGGCGTCAATCAATTGCTGCCATACCTCTTCGAGTGCCTCCGTCTTCGCTAATGTTGGCGGCGACGGCAAATCCGTGAGTACTCCCGCTCGGCTCGCTTCCACCTCGCGCCAAGACTCGGTCTCGAAGAGTTGCTCGATCAACTCGGCCAACGGTTCGACGGAGACCATCGCCGGCGGCTGGTTGAGATCGCTCAGACAATCCAACTCCGCAACCTGCCGCGCCAAGGTGATGCTTTGTCGGTTGAGCTGTTTGAAGTCATTCTCCAATCGCGAGAGCAGTTGCTCTTGCTGTAAGATCGTCGCATGCTTTTCGACCACCGTTTGCAGCGTGTTAGATAACTCGCCAATCGGGGCGAGCACGGTCAACTCGACATCCCATTTCGCCAGCAATTCGGTCAGCTTGTCGCGATCCCGTTTGGCGTCGCGGACTTTCTCCTGATGCCGCTTTTGCATCCGCATCAAGTACTCGGCGTCAGATGACGACGCGAAAAACATCGCCGCCCTCCGCTCCGATTCGTCGAGCAAAAAGATCGGCGACTTCTGCGTGCCAAAGTGGATATCGAACTTGTCGTTGCCATCTTCGGACTTCACTTTCGGCAGCCGCAGAACTGCGTCCAAGTCGTCCGGAGTACCTCCCGCGCCCAGCCGATGCACCTCGCGTCCGTCGATAATGTAGCTCACCGTGTCACGATGCCGCCGCCACGTCACCGTATGTTCATCATCCGTCTCAATCGTGACGCGACAATCCCGCTCATCATGCCGAACCATGAAGTTGCCCGCGACGTTGGAACACAAGGTCTGCAAGGCCGACACGACCGCCGACTTCCCGCAATTGTTCGGCCCGATCAACACCGTTAGCCCTCGCGCCGGCTCAATCTCCGTCCGCGAGTGTGACATGAAATTTTCTAAGACGATTCGTCGAATCATAGAAACTCTTGGCCGATCCGTTGGCACTTCCTCTCGAACTTGGAACCGCGAGTCGTACGATCCGCTTTTCACGTCAGCAGCGGCGTCAGAATCTTTGCGTCGTAGACGTCGGTCAGGCGTTCGTCGCGGCCGCGCAGGCGGTAGGAGACGCGTTGGTGGTCGAGGCCGAGCAGGTGGAAAATCGTCGCGTGCAGGTCGGCCACTTTCGTGCGGTTCTCGACCGCGTGGTAACCGAGTTCGTCGGTGGCTCCGTACGTCTGACCTCCCTTGATTCCGGCTCCGGCCAGCCACAGCGAAAAACCCTGCTTGTGGTGATCGCGACCGTTGCCTCCTTGGCTGACCGGCGTGCGGCCGAACTCGCCGCCCCACACCAGCAGCGTGGAATCGAGCAGGCCGCGTTGCTTGAGATCCTTCAACAGAGCGGCGGCGGGCTGGTCGGTTTCGTCGCAGATTTTTTTCGTCGCGTTCGCGTTGTCGCCGTGCGTGTCCCAGCGCTGGCCTTCGACGAAGACTTGCACATACCGCACGCCGCGTTCTACCAGTCGCCGAGCCATCAAACAGCGCCGCCCGTACGCGGCCGTCGTCGGGTTGCTCAGGCCGTACGCTGCCTGCGTCTCCTTCGTTTCCTGATTCAGGTCGAGGGCTTCGGTCGCGGAGAGTTGCATCCGCGCGGCGAGTTCGTAGCTGGCGATGCGGGCTTCCAATTGCGGATCGATGATTGCGTGCGTGGCCCGATGCTCGTCGTTCAGGCCCCGCAGCAGATCGCCTCGCAGCCGCTGCACGTCGGGAGCCAGCGCGGTCTGCGGCTGGAGAAACAGCACGGGCGTGCCGGTGTTTCGCAGGTGGACGCCCGCGTACCGCGGCGGCAGCCAGCCGGCCGACCAGTTGCGGATGCCGTCCACCGGCATCCCTCCATCGTTCCGCAGCACGACGTACGCGGGCAGATCGTGGTTCTCGGAACCGAGCGCGTAGTTGACCCACGCTCCGATCGCCGGCCGACCGGTGATCGTCAACCCGGTGTGCATCTGCCACAGCGCCTGCTCGTGGTTGTTGTGCTCGGCGTGCATCGACCGGATGACGGCGATGTCGTCGGCACACGACGCGATGTGCGGGATGATCTCGGAGTATTCCACGCCGCACTCGCCGGCCGGCCGAAATCGAAACGGCGTGCCGAGCAATCCGCCATGCGCGGAGATCGCGACGAGGTCATTGAAATACTTCGGCATCGGCTGACCATCGCGCTTGTTCAACTCGGGCTTCGGGTCGAACAAATCCATGTGGCTGGGGCCACCATGCTGAAACAGTTGGATGACCGCCCTGGCCTTCGGCGCGTAATGCGCCCCCCCCAGCGCGGCCGTTCGCGGCGAAGTCGGCACGTCGTTGGCCCGGGCATCGTCATCGCCCAGCAACGAGGCCAGAGCGATCCCCGTCAATCCGCAGCCGACACGCGAAAACAGTTCCCGGCGGTGAAGCAGATCGGGCAGTGAGAGGAAATCAAAGTTGTGGCAGGGCATGGTTCGCTCGTTCTTTGGAGAGATTGCCTCGCCACCGGGCTTGCCCCGGTGGCTCGCCGGCTTTTGCACTACTCGGTACTTCTCTCCTCCACCTGGTCCGAGTAGTGCAAAGGCCTGTAAACCACCGGGGCAAGCCCGGTGGCGATACTTCGTGGAGGACTAATCAACAAACAAAAACTCATTCGTATTCAGTAGCGTCAGCGAGACGTGCGGCCACGCGAGGCGTTCGGCCGCTTGCCGTTCGTCAGCCGTCGCCGACGAAAACTTGTCGCCGAGTTGCAACTTCACAAACCCGTCGAGGAACTCCGCAATATTCTGCCGCTCGGCCGGTGACGGTTCGCGGGTGAAGAGCAGGCGGTACGCGAACGCGATCCGGCC
This sequence comes from Planctomycetales bacterium, assembly GCA_016235885.1. GTDB lineage: Bacteria > Planctomycetota > Planctomycetia > Planctomycetales > Planctomycetaceae > JACRIH01. Next base: position 5,965 of record JACRIH010000260.1, on the reverse strand, counting down.
GTCTCGATCCGCCGTCGCCGCGACTATTCGTTCCGCGACGGCTTTCGCATTCGCTTCCATGAACGGACTGTTGAGCAGCGTGAGCGCCTGCGTCGCGACAATCGCTTCGGTGCGCTTCGTGCAATTGATTTCCATGCGCGGCGTATCAAATGCATCGAGCAGCGTCAGCGGCTGGCTGCGTTTCACGAGCAGGTACACGCTGCGGCGATTGCTGACCGGATCATCGGGCGTCCCGATGGACCCGTCCCCCCCCGCGGAAACCGGCACGGGTGAGCCGAACAATTGTGGGTAGAGCTTGCCGGCAGTGGCGAGCACCGTGTCGCGGACGACTTCGCCCGTGTGCCGCTGCGGGCGGAACGACCACAGATTGATGTTCTCCGGATCGACGGCCGCTTTCGCCCCGTCGAGCGCCGACGATTGCCGATACGCGGTCGACGTGACGATCAATCGGTGCAGCGCCTTCTGACTCCAGCCACGAGCGATGAACTCCGTCGCGAGCCAATCGAGCAACTCCGGATGCGACGGTGGCTTGCCAGTGTGCCCGAAGTCATCGACCGTCTCGACCAATCCCCGCCCGAAGTGGTGCGCCCACAGTCGATTGACTTGCACTCGCGACGTGGTCGGGTTTCTGGCATCAACGAGCCATTCCGCGAACGCGCGGCGACGGCCCGTGGCTTTGTAAACCGGTTGCGGCTGGAGTTTGAAATTGGCCGGAGCCAAGACTGCCGGAACGTCCGGGTCGACCGTGCGCCCCTTGTTGTTGAAGTCGCCTCGCCGCAGGACGTGTGTCGGATTCGGTTTGTCATCCAAATCCGCGAGGCCGCGCAGTTCGATGATTTTCTTCGTCAGCGCCGTCTCCGCCGCGAGGGCCGCTTGTAACTTGTCGGCGTACGGCTTGAATTCCGGAAAGCGGGCGGCAAGTTCGGCGTCGGTGACTTCGATCTTCAGGCCGTGATCCGCGATCAGTTTCTTTTGATCGGCCGATCGCTTGGCCGGTTCGACTAGCAACGCGGCGCGAATTTTGTCCTTCGTCGGCTGGTCGATGGTCGCCGCTTTATCACTCCACGCGGCCGCGAGCTTTTCGTCGATCAGCTTCCCACGGTGCCGCTGAGTCAACTCCGTCAGTTCTTTCGTGAGTTCGGCCACACGGGAGGCGACGCGTTCGTTGTGCTGCTTGATCTGCGCCTGCTGCGATTCCGTGGCGAGCGGGATGAACCGCTCGGACGATGCCAGCCAGCGCGTCGTATCGAGGGCCGGAGCGAAGATCGCCTGCAACTGATAATAGTCGCGCTGTGAGAACGGTTCCGACTTGTGAGCGTGGCAGCGGGCGCATTGAATCGTGAGGCCGAAGAACGTCGAACCGACAATCTGCGCTGTGTCGGCGAGAACTTTGTGAATCTCCGGCTGTTCTTTGTAACCGGGGTACGTGGGGTCGCTGGCCGTGCGCAGGAACCCGGTGGCGATGAGTTGGTCGGCCGCTTGCGGCGTGAGTTCGTCGCCGCGTCGCCAGTCGGTCAGTTCGTCGCCGGCAATCTGTTCGCGGACGAACTGGTCGTACGGCTTGTCCGTGTTCAACGAACGAATGACGTAGTCGCGATACCGCCACGCTTCGGGACGCGGGCGGTCCGCTTCGAGATAGCCATCGGAATCCGCGTAGCCGGCCACGTCGAGCCAGTGCCGCGCCCAACGCTCACCGTACTGTGGCGAGGCCAGCAATTCATCGACCACTCGCTCGTAGGCATCCGGTCGCGTGTCGGCCAGAAACTTGTCGAGTTGCTCCGGAGTCGGAGGCAGTCCGATCAAATCGAACGTGATTCGGCGCAGGAGGACGCGCGGTGGTGCATCGGGGTTGAACGTCAAGCCCTGAGATTCGAGCTTGGCCAGCACGAATGAATCGACTGGCGTGCGGACTCGGTCAACCGACTTGACGCTCGGCACCACCGGTCGGGCAGGGGGCTGGAAGGCCCAGTATTGGCGATCTTCATCGCGCACGGTGTCGTCAGCGTCGGCGACTTCGAGCGGTTCTTCTTTCGCGGCCTTAGTCGGAGCCCCTGCCGCAACCCAGCGGCGGAGCACGTCGATCTGCTTCTTGTCGAGCGCTTCCTCCTCGGGCGGCGGCATCTCCTTCTTCTCGATCTGTTCGACGAGCAAACTTTCGTCCGGCTTGCCCGGTTCGATGGCGGCGCCACCGTCGCCTCCCTTGAGCATCGTGAACCGCCGCCGCAAGTCGAGACCCGCCTTCCGCGTCTCGGCCCCGTGGCATTTGAAGCAGCGGACCTGGAGAATCGGAACGATGTCGTCTTCAAAATTCAGCGAGCCAACCGTGGCATCCGGCTTCGCTTTCGCGGCGTCCGCAGCCTCCTGCGCTGCGGCCATCGAGACCAGCAGACAGCTCGTCACGACAACGAGGATGAGTTGCAAACCGGTTCGAACCGGGACGTCGCTTCGCGCTCGCGGCATCGTGGAAATCTCCTCTCGGGTGGTGCTTCGCAGTATCGCAAGGCGAGAGAGGATGTGCCAGCCGAGGAGGCGCATACTAACCCGAAGCGTAAGCGAGGGAGTTCGGCGTGCGTTCCTCGCATACGCTTCGGGTTAGTGTCCAGATACGGACACCTCACGACCCGGTCAGATCGGACGGGTTTGTCAGTCCGTGCTTCCGCAGCTTGCTGAAAAACGTGCTGCGCGGCATGTTCAGCAATCGCGCCGCTTCGGCTTTGTTGCCGGCGCATTTTTGCAGGGCCTGCACGAGTTGGTCCCGTTCGCCGAGGTGTTCCAAGCCGCCGCCATCGCGGCCGATGTCACCGGAAATCGTCCGACCGGTGACAATCCTCCGAGTTCGTCGTGCCATTGGGGGACGACTCGCGGCGGCACGCTGGTCGGTGTCGGCGGCTTCGTCGTAGTTGCTGATCTCCGGAGGTAGATCGCGGACGGCAATGTTCGGTCCGTCCGCCAGCACCACGGCGCGTTCGATCGCGTTTTCGAGTTCGCGAATGTTTCCCGGCCACGGATACAGCTTGAGAGCTTCGAGTGCTTCGTCATCAAAGTGCGTGATCGGTTTGCCGGCGAGTTGCGCACCGCGGCTGAGAAAGAACACCGCCAGTTCAAAGATGTCGTCGGCTCGTTCCCGCAACGGCGGCAGCGTGATCGGAATCACGTTCAGCCGGTAAAACAGATCCTCACGGAACCGGCCGACGGCGATGAGTTGTTCCAGATTTTGATGGGTGGCCGCGATCAATCGCACATCGACCTGGATTGTGTGTGTGCCGCCGACCGGTTCGAACTCTCGCTGCTGCAACACCCGGAGCAGCTTGATCTGCGTTTCGAGCGAAATGTCGCCGATCTCGTCGAGGAACAGCGAACCGCCATTTGCCATTTCGAACCGCCCGACCTTGTCCCGAAACGCGCCGGTGAACGAACCCTTCGCGTGACCGAACAATTCGCTTTCGAGCAGGCCGGCGGAGAGTGCTCCGCAGTGGACGCTGACCATCGGCCCATTCCGCCGCGGGCTGTTCTCGTGAATCGCCTGCGCCAGCAACTCTTTGCCGGTTCCGCTTTCGCCTCGGATGAGGACCGACGATTGGCTGCTGGACACTTTACGAACCGTCTCCAGAACCTGCTGGATCGTCTGGCTGCTTCCTTTGATCATGTCGCGCTGGAACACAGTCGGTTCAGCGATGACGGTCACCGGTTGATCGCGACTGGTCAGTTCCGTCTGCAAGAGTTGCAGGCGACGTTGTTGCTCCGCAAGTTTGTCGTCTTTCCGTCGCAACTCGTCCGACAATTGTTGCTGCCGCTGCGCCCCGCGCAGTGCCACACCGGTCATTTGTCCGAGCGCCGTCAGAAACGTGAGATCCTCAGCGGTGAATGCCGCACCGTTCTCCTTGCGACGTAGCAACACCACGCCCGCGATATCTCCTTCCAGTTCCAGTCCGTGCAACAATTCACCATTCAGCTCGCGCAGCAACCGTTGGACTTGTGATGTGCCATCCTGAATGCCGGAGGTGGTGCGCTGGAGGCTGGTGTCGCGCAGCAATGCCTCCAGCAGCGTCGCGTAGGCCGGGAATGTCGGGGGAGACTCTCCGGTCCCGATCGTACTCAGCAAGCGAAAATCGTTGACCGAAGAATCGCGCAGGTAGACAGCGGCTCCTTCGACCCCCATCGCATCGCGGCAGGCAATCAGCATGCGCTCGGCGAACGCGTTCGGTTCACCGGATTCGCCCGTGACCTGTTGGACTCGCCGGAGGGCCTTGTCGAGTTGGTATTTTTCGCGAAAGAACCGCCGGTCGAGCGAATGCTGGAAGCGATCACGAAACCAGCCCATCAACACCACGGTGACCAACACCGTGGCCACCGCCGTGAGCACTTCCGGCAGGTGCTTGACCGTCGGCAAAATCCACAGCAACCCGCTCGCGGAGACAGCGAGTGCGTATACGGAAGTGACGACGAAGCTCAGGACGTAAAACAACATTCCGCGACTGAAAACCTGGTCGATCAGCATCAACTTGAAGCGCAAGATGCCCACCGCATACGCCAGCATGAAGAGCAGGCTCGCGAGAAACATCGGGAGGCTGGCCGCCCCGAGAGCGAATTCGTTCTGCCGGAACAGTGCGAGGTACAGCGTGTAGCCCACCGGAATTGTTGCTGCGAGTCCCGCAGTGAGAATCCATTTCACTTGTCCATGAAACGCCGGGTCGGTTGTGTGTCGAAAGCTGTGGAGCAACGCGGCGATCGTCACCAGAAAATACGCACTCGCAATCACCAGACAACCGTAGATCACGACGCGGAGGATCGTCAGCGATTCCAAAACCTGAGAGAGACGTTCCGCGCCTCCGCCGCGCAACCACCACGCATGCGTCAGCAGGCCGACTAGGCATCCAATGGCGATCGTTGGAACCGAGTAAAGCAGAACCAGCGTCGTCCGCGGATGGTTGCCGATGAATCTCTTCGGCTGCGGGTACACGAGAAAAAAGTGCAGCGTGACCACGGGCAGCAGCATGGCGCAGGTGATGAACGGAATGTTCAACCACGAGTTCGCGGCAATCAGCCACCAGTGATAACCACCGACGAACGCGCCCAGCGTGACCACGCACATCGCGAAAAACAATCGTTCCGGCCGTTCGTGCGGTCGCGACCAAAAAGCCAGCGCCCCGATCAGGAAGATTCCGAATTCCAGCAGGAACCACAACACCGAGAGTGACAGTTCGGATGCGGATAACGGCTGGAGTGGTATCCAGCACGTTGCCGCCTCGCCACTCGACCGCGATTCAAATTCGATCTGGACCCAGCGTTGGTCCTGCCATTCGACCAGCAGGGCGATCCCCCGGGATTGGTAGAGGTCGGCGTTGTCTGGGAGTACCCCGCCCGTCGGCAGCGGCCGGCTTCTCAACGACGCGAGAGCCTGAGTGAAATCCAGAAACGAACGGACAGGATAATCGGCAATGCGAATAAGGTGATCGCCGAGTTGCGGCAAGGCGCTCGTTTTTATCGAAGTGTTGACCAAGAGTTCAGGCCGGACCTGCTCGATCGTCGGGCCAGAAGACTGTTGGGCATCACCGTCAATCAGCATGCAACGGAGCCCCACATCGCGATGGGTGGTGGCAAACCAAAGCACAGCCACAGCATACCCAATCGTTGCGACGCCGACACAACCAAGCACCCACCGAATGGCGATATCTCTTCGAGCCATTTTCCGCAATCACCCCAAGCTGTTCGTCGGCGCCGACAATAATCGTCGCGGTATCGGCGCTGAAAACAAACCGTCGGCGCCGAAGCGTGGGGACTTGAATATCACAACGCTCATCAGTTTTCAATCAACGGGAATGTCTTGTCATTGCATATCAACGAGTTGTGTCGTTGGCAGAACGAATAGGAAAAACAAATCTCTCGCTGGCACGAAGACTGCTTTGTCAGGATGTATCAAACGGAGGTTTTCGGCAACTCAAGCTGGTTGCTGTCCACAATACCC
>JACRIH010000258.1 GCA_016235885.1 Planctomycetales bacterium | reverse complement strand
GAACACAACCAGACTCCGGAGACACCGTTTCAACTGATGACCTATCGGTTCGCACAACCCAGCCTGATCTTCTATGCCCAGCGGCGCATCCATAACTGGGGCGAGACTGCGAAAGTCGAAGAGTTTTTCCGGCAATTCCCTAGCGATGCGTATGTCATCACCCGCAACGAACACCTTCCGGAACTGCAATCGATCCTGCCCCCCGACGTAGTCGTGCTCGAATGCCGACCCCAATTCCTGCGTCGCAATCGCGAGGTCTTGTTGCTGGGCCGGCGATCTCCCGAAGCCATCTCAAACCTCGCTTCCAAGGACCACGAACCTGTGTCGCGATAGAGTCGAGTTGTGTCCTTTGTTGCGTTGCGGTTAGCGACCTCTTCGCCAAGCACGTCACCGCAGTTCCCTGTCAATGCGGCGATTTCGTTCGCCTCGCCCAATCATCTCTGAGGGTTCACTTAGGTCATCAGCCGGAACGCGCTGGTGCTCCGTCAAAGCTTGATTTTGGGGTAGCCACGGTCGCCAGACCGTGGGAATTCCCCTGTTTTGTCGTCTACCCACGCACTGGCGGGCTTGTTGATTTACTGTGGCGGTGGCACTCCGTGACACCGCACGTTGTGGCCGCCCTGTGGGGCGGCCACAACATGTCCCGCCACGGAGTGTCGGGACCACATTAATTCAACAGACCCTGGCGAGCGTGGCTACGCACCCCCAATCTTGGGTTTGACGCAGCACCAGCACCAAGTGTGGACGCGCGGCCGTCAACTTCCCGTGGCGGGTGCGTACATCTCCGCCATCACCCAGCGGTTGACTTCAGTCAGCATGTCGGCCGACAGTTCGTGGCCGGCGTCGTAGAATCGCGTGCAGACGCGCAGGCCGGCGGTGTGCAGCAGGCGGCCGGTGCGGAGTAGATCGGTCTCTCCACACGAGGCGTTTCGCGAACCGGTGCCGAGGAACACGCGCTTGCCGATCAGGTCGCGGAAGCGATTCAGGGCCAGCGGCATGTTGGGGAATTGTCCGGCGAGCGATGCGATTCCGGCGAACCATTCGGGACGTCGCAGGCCGAGTTGCAGAGCCAGCGTGGCTCCGTCACCGAAGCCGGCGATGAAGATCCGTTCGCTGTGAATGTGGTAGTCGCGGCGGAGTTGCTTCACGGTCTCGAACAGTCGTTCTTCGACCGCCACGATGGGGTTGTCGTCGGACGAGATCGAAAGCACGTCCGGGTTGTTGTTCGCGGCTGGCGTGGTGCCGCTCAGCGAGAATCCGAAATAGTTCCGCGAGCTGATTTGAGACATCAGCTTGGTGAAATCCGATGCGGCAGTTCCGTCAGCTTGCAGCCAGACGATGAGCGGGTACGCGTATTTCGGCTCGTAATGTTCAGGGACGAACAGGTTCTCGATCGGCTGTGGATCGCGCAGTGCGGGCGCGAGGTCGAGCGCCGCGGGGGACTTCGCCGCGGGAGTCATCGTGCGGTCGGTGGCCACTTTCGTGGCGAAACTTCCCGCAGCAGCCGGGCTGTTGGACGCCGTGGCCAACTCCAGTTGGACCTCAGCGGCGAGTTCGGTGGGATCAAATGCGTCGAGGGGGAAGCGACGATTCATTGGTGCTGACTCCTGGTGCCACCAGCGACTCGAAGGATCGAGGGTTCGCTGGAAGCACGACTAAAGCTGGAATCGGATTCGATCCCGGCCACTTCCGCCATCGGGAAGTATTTGCCGGGACATTCCGTGGCGCGGATATCGCGATGACCGATCACGTTTGTCGTGGTAATGCCGTAGGCGGTCTTCATGGTTCGGACCAGTCGTTTGACCGCCCGGAGTTGAGCCGGTGACGGCGAAGTCTTTTCGAAATCGCCGACCAGACAAACTCCGATGCCGTGCTGGTTTTGTTCCTTGTTCTCCGTGCCGGCATGCGCGCCGTGAAGTTGCTGCTTCCAGCGAAACGTCGGCTCGATCGCTCCGTCAGCCATGCCGCTGCCGTTACCGATCACAAAGTGGTAGCCGATGCCGAGCCATTGGTTGCCGGAACTATCTTTCTTTTTCAAATGCGATTCGTTGATGCTTTCGACATCGCCGGTGTCGGTCGCCGTGTGATGGATCACGACGTACCGCCAGTCGCGCACCGTGACGTCGCGACCTGGCTTCCACGGATTGCCGACGATTGGCAGATCGTCCTGGTTGCTGATCCTCGGCGACTTGCGATTCAGCGGCGGCCTTGTCTGCGGCGACGTCGCGATGTGCTGATTGTTCTGTGGCCCGATCGAGGCAGTCGGAGGCACCACGTCTTCGTGGATGCAGCCGATGATCCACGCGCCGAGGAGTGATCCCAAGCCGATCGGCAGTCGCAGATGGTTCGGCAGCCGCACGTCTCACCCCGCACAGTCGGAGGAATCGGAAGAATTCCTAAGTTCCCCAGCCGGCCGAGTTTGCCGCTGGCTGGCGAACGGGCGTGGAATCTACTGGTGATCGAAAAACGTGTCAACGTCATGCTGATTTGGGGTGGCCGAGAGCACGATTGACGGCGGACAAACACGATCGAAACCGGGTCGGATTGGTGCGGTCCTGCGGCTCATGATGCAGTTTGGCCGACGATAAAACTTGCTCAGTTTGTTCAGCCTCTGTGACTGCTACGTCAGACACCCTTTTCGTGTTTTTTCGGGGGACCGAACCAGATGGACTCAACTTCCGCGTGAGACCGATCAAGTGGTTGGTTGCCGTGCCGGAATGAAGTCGATACAAGTCGAGTCTAGCGCGGCGAAGCCGCAATTATGGCTGAGTCGCTCCGCGACTCGACGGCCGGGTCACGGAGTGACCCGGCCACGTTTGTTCGCGGATTGCCCGCCGCCAGAGCCACGATTCACCACTCGATCAGCCAGAGGAAACGATCCCATGCCCTCCCCCGCTCCCTCCCCCGTCCCGATTCGCGTTGCCGTCACTGGTGCCGCCGGACAAATTGGATACAGCCTGATTTTCCGCCTTGCCGCGGGCGAAGCCTTCGGCAAGAACCAGCCGGTGATCCTGCACCTCATTGAAATCCCGCAGGCACTCGCTGCGCTCGACGGCATTCACATGGAACTGGACGACTGCGCGTTCCCAACGCTGGCCGGAGTCGTCAAGGCCGACAGCGAACACTTGGATCAGGCATTCAAAGACGTGAACTTCGTGGTCTGCGTCGGCAGCATTCCACGCAAGCAGGGGATGGAACGAGCGGACTTGATTCGAATCAACGGTCCGATCTTCACCAGCACCGGCAAGGCAATCGCAGCGTCCGCAGCAGACGATGTGCGAGTTCTCGTCGTGGGCAATCCGTGCAACACAAACTGTCTGATCGCGATGAGCAATGCATCGCGCGTGCCGCGCGACCGCTGGTACGCGATGACCAAACTCGACGAGAACCGTGCCGTGTCCCAGTTGGCTCAGAAGGCCGGGCGGCCGGTGGCATCGGTGACGAACATGTCGATCTGGGGCAACAACAGCGCGACGCAGTTCCCCGATTTCTTCCACGCGAACATCGACGGCAAACCGGCCACGGATGTCATCACGGATTCCGCCTGGTTGCAGAACGATTTCATCCCCATCGTCCAGCAGCGCGGTGCCGCGGTCATCAAAGCCCGTGGTGCATCGAGCGCCGCCTCCGCCGCAAACGCGATCCTCGACAGCGTCCGCTGCATCGCGACTCCCACGCCTGCCGGAACGTCATTCAGCGCTGCCGTGTGCAGCGACGGCAGCTACGGAGTCGATGCGGGCCTGATCACCAGCTTCCCGCTGACCAGCGACGGCAAGACCTGGAAAATCGTGCAAGGTCTCGAACACAACGACTTCGCCCGGTCCAAGATCGACGCCACCGTGGCCGAACTGCGTGACGAGCGGAAGACGGTTGAGGATTTGTTGAAGAGTTGATTGTCCGCCATTTCACAGACCCGATTGCATGTCCACGGCCTCCTCACCGCCCATCGGTGTCCTGCTCGGTGGCGGGATCGAGAGCACGGCGGTGGTGACGCGGTTGCTGGACGCTGGGCGAACCGTCGTTCCCGTGCGAATCAACTGCGGACTCGTGTGGGATGCGGCCGAGTCTCACCACGCGCGGCGCTTCTGTGCTGCGCAACAAACCGATCGCCTGCGACCACTCATCGAAATTGAACTCGGCTTGCAGGGTTTTCTCGGTCAGCACTGGGCGACAACGGGGCGAGAAATCCCACTCACGGGCGCGTCGTCCGCCGATCTGGAAATCCCATTGCGGAACCTCACGCTGATCAGCCTCGCTGTTCGCAAACTGATGGAGGTGCTCGCGGCTGACCTCTCGGCAGCGAGCGACGATTCCCCGCTCGAACTGGCGATCGGGACGACGGCAGACAATTGCTATCGCGACGGCAGCCGCGAATACTTTGACCGCTGCGAAGACGTCCTCAGCCTGGAAGCTGGCCGCCCGGTGGAAATCGTCACTCCGTTTCTGCACCTCCGCAAACCACAAATCATCCGCGAAACCGATCCCGTCACGCTGGCCCTCAGCTTTTCGTGCGTCTCGCCCTGCGAATTGGTTCCGTGTGGCCGCTGCATCAAGTGTGGCCGACGTCAGATGGCGTTTCGCGACGCGGGCGTGCCTGATCCAACGGCGTATGCTTCGTAGAACGGAATTCATTCCGTTCGATTCGCGCTGTCGCTCGGCTTTGGAATCACGTTTCATTGCGGACGGGAACGGAATGAATTCCGTTCTACTTCTGGATTGACGACTGCAATTTGCACACGTAAGCTGGCCGCCGAACTGCGGGTGAATGTTCCCTTTCGTTGGCGACGCTATCGAGTGGTCACCCACACCGGCAGATTCAATCCCGCTTCCCCGATCGCTATCCAGTCGGACGCTCGTCTGCATTCTTCGCAAGGCACGTTCTGGTTGGCGAAACGTCAGGCTGCAACGACCGTCGCAACGGGATCGGCCAGGAGGCTCGGTGAGCTTCCCACCGAGGATCTGTCGAGCCGCCCAAGTGGCCTCGGATTCATTTCCGAGTTGTCCGCGAAGACGACTTCCGCGTTGCCGGAGGAATGGTCTGTTGCCTCGTGGTGGTCAGTGCGGCACGGCGACCGCACTGCATCTTCGCAATTCGGGCTGCAAGGGAGTGACCATGAGTATTCCTGTGACGTTAAATGGATGGAAACTGCGTGACGACTACGCGGCACTCGACTCGATCCTGCTCGAAGATCTGCGAGATCTGCTGCGAGACGAGTTCGACGGCGAGACTCGCAAGTGGCTGTTAGTAGTGTTGGATGAACTGGTCGGGACCCTGCCGCGGGAGTTTCATCACCGCGAAGAGGGAGGTTATCTGGCGGATGTCGTGGAGCGGTTTCCAAACTGGTCTGACCGCGTCGAGCGATTGCACCACGAGTACGAGACCTTGATCGGCGGATTGCACAAACTGCGGGACGAAATGATGCAGACCGATTGGGCCGCCGAGTCTGTGACTCACATGCGACGGGAGTTGGCCGAGTGGGTCAACTGCATGGTCGCACAAGATCGGCACGAACGTCGGCTAATGCAATTGGCCACGAATCTGGACATTGGCGGAAGCATGGAATGATTGTTGAGTCGCAAAACATGCTCACGCTGGCCCTCGACACTTCCGGTCCCATCGGTTCCGTGGCGCTGCGCGAGGCGGGCCTGCTCCTCGACGAACAGTCATTGCAGTTGGGAGTACATCACGGCCAGTCACTGGTATCGGAGGTGCAACAGTTGTTTCGGAATTGCGAGCGACAGATTTGGGACTGCAACCTCGTCGCCGTGAGCATTGGTCCGGGAAGTTTCACCGGGCTGCGAGTGGGGGTTGTGTTCGCCAAAACACTGGCCTACGCGACCGGTTGCCGGGTGGCGGCGATCAACACGTTGCTGGCCATCGCCCACAATGCCCCATCGGATGTGGATCGGGTTCAGGTCGTGAGCGACGCTCAGCGAAGCGAGCTGTTCGTCGAGATATTCGATCGCCAGCCGGATGGCCGCTGGCGGAGTTCGTCGCCAGTCGAGATCGTCAACGGGGAGAAATGGACCGCTGGGCTGGAGAAGGAAGCGGTTGTCATGGGGCCGGGACTGGAAAAGTTCGCGAAAGTGTTGGCCGGTCGCTGCCGGATTCTTGAACCAGCGTCTTGGACACCGCAAGCCGCGCGCCTGGCGGAGTTGGGGGAACAAGCGACTCGCGACCATGCGTTAGCCGATCCGTGGGCGTTGGAACCGTCATACCTGCGCAAAAGCTCGGCCGAGGAAAAATGGGAAGCACGCCAACGGGCGGTTGTCGATAGTCGTGGGTCGCGCGTTCCGCAGGCTGCCGACAGGTTGTAGAATCGTGCAGAGCCGTTTGTTCACAGGCCAAGGGTTCGCAGAACGCAGCTCTGAGGAAATTTCACGCAGATTTTGCTTCTCGGTCAGTCGAGACTCAATTATAACTATTCGTGTCACCCTGCGCTGTGCTCGGCGTCCGCACGTCAGTTCGTTCTGAGTTCCGATCGAAGCGTTCGTGTCGGCGAGTCCAGTTCAAACACTTTCACCTCCTGTTCCACGGAGTCGGTCGATGCGCCTCAGTTCACAATCGGTCGGTCGCGTAATCCTTCCTTTGGGTTTGCTGGTGTGGCTCGCCGGAGCAGCCACGGCGGTGGAGAGCGCTGCGGCGAAACCGGCTGCGGCGGGCAAGTCATCGGGCAGCCTGTTGTGCTATCGAGTCCCCGGTGGCGAGAACTACTTCGCCCTGTCGCTGACGGCATCGGAACTGCCGCGTGAGGTTCAGCCACACGACATCGTGATTCTGTTCGACACGTCCGCCAGCCAGACTGGCAACTTCCGGACGCAATCGCTCGACGTGCTCAAGTCGCTGATCGAGGCTCTTCCCGCAGAGCAGCGGGTGAAGTTGTTCGCGGTGGACGTCGAAGCCGTCCCGTTGACCGAAGAATTTGTGACACCGAAGTCGGACGAGTTCCTGTCCGCGATGAAACGGCTCCACAAGCGGGTTCCGTTGGGCTCGACGAATTTCGCGAACGCGGTGCAAGCCGCCATCGAGAGTTTTTCTTCGGAAATGACGAGTGCTCGCGGGGTGATCTACATCGGGGATGGAATGAGCATTTCGCAGCTCATCCCGCCAGAGGAGATGCGTGTCACAATCGCCGACCTCGTGCGCCGGAAGATTCCTGTCAGCAGTTTTGCCATTGGGCCGCGAACCGACTTGTCCCTGCTGGGCATTTTGGCCGAGCACACGGGGGGCGTGCTGATGATGCACAATCCCGACGTGCTGTTCGTGGATAATCCGGAACTCGACGCCGAACTCAGCCGACGAAAAACGCCAACGCAAATCGAACGGAAGACCGCCGCTCAGAACGGTCGCGAACTTGCTGCGGCCGTGGTAGCGCCGGTGTTCTACCCCGGCAAGCTGCAAGTTTCTCCCGAGGTGTCGTCGCTGTACCCGAAGACAATTCCGCCGCTGCGAGTGGACCGCGACACCGTGTGGCTGGGAACGAATGCGGTGGCTGCTCCGATGCACGTCGTTGCGGAAGGCACATTCAACGGCAAGCCCGTGCGGTTCAAGTGGGACGTCAAGCCGGGAGAATCACACACGGCGAACACGTTTCTGACGGCGATTTGGGATGACGCCGATCGCGATCAGGGTCTGACCGTCGCCGTCGCCGGAGCCGACTTTCTCAAGTTGGCGCGTCGCAGTTATGAGGAACGAGTTCTTGAATTGGTGGCGCTGGGGCGGCTGGCCGTGAAGCAGCGCCGTCTCAAGGAGGCCGAAGAAATCGCTTGGAACATTCGCAAACTGGACCCGACAAATGTCGAAGCTCGCGTGATTCTGGACGCGACGCAGAAGGCACGCAAAGTGTCGTCCAAACCCATCACCTATCTGAAACAGGTGGGCACGAACGAGACTGAGCGATCGCGGACGAAGATTGCTCTGGCGGTGGCTCAGGAAGAACAGAAAGAAGCCGGTCAGCCGGCCGACACCGAAACGCAGGTGACCGAACCGAAGAAGAAACTGGACGATCTGGATGACACGCCCGCCGGAACGGCGCAGTCATCTGAGGATCTCATCGAAGCCGTCAAGGAACGACGGAAGGCACTCGCGCAGCGGTTGAATCTGGAAGTTGAGCGCTCCATTGACGACGCTCGACGTCTCACCGAGACCGAGCCAGATACCGTCCTGCAGAACTTGAAGCGGATTCGGATCACCGTCGAGTCCTCGACGGATGTCGATACGGATGTGCGAAACATGCTGCTCCGCAGAATCAGCCGGCAGTACGAGCAGGTGACGAATCGCAGAGCCTCCATTGAAGAAGGAAAGTTGCGAGCCGCAGAGCGTGAATCGCAACTCAATTCGCAGCGTCATCTCGAAGACGCCGTCATGCAGCGTCAGACGCAAATTGCGCAATTGCTCGACCGCGTTCGAGCACTGATGGACGAGGGCTTCCAGGGACGGGCCGATGCGTTCGAGGAGGCGGAGTCGGTTGGCAGCGTGGCGGTTGAACTCGACCCGTACAACGGTGTTGTTGCGGCGACTGTATTCAACGCGGAAGCAGCGGGGCAGCTCGACAAGGCCCAGAAATTGCGCGCGATGCGTGCGGACAAATTTTTGGCGGTGTTGCATCAGGTGGAATTGTCACACATCCCGTTCCCCGACGAACCGCCGATTCTGTATCCGCCGGCCGAAGTCTGGCAGGCGCTCACGGAACGTCGGGCCATTTGGAAGTCTGTGGATTTGAAACTCGATCCGAACAGTCCGAAGGGGAAGAAAGAACTGAGGATTCTTCGCGAGTTGGATCAGCAGACGAAAATGGAGTTCGTCGAAATCCCACTCCGCGACGCGATCGCATCGTTGGCCGAACAGCACGAGATTCCCATCCGGTTGGATGAGGCCAAGTTGACTGATGAGGGAGTGCAAGTCGAACAGCCGATCACGTTGAGTGTCGACGGGATCACATTGAAGAGCGGTCTGAAACTCTTGCTCCAACCGTTGCAGCTCACCTACGTCGTTGAGGATGAAGTGCTGAAGATTACCACGGGGACGGATGCCACTGATAAATTGCAGACGCGGGTCTACCCCGTCGGCGACTTGGTCGTTACGCCGACTGCTCAGATGGCGGGCGGAGCTTTGGGTGGCGGCCAACAAGGCGGTCAGCAAGGCGGCGGCTTCGGTGGTGGTCAGCAGGGCGGTGGCGGGTTCGGTGGGGGTGGTGGTGGTGGCGGGTTCGGTGGTGGATTCAATGTGGTCGATCCGACGGAGATTCCCGCCGAATTCAACAACGACACCGTTCGCAACCGGAAAAAAAAACGGAACAACCAGGGGTAAAACCCGTTGAGGAGCAAAAATCGACGACACCGACAGCTCCCCAAAAACCTGAACCCCCCAATTCAACGCGGAGCGGCTCGAAGTCGAGCGGCTCCGCGGTCGTTTTGCCCCAAGCCAGTGGTGAAAAGTCCGCGCCCTCGAAGCGGGCAACGACTGTCAAGATACCGCAACCGACTCGCGATGGTCCGCCGGGCGAAGTCTGGGACGAGTACTTCAGCAAAAACAAGCCCAGCGGCCCAGCGGTCGGCGAGTTGGTGGCTCAACTGAGCAAGCAACTGAAGCACGACCACGTCGAAGCGGTGATCAACGCGGCGCTGTTGCACGGTCAAGCTCAGCCGTGGATGTACGAGGTGCTGGCGCTGACGCTGGAGATTCAAGGCCGACCGAAGGCCGAAGTCGAACGGGCGATGCTGTCGGGCATCGACTTCTCCAATGTCAGTCCCGCCAACATGATGTACTCGGCGGCATATCTCGCGCGCTTCGGTCTCAAGTCGCGAGCGCTGCAACTTTACAGGCAATCGGCGATGCTCGATCCCAATGCTCCCGAACCGTACGCGATGGGATTGAGGCTGGCCCAAGAGCTGGGTGATGCCGAAGGTGTTCGCTGGGCGGCAGCGGGAATCCTGGAGCGTGGGTGGACAAAGGACTATGCCGCGTTGCAGAAGCAGGCGGATGCCGCAGTGGCGGAAGCGGAGGCCAAGCTTCGCAAAGCAGGACGCAACACCGAGGCCGATCAGCTTCTCGCCGCGATGAAACAGGCCCGCCAACGCGACTTGGCCATCGAATTGACGTGGAGTGGACCGGCGGACCTCGACTTGATCGTCGAAGAACCCAACGGCACGAGCTGTTCCTTCGACACTCCGCGAACTACTGGCGGCGGAGTGCTCGTTCACGATGGACACGGTCCGGATCAGAAGAACACTTACGAGTTGTACGTTTGCCCGCTCGCGATGGCAGGCGAGTATCGCGTTCGAATCCGTCACGCGTGGGGAGATGTCGTTGGCAAGCGAGCTGTATTAAAATTCACCCGCTACCAGGGAACCGATCACGAATCGGTTCATTCTCGTGTGATCGAAATTGGTGATGCCGACAAGGTGTTCAAGATCACGCTCAATCAGGGACGACGGAGGGAACTGTTGCCAATCGCCGAGAAGCCTCGCACCACGTCCGCCACCCCGCGCCCCGGCAACACGCGGATGCAGGTGCTGCAACAATTGAGCGGCATCCGCCCGAAAAATCCGCCGCGAGTGCTGGCTCAACAAGGGGGAATTGGACAGGGGGGAACTCAGTCGTTTGTCACTGGAGTGCAACCCGTGGTCGGAGGTGGCGGAGCGGTTGGATACCAACCGATCATCCAGACTCTCTTAGATGGCGTGACCCTGACAGCCAGCGCGGTCGTCTCCGCCGACCGCCGCTACGTCCGACTGGCCGTTTCACCGACGTTCACGACGATCACCGGTGTCGATGTGTTCACTTTTATCGGCGGCGGATCGAACACTGGAGTTGGGGGAGGCGCCGGGGCTGCGGGAAATCAGCGACCCTGAAGGAATGGGAACGGGCACGAAATAACTTTCCGTTGAATATGTGGCGTACGCGGCTCGCGTGCGTCGTTCTTCCGCAGATTCGCACGCGGGCCACCTGCACCAGTTCGCTCGAGCCCTCCAAGCCCACCGCGCCGGAATCCTCGCTTGGTACGACTATCCGATCTCCACAGCGCCGCTCGAAGGCACCAACAACAAAATCAAAACCATGAAACGCCAAGCCTACGGCCTTCGGGACTTGGAATTCTTCAAACTCAAAATCCTCGCCATCCACAGGTCTAATCCCAATACCGTTCAATTAGCCATAACGATGCAGTCTTCAAAGTGTTTGAGCAAGGGTTTGAGGCGTCGATGATGAGGACGCTTTTTGTTCCACTTGGACATCTTCCGTTTGATGACGCGGGGGTTGATGCGGTTACGGCGGGG
>JACRIH010000259.1 GCA_016235885.1 Planctomycetales bacterium | reverse complement strand
GGGGGGTGATCGCGCGGGACAGCGGCACGATCGAAACGCACGTCTGCGTCAATCCGAAGCAGCGCGAGAAAATGATGGTCTGCGAACCGCACGGCAACTCGCGCCACGCGGTGACGGATTTCGAAGTGCTCGAACGGTTCTACGATTTCACGTACGTGCGGCTGCGACCGCACACCGGACGCACGCACCAACTGCGAATCCACCTCAAGCACCTGGGCCATCCGATCGTGGCCGACGACTTGTACGGCGGCCGGCCGTCGCTCGAACGGTCGTACCTCCAGTCGAGATTGAAGTACGAAGACGTCGCGAAGCTGCGCCGGCGTGGAGAGGACAGCTCGGCCGCGTCGGCTGACACACTCATCGCGCGGCAGGCTCTCCACGCCTTCCGGCTAGAGTTCGATCATCCGGCGACTGGGCAGCGCATGCAATTCGAAGCGCCGCTGCCGACGGACATGCAGCAGACGCTCGACGCGCTGCGCGCCACGGCGAAGTCATAGAGAATAGAGTAACGTGGGCCGGACCCCCTGGTCCGGCCGGACCAAGGGGTCCGGCCCACGTTGAGTTGTGCTGTCGAAACGGCTCATCTACGCTTGGTTTCTGCATTGGATGCCGTATGAGCATTTGAAGTGATGTCGCGTGCCTCAACGAGAAGACGCTCGAGTTCCACGTCTGGAGTACCGCTGTGAAATCCTCCTGCTGGCTGACTGGAATTCAAAGCGCGCTCGAACACTGCCGGAGATCGCTCGGCAGGCCACGTTGGACGCGGCGTGTGTGGAACCGCCGGGCATTTCCCCGGAGCGTCTCGCGGTGGATGCAGATCGAATCGTTGGAGAACCGCGTGCTGTTGTCCGTCGTGACTCTGGAACCAACCAAAGACAACACCCTGTTTGAGGATGCTCAGGGGGATGTCAGCGATGGCGCGGGGGTCTATTCCTATGTGGGGACGTCGGCTAACTCTGTCCGCCGTCATGGTGTGCTGTCGTTCGACATTGCTGGCAATATCCCCGCCGGTTCCACGATCAACAGTGTTTCCCTGGCGCTGCATCTGTCGCAATCGGCTCCCGGTTCTGGCAACCAGAGCCTGGAGGTGCATTCGCTCCTCGCCGATTGGGGGGAAGGGACGTCTGATGCGGACGGGCCAAGCTCAACTTTACCGGGAGGAGCAGGCGCCCCGGCGACGACCGGTGACGCGACGTGGCTGTTTCGATCATTCGGTGCTGTTCCGTCTCAAACGTGGACGACCGCCGGCGGCGATTTCTCCGCGACCGTGAGCGCGACGACGACCGTCAATGGCGTTGGTTCGTACTCGTGGGGGTCGTCGCAGATGGCCGCCGATGCTCAGGCGTGGCTGAACATCCCCGCCACCAATTTCGGCTGGCTGCTGAAGAACACGAACGAGGTGACCGCGAAAACAGCCAAGCGGTTTGACACCCGTGAAAACGGCACGGTGGCGAATCGCCCTCACCTGACGATTGATTTCACACCTCCCCCCACCGACTTTGGCGACGCACCGGATACCGGCGCGGGGACTGGAGCCGGGAACTACAACACGCTCTCCACCGACAACGGTCCGAGCCACAGGATCGTGGCCGGGTTGTTCATGGGAGCCAGCGTCGATGCGGAGCCACAAGCTCTACCGAACGCCGCAGCCAATGGTGACGACGTGAACCAAGCGCTGCCCGATGACGAAGACGGATTGAACAACCCCGCCGCTGATCTGGTGCTGACCGTCGGAGCTCAACCCACGGTGAATGTGATCGTCACCAACACGACCGGCGCGGCCGCCACGCTGTACGGCTGGATCGACACCAACGCCAACGGCGTCTTCGACAACGCGACCGAACGTGCATCGGTGGCGGTGCCAACCGGAACGAACAAGGGAATCGTGACGTTGACGTTTCCAATAGTTCCGGTTGGCTTCATTGGTAGGACGTACGCGAGATTCCGGTTGAGCACCGTTGCGGCGGCCAGTTCCACGGGAGCGGCGAGTGACGGCGAAGTGGAAGACTACGTCGCATCGATCACCCAACGCAGCGACGGCACCGCCGAAAGCGAGAAGACGAAGAAGATTGCCAGCAGTACGAACGGCGGTCCGTCGCTCCAGTTAGGCGATGAATTCGGATTCTCCGTTGTGTCGTTGGGGGATCTTGACGGTGATGGTGTGCCTGATATGGCCGTCGGAGCGCCAGGCGCTGGTATCAATGATCTCGGGGCAGTGTATGTGCTGTTTATGAATGCAAATGGCACAGTCAAAACGACAACGTTGATCGGCGCCGACATTGGAGGCGGACCCACTATCGCGAGCTTCGACAATTTCGGCATTTCCCTGGCGTCTTTGGGAGACTTGGACGGAGATGGTGTGGTCGATCTCGCAGTCGGAGCGTTGCTCGATGATACCGGAGGAACTGACCGTGGGGCCGTGTACATACTCTTCATGAATGTGAACGGCACAGTTCGAAATAGCACGAAGATTGCCAGTGCAACGGTGGGTGGTCCGCAGCTTGCTAACGGAGATCTTTTCGGCCGCTCCGTGGCGTCGCTAGGCGATGTAGACGGAGACGGCGTGATCGACCTTGCAGTTGGAGCGATGAATGAAGACACCGGTGGCCCGAACCGGGGAGCGGTGTTTGTGTTGTTCTTGAACTCTGACGGTTCGGTCAAGAGCAGCGTGAGAATTGGCAGTGGCATGGGTGGTGGCCCGACACTCAGCGACTACGACGAATTTGGAGTTTCCGTGGCGAACATTGGTGATATTGACGGAGACGGCGTCACGGACGTGGCGGTTGGTGCCCAAGGGGATGATACCGGTGGGCCTTCTCGCGGAGCATTACACGTTCTGCGACTGAACTCGAACGGCACGGTCAAGAGCAGTGCAAAAATAGCTAGCGATATTGGGGGAGGACCTGCGATCAACAATTACGACTTCTTCGGCAGTGCTGTCATGTCGCCAGGTGACCTGAATGGCGATGGTATGACCGATTTGGCCGTTGGGGCGTGGGGAGACGATACAGGAGGAAATGAGCGCGGCGCAGTTTTTTTGCTCTCGATGAACTCAAATGGCACGGTTAACAACACGGTGAAAATAGCCAATGGAACGGGTGGGGGGCCCCTGCTTGAGGACCAAGCTCGCTTCGGATTTAGCGTTGCATCATTGGGTGACTTAAACAGCGACGGACTGACCGATCTGGCCATCGGGGCATTTTTTGATTCTGGGATTCGCGGAGCAGTCTATGTGCTGTTCCTCAATCCACTCAATACTGCCCCAGTGCTGAACAACTCGGGGACGCCGTACCTGATTGCCCCTGCGGGGAATCGCTTGGCGGCGGAGATGCAAACTGGGATTTTGATCACGGACCTGGTGGCGCGCGGTGCGGAGGGAGATCCGATCACGGATGTCGATGTGGGAGCGCTCGAGGGGATTGCTCTCACGGCGATCGACAAGACGCTCGGCAAGTGGCAGTACACGTTTGTTGCCAGTCCGATCGAGACTGACTGGATCGACGCGGATGTGGCCGGTGCGATTTCCAACACCAGTTCGCTGTTGCTCCCGGCGGATGCCAACACCCGCCTGCGCTTCGTGACCACGCTGCTGCCCCGGCATAACTCACAGAAGACCGACGGCTCTCCTGCAACTCCGGCGGAGGGCTTTCTGCCGACGGAAACGAAGCTCGATGCCGGCATCACGTTCCGCGCGTGGGATCAAACCACGGGTATCGCCGGCGGCCGAGCCGACACGACGACCAACGGCGGTACGACCGCGTTCAGCACGGCGACCGAAACGGCCGGCACGTACTTTGAGACGCGGTTGTTCCGCTCGTTCAACGCGGCCGCGCAGTTGAACACGTACACACTGGAGCAGGAGTTCAACGCATTGGTCAGCCTCTTCGGCTACCAAGACCGCTCGACGGCGTCGTTCTCGGGGTTCACGGTGTTGATGAGCCCGATCCCCGGCGTGCCGACGGTGCCGCTGTACCGGATGTACTTCGGCATCGCCTTCGATTCTCCATCCGCGGGAATTCAGACGGACATGGGCTACCGCTACCTGACGACGGATGTGAACGAAGCGATGTTTCTCGAAAGCCTCGGACCGGAAGCGCATCGCGCCGAGCGCGACGGAACCTACTTCCGCGAGGCGGGCGTGAACAACGGCACGGGGATCATCGCCTACATCGACACCACCGCGCAACCGGGCACATTGGAGATTTCGCAGATCTATCGGACCGACCTGTTCAGCAAGGACACCCGCACCGGCCCCCCCGGCACTCCGGCGACAGGCACCGTCCAGCAGCAACAGGGAGACCACGTGTACACCACGAACTCGGCGTTCGAAATGACGCAGTCCCCCGGACAGTCGCATATCGACGGAGTGCGGACCGGCTGGCGTCAGGAAATCTCCCGCGGTTTCGTGCGCGAACTGTCCCCCAATGCCGGCGGTGGACAACAACCCGCCCGCAGCGCGAGCGTGCGGGCATTTCCGGCGGAGACGTCTCGGCGCTTGCCGACGGTCAGCCCTGGCATGTCGATGAACAACGCCGAATTGTCGCGTGACGAGCTGGCAGCGCAGATCGCCACGTCAACGGCATCGTTCATCCGCACCGGCGGCTTGATGCCCACGACCGATCTGGCTTTGCCGGCGACGACATTGTCCCGGAGTTCGCGAACGAGACGCGATGCATCCGTCATCCAGACCTCGACCGTCGAACCGATTCACCTCCAGTCGCAACCCACCTCCAATCACGCGCGGGCCACAGACGCAGTCTTTGCCCGTTGGCAGGAACTCGTCGGCTGGACACCGTAGCGTGACGAATGCTTTTGGCAGACTTGCAAACAGGCAATCTTCGACGGCACAATTCAACCGGATCGTACTTCATTGGGTGCTCACAATGGGGACTTTCGGTGAAAGCCATTTCTCGACTTTGCGACTCTCAGTCCAGTCGGTCCGATGTGGTGTGAAATCTACATCCGTCGATGGGCACCGGCCGTCTGGTGTTGGTTGGTGAGTGATCGTTCGCGACGCGGAGTTCGTCGCGGCCGATGTCAGGACGACAGCACGTTCATTCGTTCCCGCATTGACTGACACCCTCGGAGATGGATCATGCTTCTGAATTCTTGGCTGCGCGCGTTGACGTTGGGTCGGAGTCGGACGTTGTCCAAGCGACGCCAAGCGAAATCCGGCGGCGAGTTGTCTCAGGTGGCGCGTGTCGTCGAGCGGTTGGAAGACCGGACGCTGCTGGCGGTGTTCACGGTTAACACGGCAGCGGACCTGATTGACGCCAACGATGGCGTTGTATCTTTGCGTGAGGCGATCATCGCGGCGAACCAGACCGCGGGCGCCGACACGATTCAGTTTGCATCGAGCCTGAATGGCACGCCGATCCGGCCATCGATCCGGACGATGCCAGTTGGAGCGGCTGAGGATGCCGGGTTGACCGGCGATTTTGATATCACCGACGATCTCACGATCACCGGTAACGGGTCATCGCTCACGATCATTGATGCGGGACCGGTGGTGGACGTGACGAGTGGGCTGGGCGATCGGGTGTTTCACATCTTGGGACACCGGGACACGCAGTCGCCGATCAATGTGACCATCTCCGGCGTGACAATTCGAGGGGGAACCGCGGCGCAGGGGGGCGGCATCCTCAGTGATTTTGCGAGACTCACAATCGACTCCAGTCGGATCGAAAATAACCAAGCCGTGGGGCTCCCCGGAAACCTTGAAGGAGGAGACGGACAGGGTGGGGGCGTATTCTTTGGGTTCGGCGGCGGGCTGTTCGGGGCTGGCAGCGGCAGCGGCCTCACGGTGATCGGCACGACATTCACCAACAACGAGGCCCGCGGTGGAAACTCCAATGGATTCGGCGGCGATGGCCAGGGGGGGGCGATTTTCAACGACGGCGGATTCGTTGCAGTTTTCGAGGCCAGCCCGATTCTGAAAAGCGAGTTTCAGAACAATCGAGCCCTCGGCGGACACATCGCGGGGGAGTTGGGTTTCAGTGGCGATGGAGAAGGTGGAGCCATCTACAATCGAGCGGGGCATGTTGAGATTTGGGATGCAGTTTTCAATCTCAATGTTGCCGTCGGCGGAGGTATTCAAGGAAACAGCCCGTTTGGGTCGGGAGCCGGCCAGGGAGGCGCGATTTACACTGTTGGGGGATTCGAATCTGGTCCTGGCGGCGTCCAAACGCTCATCCTCAATGACTCGTCGTTCACGAACAACCGCGCAGAGGGGGCGGGCGTGAGTGGTGCCCAGGGTGGTGCTATCTATGCTGACAATGACAGGGTAATCATTGACGGCAGCAATTTCGGGACAAACTCCGCGCTCGGTGGCTTGGGCAGCAGTGCATTTGGTGGCGCGATCTTCCTGATGGGCAGGACGTTGTTGGAGGCTGAGATTCGGAATTCGACGTTGACCGGCAACCTGGCTCGCGGCGGTACGGCCAGCCCAGTATCAGGCGCTGGCGGACTTGCCGAAGGGGGCGCGATTTGGAGTTCAGGGGTCACCTTGGAATTGGTGCGCGACGAGTTGTCGGGGAATCGGGCGGAGGGAGGGTCGGGCAGTTTCCCTGGTCATGGACACGGCGGCGGTCTCTACGTCAGGCAGGACCAGTTCACGACACCCACCAGCACGATTCGCAGCACCACATTCGCCGAGAACGTGGCGTTGGGCGGTGCGAGCAGTACCGTCGGCGGCCAAGGTTTCGGAGGGGGCCTTTACAACGGTGCCAACAACTCGATCGATATCAGCAATTCCACGTTTTCAACCAATTCTGCCATTGGTGGTGTGGGAAGTCCCGTCAATGGAACTGCCTTCGGCGGCGGTCTGTATCACGCCGGCGCGACGATCAACGCGATCAGTTCAACATTCACGCTCAACACTGCAAATTCCGGTGCGGGGGGGGTAGGACAGGGAGGAGGAATCACGACTTCCATCGGGGGTTCGATCAGCATCGGTAACTCCGTGATCGCGCAAAACGTTGTCTTCGGTGGAGTCGTACCAGCAAGGCCCGATGTGGACGGCACGTTCCTCAGCCAGGGAGGCAACTTTGTCGGAGTGGTCGATGCAGGCGCGACGGGGTTTACGGATCCATCCGATCAGGTTGGCACTACGGGATCTCCGGGGAACGCCTTGCTCGGCGCGCTGGCTTTCAATCTTCCGAGCGGTCCCAACGGCCTGCTGACTCGGACACATCTTCCACAAGCCGGCAGTCCGTTGATCGACTTCGGGAAGAACTCGTTGGTCCCGCCCAACCCGGACGGGTTCGGCCTGGTACCGGCGATTTTGCCTCCGGCCGACCAGCGGGACTTTCAGCGGATCGTCGGCGCCAATGTGGACATCGGCGCCACGGAATCGAGTTCCACGCCGCTGCCATTCCTCGAAGATGACACGGACATGGAGGCGGTCTTTCAAATCGTCTATGACGTCGTCGACGACGGACAAGGACCGATCTCGGCCAGTCTGTCGGGACGGCTGACGTTTTTGACTCGCTTTGACGGGCCCAATGAAGGGGACGCCAACGACAGCGACGCCGACAATCTCGATGACGTCGTGACGTTCCTGACCAACACATCGTTCTTGAGGTCCGGCACGACCGCCAACAACGAAATCTTCAACGTCCAGCAATCGACGACGATTCCATCGCAGGGTCAGATCGAGGAGACGACTGACGCGACGCCCGAACCCGACACGACAAACGGTCGATTGGACTTGCCGCCGTTCGGGACGGGCACGGCCGAAAGCGTCGCCGACCTCTACATCGTCGTCGATGTGCAGCAACCCGGAGCGCCACTGCAGTTGCACAACGAAATTCCCGTGCGACTGCGTTCGATCATCGGCTTCAAACCCGCCGCACCGGGCGATACCTTCGGGCTCATCAACGGGCCGATTCCCTTACTGAACGCTGTCGGTCAGACGATCGCAACAATTACTTCCGTCGAATACACGCCGCTGCCCCTCTTTGATTTTGGCGACGCGCCCGAGACACGCACTGTCGAGCCGAGTTCCCTCGGCGGTTACCCCACCACGGAGAGTCGCAATGGCGCGCGGCATGCCGTGTTGGCTGGCGGCACCGGATTGAGGCTCGGTGCGACTGTTGATTCCGAAACAAACGGCAACCCCACGATCAATGCCGACGGCGATGACACGAACCCGGCGTCTCCCGCGCCCGACGACGAGGACGGCGTGACCTTCACGTCCGCTCTGACCGCAGGTCTACCGGCCTCGGTGAGTGTCATCGCTTCCGGTGCGGGACGGTTGAATGGCTGGATCGACTTCAACGGCGATGGAGATTGGAGCGACATTGGTGAACAAGTCATCACCGACCAGGTTGTCGGCACTGGACCGAATGCGGTTGTATTTACCGTCCCCGCTGGCGCACTCGGGTTGGCGACGACCTACGCGCGGTTCCGTCTCAGCAGCGTGACCGGTCTGTCGTACGACGGCTTCGCGCCCGATGGCGAGGTCGAAGATTATGTTGTGACTGTCCTGGCGTCGGCTCGCGATTTCGGCGACGCGCCGCGACCGTACCCGACCGCCGGTCCCGAGGCAGCGTTCCATACCATTGTGGCCGGGTTGCATTTGGGTACGGGCGTCGATGCTGAATCGACCGGAGCTCCCACCACGGCGGCCGATGGAGACGGAGCTGACGAGGACGGCGTCGTGTTCCTGCGGCCGCTGATCGCCGGTGAAACGGCCGGACAGGGTGCGAACGTGCGCGTGACCGCATCGCAGCCGGGCTTTCTCAATGCGTGGCTCGATCTGGCCGGTGATGGTATCTGGCATACGAATGATCAGGTGATCTTCAATCAGGCGCTGACGGCGGGTGTCAACGACCTGTTCATCGCCGTGCCCATCGTGGGGTTTGAGCTGTCTTCCGACACGTACGCTCGATTCCGGTTCACTTCTCAACTCGTCTCATTTCCGTTGCCCGAAGGAGGCTCCATCGATGGCGAAGTCGAGGACTATCGCGTCGAGATCGAGTCGTACGATTTTGGCGATGCGCCGAGCAGTTATGGGGAGGCGAGCCACATCCGGAAGGGACCGCGCCTGGGAATCCGGAGTGATGCGGAATCCTTCAATCAACCGAGCGCCGGCGCAACGCTCGACGACGCCACCAACATCGACGATGACGATGGCGTGGAATTCAGGAGGCTTGTTTCGGGCTTCCTGTCGCAGGTGACTGTGACCGCTTCGGCTGCCGGTGTGTTGAACGCCTGGTTCGACTTCAATTCCGACGGCGACTTTCTCGACGACGGCGAACGGATTGGTTTTCGGCGAGACGGAGATCCGAATACCGTGCCGTTTAGCTCCGACTTTCCGGTCACGGCGGGCATCAACAATCTGAATTTCATGGTTCCTGCCGGACTCAGCGAAGGGACCACGGTTTCCAGGTTTCGCATCACATCGGCGGTGGACGGACCGGTTTCCAATCCGGTCGGACGAAGGCCCGATGGTGAGGTCGAAGACTATGGGCTGAGCATCGCTGTCGCTGACCTGCCCAACAACAACGTGGAAAACCGAGTCTTCACGTTCAACGTCATTGAACCCGCTTTCAGGTTTCGCGATCCGGCCATCGCGACGGGCTACGACTATGTGTCCACCGGACAGAATTTCAAGTCGGTGCAATTGCCGATTCTGGCTCAGGGAGACAACCGATACACACTGCATCTGGACGACGGTTTGGGGGGTTACCAGACAGCCGTCGCGGCGACGCTGGCGGCGGGGATTGAGTACGATTTCTCGATCGGCTTTGTCGATGCGCTCTCCAATGTGATCGCGGCTGTTCCAGCCGGGTTGCCGAAGTTCCGCATCCTGGGGATCGAAACGGCGGCGGCCGTCGATCCGGCCAATCCAGTCGGCTTCGTGACCGGCTTGTCGTTTATCGCGGGGGGCGGTTCGTTCACGATGACGGGCATTCCGGCCGAGATTTACGTGGACAATGTTGCATCACCGGTCATTTCCGGTGGCATGGCGGGCGACTTTTTCGTGACCACAGACCAAGGGACGATCGGGATGTTGGACAACGGCGACACCGTCACCTGGCAGGGTGGCGGGGCGACCAGCGACGTGCCGGGGCTGATCTTTGGAGCCACCGCCTTCTCGACGATTCAATCCGCGATCACGCGCGTCGAATCGAACGACTGGTCGGGGCTCACGCAGATCACGGTCTCCAACGGCACGTTCCTTGAAAACCTGACGATCACCGGTGCCGGCACGTATGTGCAAGGTTCGGGAGCCGGCTCGACGTTTCTGGATGGCAATGGGACGGGACGGGTGATCGACGTCACCGCTTCCGCCGTCGCGACGCTCTACCGCATGACGATTCAAAATGGCAACGCGGGTGTGGGTGGCACCGGAGGCGGTGTCCGTAACGCCGGCACGCTCTCGATTGCCACCAGCTTGATTCGCACCAGTGCCTCCGGAGCGCTCATGACGGCTGCGGGCGGGGGCGTCTTCAACAGCGGGACTCTGACGATTGTGGACAGCACGCTCACCGGCAACACGGCCTACGATGGGCATGGCGCGGGGCTGGCCAATACGGGCACCGTGACGATTACCAACAGCACCATCTCCGGCAACCAGTCGGGCGTGGATGGCGGCGGGATCTTCAACGGGGCCAGCGCCGTGCTCACGATTCAAAACAGCACGGTCACCGGCAACATCGCTGATTTCAACGGCGATACGTTTGGCGATGGCGGCGGCATTTTCGCGCTCGGGACCGAAACGCTGACGAGCACGATCGTCGCTGGAAACGGCCGGGTCTTCGTCGGCACCGCCAGCGACATTGTCGGGGGGACGATCAACACCGCCAGTCGGAATCTGATCGGCGACGCGGGGACGGCGGGCGGGATTGTGAATGGCACCAGCGGCAACATCGTCGGCAACGCGGGCACGGGGACCATCGCGATTGCCACGATTCTCAACACGACGCTTTCCGACAATGGGGGCCCGACACAGACCCACGCGCTGGCTGCGGCCAGCCCGGCCATCGATGCCGGCAGCAATCCCACGGGTGGGCTTACCGATCAGCGTGGCTCAGGATCGGCACGCACGACCGACCACACCGGTGT
The DNA here is from genome assembly GCA_016235885.1 of Planctomycetales bacterium. GTDB lineage: Bacteria > Planctomycetota > Planctomycetia > Planctomycetales > Planctomycetaceae > JACRIH01. The sequence goes on along the minus strand of JACRIH010000259.1, from coordinate 5,656 downwards.
GGTCAACGCGGCGGGCAGCGACGGCACGGACATCGGTGCGTTCGAGATTTCACCGCTGACTGTCAACCTTTTCGACGCCGGCAGCGACTTCACGATCCGGCTGAACAACACGTCCGGCCAGATCGAGATCATCAACAACATTGGTCCAACCATTGTCGCGACCACCCCGTTCGGCGGGACGTTCGGCGTGATCATCAACGGGGGATTGGGAGACGACCTGCTGACAATCGATTTCAGCAACGGCAATCCGATCCCGGCGGGTGGGATCACGTTTGCGGCCGGCGGGCAGACGACGGCATCTGGAGATTCGCTCACGATTTCCGGCGGTGCCGGCTTTTCGACGGTCACCTACAACACCGCCCCCGGCGGTGCCGGAACTCTGACCCTCAACGGCTCGACGATCAACTTTACCGGTCTGGAACCGGTGACCATCGTGCCGACGGTGGGGACGATGACGATCACAATCGACGACGCCAACGGCACGGCTGGCGAGACACTGATCACGCAGATCACCGACGGCGGCGTGGCGGGTGACGGGCTGCTCTTCCTCGACGCTCCCGGCAGTGCGGAAGACATGACGTTCACCATGCCGACGACCGCGCTGATCATCAACGGTGACAACGATGACAACGATGCCATCACGATCGTTTCGCTGGATACCGGTTTCGCCGCGTCGATCACGATCGACGGCCGCGGCGGTAACGATACGCTGACCGGCGGCAGCCGGGCGGAAACATTGATCGGCGGCGCGGGCAGCGATGCGATCACGGGCAACGGCGGAAACGATTCGCTCGATGGCGGTGCGAACAACGACACGTACCTGTTCTCGAACGGCTGGGGCGTGGACACGCTCGTCGAAGCCGCCGCGAGCGGCAGCGACACCGTCAGTTTCGCGGCGGCCTCGGCGAATCTAAACTGGGCGCTGGGCAGTATCACCGTGACCGACGGCGCTGGAAATTCGCTGACGTATGCGGGGAACGATGTCGAGAACCTCGTGGGCAGCAGCGGCAACGATACGTTTGCGTTCTCGAACGGAGCACAACTCGCTGGCGGTGCGGGGACGATTGACGGTGGCAGTGGTACGAACACGCTCGACTACTCGGCGTACAATTCGGCAGTCTCCGCGAATCTCGGTACGGGGGCCGACCTGACGGCGACGTTGAACGGTGCGCAGGAAGTCGGACCCACGGGCAGCGCCGCGACGGGCACGGCTTCTGTGACGTACAACCTGTCCGCTCAAACCTTCAACCTCGACCTCTTCGTGCAGGGAATCGTCCGTACGAACATCAACGGGTTCCATCTGCATCAGGCTGCGCCGGGGGTGAATGGGTCGGTCATCATCGACCTGCTCGCACTGGGCAGCTTTACCGACGTGACGGGCGGGATCCGTTACGCAGTGAACAACATCCCGCTATCCGCGGTCCAACAGGACAACCTGTTGAACGGACTGACGTACTTCAACATTCACACCACCGCTTTCGGAACCGGAGAGATTCGCGGACAGGTGCTGCTCCAGGGCTACTCGGGTACGGCCACGGGCACGACGGGCGTCCGCAACATCCAGAATGTCATCGGCGGCAGCGTCGGAGACACATTGACCGGCTCGCCGGCCAACAATTCGCTGACCGGCGGTGGCGGTGGCGACGTGCTCACCGACTCAATTGGAAACGACACGCTGCTCGGCGAAGCCGGCGACGATACGATCAACGACACGGTGGGCTCCAATCAACTGGTCGGTGGGACGGGTTGCGACACGATCAACGCCCAGGCCCAAGTGGATGCCATCAACGATTCTCCACCCGCGACGCTGGAAGAAACGGCGTTTTCCTTCGACTCACGGTCGAACGATTTCGGCACCGGGCTGACCATCACCGGTGTGACGCAGGGGGCAAAGGGGGGCGTCGCGTTCAACGGCACGAGTGTGACCTACACTCCCAATGGCAATGCCAATGGCAGCGATTCGTTTACCTACACGATCACTGACTTTGAGACCTGCACGGATACGGCCACGGTCAACGTCTCGATCACACCGGTGAACGATGCCCCGGTGCTGGACAACACGGGGACCCCGTACGTGCTCGCGCCGGCCGGAACGCGGTTGCCAGCGGAAATGTCGAACGGGATTTTGGTCACCGACCTGCTGGCTCGTGGAGCCGGAGGAAATCCGGTCACCGATCCCGATGCCGCCGCGACCGAGGGGATCGCGCTGACCGGGATCAACAAGATCGACGGAACGTTTGGTACATGGGAATTCACGCTGGTCCCCAACCCGCAAGCTTCCGATTGGATCAACGTGGAAACGGCCGGAGCGCTGTCCGATTCCAGTGCGCTGCTGCTCCCGGCGGATGCCAATGCACGCCTGCGATTCGTGACCACGCTGTTGCCGCGTCATAACACACAGACGAGCGGTGGCTCTCCTGCCACTCCGGCACAAGGTTTCCTGCCGCTGGAAACAAAGCTCGACACCGGCATCACGTTTCGCGCGTGGGATCAAACCACGGGCACCGCCGGCACCCGATCCGACACCACCACCAGCGGCGGTTCGACCGCGTTCAGCACCGCCACCGAAACGGCGGGCACGTACTTCGAAACGCGGTTGTTCCGGTCGTTCAATGTGGCGGCAGAACTCAATACCTACACCCTCGAACAGGAATTCAACGCGCTGATCAGCGCGTTCAGTTACCAGGACCGTTCCACCGCGGATTTTTCCGGTTTCACGATTTTGATGAGTCCCATCCCCGGCGTGACGACGGCTCCACTGTATCGGATGTACTTCGGCATCGCGTTCGATTCACCCTCCGCGGGAATTCAAACGGACATGGGCTACCGTTACCTGACGACGGATTTGAACGAAGCGACCACCCTCGAAAGTTTTGCCCCGGCGGCGCATCAGGCAGAGCGAGACGGGTCGTACTTTCGCGAATTGGGAGTCAACAACGGATCGGGAATCACGGGGTACATCTACACCACCGCGCAACCCGGCACGATTGAAATGTCCCAGATCTATCGCACCGATCTGTTCGCCAAGGACACCCGCACCGGCCCCCCCGGCACACCAGCCACGGGAACCGTCCAGCAGCAACAGGGGGACCACGTTTACACCACGAACGCGGCCTTTGAAATGACGAAATCTCCCGGTCGGCCACATATTGAAGGGGTACAGACGGGATGGCGTCAGGAAATCTCCCGCGGTTTCGTCCGCGAACTCTCTCCCAACGCTGGCGGCGCACAACAACCCGCCCGTAGCGCGAGCGTGCGCTCGTCCACGGCAGAGACCTCCCTGTCACTGTCGGCTGCGACCAGCGGCTTGTCGATGATCGACGACGACGGATCACTTGACCGACTGGCATCGCAGTTCGCCACGTCAACGGCATCGTTCATCCGCACCGGCGACCTGATATCCACGACGGATCGGTCTTTGCCGACGACGACATCGTCCCGGAGTTCGCGAACCAGACGCGACGCGTCGGTCATCCGGACCCCGACCGCCGAACCAAGTCAACTCCGGGCACAACTCGACCCGGACGATGCGCTGGCCACTGACGCGGTCTTTGCCCGCTGGCATGAACTCGTTCGTTCGATGCCGTAGCCTGATGGAGTCGCGTGTCACCCTGTCGAGCCGCGACGACAGGGTGACTTTGCGAATTGTCCGTGCCGTGAGCCTGTGCTTCGTCAGTTCTCTCGCGATACGGTCACGCTCAAAGCCGGCCGTTTCGATCACGAGACGCCGCTGTTACACTCCCGCGCATCTCCGTGCTGATTGACCAATGGAATTCAGGCCCACATGTCATGTTCGGCCACCGGCGAACGTTCAACTTGTTTTCAAATTCCGATGTAAATTCCTGCGACTCCTGCGCAGACTCACTTGGTAACCCGCTTTGCGCGTTGTTGATGGTTGCATTGGTCGTGGGCGCCGCCAGTGGTGCGGAGCCTGTCGGCGGCGGAGACGTGGACCTGAGCGGAGAATGGCGGTTCCGCGTGGGGGATGCACCCGTTTGGTCGCGGCCGGAGATCGATGACAGTGCGTGGAGCCGCGTCCCTGTACCGCAAACTTGGGACGACATGAGCTTGCCGACGACGACCGTTCACGGCTGGTATCGTCACCGGTTTTCCGCGCCTGACGTGTCGCAGTTGCATGATCCCGCGTTGCTGTTGGGAATGATCAGCGACATCGACGAGGTGTTCTTGAACGGCGTGCGCGTGGGTGGTTCGGGAACATTCGGCTGGCGGTGGGTCGTGCCGCCGCGCCGCCTGCGTCTGTATCGAGTCCCTCCGGAATTGTTGAAATCCAATTCGGACAACCTGCTCGCCATGCATGTCCAGCGGGCGTATTTCGAGGGAGGCATTTCCGAGGGACCGCTGCGGCTGGGCGAATTCACGCGGCTGAGTGCGATGATTCAGCCACGGGAGACACGCGGCATGCGCGCCGAAACCGCGCTGCTGATTTTTCTTGGAGCGGGGGGAGTCTTCGCGTTGCTGCCGGTGATCAGTGGTCTGGGTGATCGCCGGGGTTTGACGCTGGCTCTGGGTCTGATCCTGTATTTTCTCGCCATCCTGTCCGAAAGCCGGCTGCTGTTTGATGCTGGCTGGAAGGGACACTTCGCCGAGCGGTTGAACTCGCTCATTGCGGTCGTTCTACCGTTGGTCGGGCTGGTGTTCGTTTTGCAAGTTTGCGAACGGGCGATGCCCCGATGGTATTGGCGAGTGATCTTGTCCGCGGCTGTGCTGCTCATCGTCGATGTGCTGCTGGGGACACCCGAACTCCTCCTGCGGACGTGGCCGTTGTATCTGCTGTACGTCTTCGCATTGTGTCCACTGTGCGTGGTTTGGTGCCTGCTCGCCGTCATCGCTGGCAAGCCTGGTGCGGTTCCCATCGCAGTGGGGATTTCGACTGCGGCGGCATTGCACCTCTATGAGTTCGTCACCGTCTCGACCGCAAGCTGGTGGCTGGACGTGGGAGTTGGATACTACGGTGTGGTGACCTTTTCGTTGTGCGGTGGACTGGCGCTGGTCATGCACTATCGGCATTTGCGATGGCGATTGCGACAATCGACATCCGCCTTGCTGACGGCTCAGGAGGAGGAGCGGAAGCGAGTGGCGCGGGACATTCACGACGGCGTGGGCCAATCGTTGCTGGCCGTGAAATTGGGCTTGCAGATGGCGGAGGCGTCGCTGACGCAGGGGACGGATGCCTCGCCGCAGCCGCTCCACGATCTGGTGAATGAAACCTCGCGGGCCATCGAGGAACTCCGCGAGGTGGCTCAGGCGCTGCGTCCCGCCGCGCTCGAACACATGGGTCTCGACGCGGCGATTCGTCAACACGCGGAACGTGTGGCACAGCGGGCTGGCTTGACCGTCCACGTGGACACGCACCCGCTGCCGTCGATTCCCGAGATCGTCAAGGACCACCTGTTCCGCATCTTTCAGGAAGCCCTCAAAAACGTGGTGACGCATGCGGACGCAAAGCAGGTGGACGTGCGTCTGGTCACGGAAGGCTCGCGACTGCTGCTGCAAATCCGCGACGACGGCCGTGGCTTCTCAGTCCACGAGCGAACTCCGCGACACAGCGGGCTGGGTCTCGAAACCATCACCGAACGCGCGGAATTGCTCGGCGGACGGGCGAACATTTCCAGCCGGGTCGGTCGCGGAACGAGCG
>JACRIH010000266.1 GCA_016235885.1 Planctomycetales bacterium | reverse complement strand
TCCTCGTATCGTAGTACGGAAGTCATTTCGTTCTTCCGGACAGTCGCACGTGGCCAATCAATCGCAAGTCATCATCGCGGGAGGCGGATTAGCCGGGCTGGCGGCGGCGGCGGCGCTGGCGGTGCGTGGTGTCAGCGTGACACTGTTCGAGTCGCGACCGCGCTGGGGGGGGCGAGCCAGTTCGTTCGTCGATCAGGCTTCAGGTGAGACGATCGACAACTGTCAACACGTCGCGATGGGATGTTGCACCAACTTTCGACACTTTTGCCAACTCGTGGATATTGACGACTTGTTCCGCACCGAACCACGATTGTGGTTCGTTGGGCCGGGCGGTCGGCGGAGCCAACTGGCCGCGGCACCCCTCCCCGCGCCGCTGCACCTGTTCCCTTCGCTGCTGACGCTCAAGCATTTGTCGTGGCGTGACAAGTTGTCGCTGGCCCTTGGACTGCGAGCGTTGGCGCGGGCGAAGCGAGAAGCGGTACGCGGTCAGTCGTTCGACTTGTGGCTGATCGCTCATCGCCAGACACCCACCGCCATCGAGAAATTCTGGCATGTCGTGCTGGTGAGTGCGCTGAGCGAATCGCTCGACCGGATTGACGTCTGGCAAGCTCGTAAGGTGTTTGTCGATGGATTTCTCGCCAACCGCGATGGCTGGCAGGTGCGAATCCCAACGGCACCGCTTTCAGAAATCTATGGTTCGCGGCTAGTCAAATGGCTGGCAGAGCATGGCGTCTCGCTCCGAATTCCAGAAGGTGTCAGCCGGCTGCTCGTCGACGGCGAGACTGCTCGCGGAGTCGAGTTGCGCTCCGGCGAACGGGTTTCCGCTGAGCAGGTGATCCTCGCGGTGCCGTGGCACCTCGTCGGCGGGCTGTTTTCGGATGAACTCCGATCACACCCCCGGTTGCAAGCGGTTGAGCACCTCGAAGCGGCTCCGATCGCGAGCGTACACCTCTGGTTCGACAAGCCGTTGATGCCGCTGCCGCATGCCGCGTTGATCGGCGGGCTGTCGCAGTGGGTATTCAATCGAGATGCAATTCAGGGACGCCGCGACGAGCAGCAACACTACTACCAGGTGGTCGTCAGTGCGTCGCGTGGCCTCGCGCCGATGACGAACGATCAGATTATCGAGCAAGTCGTCGGCGAACTGCGATTGGCGTGGCCGGACGCGGCGGCTGCGAAACTGATTCGTGGCCGAGTCGTCACCGAGCACAAGGCGGTGTTCTCACCGCTCCCCGGCGCGGACGAACGGCGTCCGCCGCAACAATCATTCGTGCCGAACGTGCAGTTCGCCGGCGATTGGACTCAAACCGGCTGGCCCGCCACGATGGAAGGGGCCGTGCGCAGTGGGTATCTTGCCGCTGAGAACGTACTGCGGAATCTCGGCCGATCGGAACGCATTCTGCAACCGGACTTGCCGACAGCGTGGCTGTCGCAGTTGTTGTTTGGTCTCGACATGTCACCTCTCCCTCGTGGATGAGACGGTTAGGGTGTGGCGACCGAATGCCGTTTCACCGAATTCATGGACGACGAAACGGAATTGAAGCGCCCCTCACCCCCAGCCCCTCTCCCCAAAAGGGTAGAGGGGAGTAGGTTGTTCTTGGAGTTCACTCGCATGAGATCATCCTTCGCTGGCTGTTTCCTCCGTATCGTGATCGTTGTCTTAATTACGATTCGTCCTTCATTCTCCGCAGTCGCCGCTGACGGCATCCAGGCCGACATCGTGCTGAAAGGTGGCACGATTCATGACGGCACCGGAAAAGCCAGCGTGGTTGGTGACGTGGCGATCAAGCGTGGCCGGATCGTTGCGGTGGGACAGTTCGCGGTGAAATCGGCCGGGCGTGAAATCGACTGTCGCGGTCTGGTCGTGGCTCCGGGGTTTATCGATCTGCACAACCACAGCGATACGCAGGTGGTCGATCGGCTGACACGGGCCAACGTCAATTTTCTAACACAGGGCTGCACAACGGTCGTCACCGGCAACTGCGGTTCGGGGCCGATCAAAGTCACCGAGTTCTACGACAAGATTGACGCCGCCGGAGCCGGAACGAATGTGGCTCACCTGCTGCCGCAGGGTTCGCTGAGACGCGAAGTCATCGGCGACGCCCAGCGTCCCGCGACTGCGGAGGAGCTCGACAAAATGAAAACCCTCGCCCGCCAGGCCATGCATGACGGAGCGTGGGGGATGTCCACAGGGCTGATCTACGTTCCCAGTTCGTACGCCGACACGGCCGAGTTGATCGAGATCGCGAAGGTGGTGGCGGAGACGCGAGGCCTGTACGCCAGCCACATTCGTTCCGAGGGGGTGCGGCTGTTGACGGCGGTGGACGAAGCTCTGCGGATCGGTCGCGAGGCCGGGACGCCGGTTCACATTTCGCACTTCAAGTCGAGCGGACAGGATGCGTGGGGACTGGTCAAACGGGCGGCGGACGCAATCGAAGCGGCTCGAAAAGCTGGCGAGCGCGTGACCGCCGATCAGTATCCGTACGTCGCCTCCAGCACGTCGCTCGAAGCCACGGTGATTCCGACGTGGGCACGGGCGGGTGGACAGAAATCGCTCGTGGCGCGATTCGATGATCCCGAGCAGGCGGTTCGGCTGCGGTCGGCGATCGAGAATGACTTGCAGAAGTCGGACGATGGCCAACGCATTCGGATCGCCCGGCACGCGCCGCGACCGGATTGGGCTGGAAAGAATCTGCGGGAGATTGCTGATGCGGAGAAAATCACGCTGCTGGAATTGGTCGAACGGATCACTCGAGCGGGCGGGGCGCAGATCGTCAACTTTGGGATGAACGAGGAAGACGTGCGGTTCGTGATGGCGCTGACGTGGGTCGCGACAGCGTCGGACGGCCGTGCTTTCCTGCCGAACGCCGACCGGCCGCATCCGCGTAGCTACGGCACATTTCCGCGGAAGATCGGAGCATACTCCGTTCGCGAACACGTCGTGTCGCTGGAGCACGCCATCCGTAGTTCGACCGGCCTTCCCGCGGACATCCTTGGCTTGACCGATCGCGGTTACCTGCGCCCGGACACATTGGCCGACGTGGTGGTGTTCGATCCACGCGAGTTCATTGACACGGCGACATTCGACGACCCGCACCAGTACGCTCGCGGCGTGAAACTGGTCCTCGTCAACGGCGAACCGGCCATCGAGCGCGGTGTGCCGACAGGATCGCTCAACGGTCGCGCGTTGCGACGAGTGGCAAAGTCGCCATTGTAGGGTGGGACCAGCGCAGCGCAGGCCCACCATGTTGGATCACCTT
>JACRIH010000279.1 GCA_016235885.1 Planctomycetales bacterium | reverse complement strand
CGACTGCACGTTCTCATGAGGGCTTTCCTTGGTGAAGTCTCAGACGGAAACAGCCCACCACGTCGAATTCGACGTGGTGGGCGGGATCGAGTTCACGCTCGGACTTCCGGAGGGGACCAATCCGAGAATGTCGTTAGTGCTGGAATAAAAATTCCTTCGAGTTCAACAACGCCCAGCCGATGTCTTCCATTGCGAGCTTTCTGTCGGTACTGGCGGCGATGTGTTTCTTGGCGGCTTCGAGTTCCGCGGGCACGGGCTTGCGGCTGAGAGCGGCCAGGTACAGTTCGTGGATGATCTCGTCGTCCGGCTTGTTCGCAGCCAACAACTTGGCGATGCGGCCGTTCGCGTCGCGGAGCTTGTTGTGGACGACCGGGCCGTTGATCATCTGCAACGCCTGCGACAGGTTCGATTCGCTCGACCGTTCGCACTGGCAGGCCATTTCGCGTTGCGGCTGGCCGAAGATCTTCAAGAAGTAGTGATCTGCCGGTGGCTCCGGAAGCTCGGTGGCGCGCGTGCCGACCGGCAGGCCGGGGAACGTTTCGGGGACGCTCGTCACGGAACAGATTGCGTCAAGCAATTGTTCCGCCGTGAGCAATCGGGTGTTGGCGTGTGAGAAATAAATCTCGTCGTCTTTGTTGAATTGATTCTTGCGAGAGCTGAGTTGATACGTGCGGCTCTTCATAATTGTCTTCACAACCCACTTGCGGCTGAAGCCGTTTTTCACGAACTCTTCGGCCAGTTTGTCGAGCAGCGGAGCATTGGAAGGCGGATTCGAATCGCGGAAATCATCGACGGGTTCGACGATGCCGCGGCCCATGAGCTGTCCCCAAATGCGATTCACGGACGAGCGGGCGAAGAACGGATTCGTCGGGCCGGTGAGCCATTCGGCGAAGACTTCGCGGCGGTCCTTGTTCGCGGGGACATCCACGTCGCCGGTCAGCAGGAGGTGCGGTTTCATCTGCTTGCCAGTGCGCGGTTGGGTGACTTCACCCGCGGTGGCGACGAAGACGACTTCTTCTTCCGGGTCCGGACCGAGCTTGCGACCGATGCGGGCGAATGCGGCTCCGATGCCGTAATAATTGTCCTGCGTCCACCGTTCGAACGGATGATTGTGACACTTCGCACATTGAATGCGGATGCCGAGGAACAGTTGAGCGGTCGTTTCGGTGGCGTCTTGCGGGTCGCGGCTCGCTCGCCAGTAGTTGGCGGCCGGGTTCTTGAAGGCGCTTCCCTTCGAGGTTAGCAGTTCGCGGGCAAACTGATCCATCGGCTTGTCGCTGCGGATGGACTCGTAAATCCACAACCGGAATTTGTGAACGCCGGTCGGGGTCAGTTTCTTTCCGTTGGCCCGCAGCACGTCGGCCGTCGAGACCGTCCAGTACGCGGCGAAGTCGTCGCTATCAATGAGTTGATCGACGAGCAGGTCGCGTTTGTTGGGGGCGGGGTTGCTCAGGTACGCCTGCGATTCTTCCATCGACGGCAACCGGCCGGTCGAGTCGAGGTAGGCCCGGCGGAGAAATTCTTCGTCGGAGCAGACGTCGGACGGCAGGATCTGGAGCGTCTTGAGCTTCGCGTTCACGAGTGAATCTACGAAACCGTTTTCTGCCGGATTGTTCCACGCGAAGCCCGGGACTTCTTCGAGGAACGTGATGTATGACGTCGCCATTTTGTCGAGGTAGCGGGCGAGGATCGCGGTCTCGCCGCGAGACACCTTCTGCACCAATCCCGCATCGTTCGCCTTGCCGACCGATTCGTTCGACGACGTGAACACCGTCAGCGGAGTCACGTCGCGCACGCTGCCGTCGGCGAAATGAGCCAGCACGAGCAATTGCTGCTGGCCCGACGTCTGCTGGAAGACCCGGTTTTGTGGAAACATTTCGATCTTCACCAGATCGGGTTCGGTGGGTGTGTCGAGTCGCAATCCTTCCGCGATCCAGTCGTGGAGCACAGAGTACGGCGCGTCACCTTTTTTCAGACGCCGCCCACCGCCGTGAGCCAGTTCCATCAGCGGTTTTTTGAGTAGCAGACTTTCGGCCGGCGCGAACACATTGGCCCGTCGACCGTAGAATTCCGAGCGGAGAGTCACAATGTCCAGAGCCGGATCAAACGCTCGCAGTGACAGGCGGAATCCCCCCTTGCCCGATGGCGATCCATGACAGGCACCCGCGTTGCAGCCAGACTTCGACAGCGCCGCCAGAGTGGCATTCTTGAAGCTGACTGGCGACGGTTGATCCAATCCCTTGACCGTGACGTCGATCATCGAAGCGTGGTTGCCAACCTTCACGCTCACCTGCGCGGTCCCATTTGCGACTGGCCGGAGCACGCTCCCTTCGACAACGACAATGTTGGGAGCACTCGAAGCGAGCACACCGACCGTGGTCAGATCTCGAAGTTCACCCGAGGCGTATTGCCCGGTGACGAGAATCTGCTGTTGAGCACGGCGACCGGCAAGCTCGACTTTCGCCGGAATGGCCGTGATCCCCGCGGGTTCACCGACCGAGATCGCTGCCGTCGCCGGAGCCGGATCGGCCGCCGATGCTGATTGCGGTGCGACGAACAGCAGTGAAGCTGTCGTTGCGAGCCATGCAGAACAAATCAAACGCGAGCCAATGCCGTGTCGCATGTTCATCACTCCTCGTTGGAGGCGGGACCGTGCCGGGGTGTCTGGCACGGGATCAGGTTGGACTCTCCGAATTCAGGCAGGGCCGGCCGCAGCCGGTGGATAGTGGGACGGGTGGAAGCTTACCACATCCCGATCACAAGTCGAAGGCAGGTTACTCCATCACGGTCAAACTAAAGGCGGGTGAAGCGGCTGGGAGCTTGGCAGCGCCGGCAGTCCCTTCGCCTGACACAACGGGGTTCTGAACGGCACCGGCCGCAGCATCCGCGGCCGCCGTCAGCACGACCTCGACTTCGGTTTGACCTTCCGCAATCGTTGCCGCCGCCGCAGTGACTCCCTTCGGCAGATCCTTGAACGTCAGCACAATCGGGCCTTTGTACGCCGGGTTTCGTGTGGCGACGACTTTGCCTTTGAGCATCTGCCCGCGCTGCACCTTCGCTTCGCCGAGTTCGGCCTTGAGCGAGTACGGTGCTTGCAGGGTGAGACGCAGCCCGACTGGTTGGACGGCGGTCACGGCCGCCAGCTTCCCGGTGCCAGCGAATGCGGCGCTGAATGCACCGAGCGGTGCCGTGTTGTTGGCGGTGAACACGATCGCAATTTCGTTCGTCCCCTTGGCGATGGGCTTGAGTGCGGCGGTGATGCCAGGTGGTAACTGTTCCGCAGGTGGAGCCGCCGGCAACAGAGTGAGTGCGATGTCTTCAGCGAATCCAGTGGCTCGCGTGGCGACCACCTTCACCGTAGCCGTCAGATCTTTACCGAACACGATTTCGGCCGGTTCGGTTTTGAGAGTGAACAGCGGAGCCGGGTTGACCCCCATCGTCACCGCTCCGCCCAGTGCGGGTGGCGGCGACGACAAGCCGCTGAATGCAACTTTCTGTGCTTCGGTCACGGTGGCAATCGCCTTGAACTCCGCGGTGCCGACGGTTGCCGTGCCTTGAATACGTGAAGGATAGACCTTCCCCGGAGCCGCATTCGCCGCAGCCTGTACCGTGAGCACAACCGAGTTTCGTCCCGGTCCAATCACCGTGGGTGTCGCGCTCAATCCTTCGATGGCATCCGCCAGCCCGATCGCGATGGGACCGTCATAACCCTTGCGAGCCGACGTGACTGTGATCGACGCGCTGCCGCCGAGCGGAATGTTGAGCGTATCCGCCGTCGCTGCCAGCATGAAGCCGGCTTGGAATGGTTCGATCACCACGCGGTACACAAACGCCGGCCCACCGCGCCGATGCAGATCTTCCACGACGAGCGTGTAGTCACCATCGGCGGGAAACGTGTAGTCGATCACGCCTTCGAGCGGACCGGTGTCTTCCGCAGCGGCCACTTCGGCACCGTCCGCTTTCAACATGCGCAGGTACAAGTCAGTCGGCGACCCCTGAGTGCGAGTGATGCCAGCGAACGTGAATCGCTGTCCGGTTTTGGCGGTGAACACAAATCGATCGACATCACCGGGCTGATCGAACCGCCCGTTCAATCCGCCGCCGAGGTTGACTCGCGTGGATTGAGCCGGTTCGTTGTTCGGTTCGACTTCGAGGACTTCATCCATAGCCGACACCGATACGCTGGCGAACCCGCTGCTCTTTCCGCCCGCGGACTTGGCTCCGACGTTGAGCCAGGCGAACGCTGAGTCGGCCGCCGTGTTGACCGGCACCGGCTGGGCTTCGGTCGCGCCGGCACCCGCGAACGCCACGTTCACACCGGCTCCCTTTTTGATCCCCATCGGGAACGGAGCCGTCACGCACGGGAAATCGCCGATACGCAGGCGATACAGAAAAGCCGGACCGCCCTGGTAGCGGATGTCGCGCAGTTCGAGAACGTATTCACCGGCATCCTTGAACGTGTAACAAAGTTGTGGGTCGGACCCGATACCGGGAGTGTCGTCGCTGTATGCCAGCTCGCGACCCTTTGCGTCGATGATGCGGATCATGGGATCGAGCGGTGCCCCCAACCGACGGGCCAACACTTCGAACGAGACGCGCTGTCCCGCAGCCACGGTGAATTTGTAGTAGTCGCGGACAAGGCTATCGACATTGCCGTCCACGGCGCACGGAATTGTCAGGGCCTGGGCGTTGGCGGGGACTTGGTTGGGCTTGGTCTGGACGATGGAAGGCAATTCATCCACGACAAACAGTTTGAGGTTGGAGACGCCGGTGGCCGTGGCGACGCGGAGGCCGTGAATGCCGACTTGGGCGTCAGCGGGAACCGTCAGCCGATACAGAACCTCGGCGGCGTTCGTGCCGTTGTTTGGGACATCCGTCGGCAAGACGGAGGAGGCGGTCACACTGGTCCAGAGCTGAGTGGCTCCGTTCAGGTTGCCTCCGCGGATTTTGATGTCCATCGTTTCGCCCGGCTTGACGGCCTGCGGCGACGTGGACGTGACGGATGGAACCTGCGCCGAGGCGGGACCGCTTGCGATCGCCATCCCCAGTGAAGTCAGAGTTCCCAGCGTGACGAATCGAAACCAGCGCGTGGTCTGCATCAAAAGAACCTCCTCATTCAGGAAACCGCGTTGACGAGGACCGAGCGACGCGGCATGTCGCGCCCGCAAGGTCTGCCAACCCGGCCAAAGTTTCCGAATCGGTTTTGTCGGACCCATGATAGGAAGCGACTTGCAGCACGGTCAAAGGTAATCAGCAATCTTTGGCAAAACTTTTTTTGTGCGCCGCCGCGAGACAGAGTCGCGATCGCGACGTTTCTTGCGATGGGTGAGTCAACATCTACAATACGACCGCAACGCGAGACCATGCGACGGCGGATCGACCGCGACGTGTGCCGCGAGACGAAAGGAACGATTGATCGTGTCGCATTCGCAAATCTGGGCACCGTGGCGGTTGGCGTACATCGAGACGCCGAAGGAAGAGAATTCCCCGGACGTGACCGGACAAACTTCTCAGTGTTTCCTCTGCCGATACGTCTCCCAGCCCAATCGTGAGGCAGAGAACTTCGTGGTGTTGCGCGGCGAGCACAGCATCAGCGTGCTGAATCGGTATCCGTACAACAACGGACATCTGCTCGTGGCGCCGTTGGCTCACAAGGCGACGCTGGCGGAATTGGACGACTCGGAATTGCTGGAGTGCTGTCAGTCGTTGCGGCGGCTGACGACGATCATCACGCAGACCATGAAGTGCGATGGATTCAACATCGGCTTGAACCAGGGGCAGGTGGCCGGGGCGGGTTTGCCCGGACATTTGCATTGGCATCTCGTGCCGCGGTGGTGGGGAGATACGAATTTCATGCCGGTGTTGGCGGATGTCAATGTGATCCCACAGTCGCTCACTGTGCTTTATGAATTGTTGCGAAAGAGTTTGGCCGAGACTTGATAATCTCGTCTCGGATACAAACAATGGCCCGGTCGTCGTTTTTTCCTTCCATATTTTCTCGACGATTCATGCCTGTCGATTCGGATGTGTTGAGGGCTAGGAACCGAAACGTTGTCGTCCCCGTGACCATCGTGAACTTGTAGTCCCCACACCGAACATCCCTCCGCAAGCTCCCTGGGTGGGACGTGCATTGTCTCTTCAGATGGCGTTTTATCGTCAGTCCGGAGGCACCACTGTCGCCTGACCGCGTCGTGGGCCAACCGGATTGATATTCCAAGTTCATTACCGATGGGATCGATCATGCTGCTGATTGTCGTCCGCTTTTTGTACGCCGCGATCTGTGCTGGTGCCTTTGCGGCCTTGGTAAACGTGACATATCCCGAGGGAACTCCGGCTGTTCCACTGACGTCGCAGTATCCGATCACGTCATTTCTCGTGTTGATGACGGTGTCGCAGTTGGTCACGGTCGTGGACATGGTGTTCCGACGGAAACGGATCGAAGTGATCACGGCCATCTATTTCGGCGTGCTGGTGGGCGTGCTGCTGGTGTATCTGTCATTCCAGGCGCTCCAACCGCTAATCGCACCCGAGAACAAGGGCGTCACCCTCACGCTGCTCAGCGTCATCCTGCCGTACATTTGCACGTCGTTGCTGTTGCAGACCAAGGATCGGTTTCGCTTCATCATTCCATACGTCGAATTTGTCAAAGAGGTGAAGGGCGGCCGACCGTTCCTGCTGGACACGAGTGCGCTGATCGATGGCCGCGTGGCCGACCTCATCGACACGAAGATCATCGACTCGCCAATGCTCGTGCCGTCGTTTGTGCTTCAAGAATTGCAGGACATCGCGGACAGCAACGACAAACTCCGGAGAAATCGTGGTCGCCGTGGGTTGGATGTGCTGAGCAAGTTGCAGGGCAACCAGAACGTCGAAGTCAAGTTGTACGAAGTGAAGCAGGGGGAAGTGAAGGCGTCACCCGTCGATCAGAAGCTGGTGGAGCTGGCCAAAAAACTCGGCGGCCGCGTCGTCACCAACGACTTCAACCTGAACAAGGTGGCCAGCGTGCAGGGAGTCGACGTCGTGAATCTGAACGACGTCGCGAACGCACTCAAGCCGCGTTACCTGCCCGGAGAGAAAATTGTCATCAAGATCATCAAGCCGGGCGAATCGCTGGGGCAGGGGGTGGGCTATCTGGACGACGGCACGATGGTTGTCTGCGAGCAGGGCAACACGATGATCGGAAAAGACGTGGACATCATCGTCACCAGCGTGCTGCAAAGCAGTGCGGGGCGGATGATCTTCGGACGGCTGGCGAATGCGGCCGGCAATTAAGATTGAATTGCAATCGTGAGAGATGACGCGAGAGCTTGTGGACGGCAATTGTTTTGGAGTAACGGGATCGCTAGAGTGATTCGTACGAGACGCGGGTTTCAATTACATGCGGTGGTGACTTGAATAAGTCGCCCACCCATGTCTGCTCCCCGGAATCTCCTTAAGGGATCGGGCCATGTTGATCTCCTGTCCGAGTTGCGGCACACAATGCACGATTGAACATGGGTCGGGCGATACCTTCACGTGTCCAAGTTGTGGATTGTTGATGAGTTCTCACGACGGCACCCCCATGTCGGGCCAACTCGTGAGCAAACCACAATCGCTGCCCGTGCTCGTCGATGAATCCAACATGCCGCTGGGCGCGACGGCCATCGGGCAATTTCCCGGTGACGAGATGGACTCCTCGGTTTCGGTCGCCTTCCCAGCCCAGTTCCGGTTGGGCCGCTTCGAACTGATCGAAAAGGTTGGCGAAGGGGGATTCGGCGTCGTGTATCGGGCGCGTGACACTCTCTTGCAGCGTGAAGTGGCGCTCAAGGTGCCACGGCGAGAACGACTCCGTTCGGAAAAAACGGTGAGTGCTTTTCTGAACGAAGCCCGAGCGGTCGCCAAGTTGCATCATCCCGGGATCGTCGCGATCTACGATGTGGGTCAGTCGGAAGACGGATCGTACTTCATCGCCATGGAGTTCGTGAAAGGGCAGCCGCTGTCGAGTCTCATCAGGGATCGTAAACTATCGTTCGTGGAAACAGCCACCCTCGTGGCGAAGATTGCGGATGCGGTCCACGAAGCTCACAAACAAGGCTTGATACATCGCGACTTGAAGCCGGCGAATGTGCTGGTGGACGATGACCTGGAGCCGCACGTCGCGGATTTTGGCATCGCGGTCAGCGAAGATCAGCAGCGGGAGATGGCGGGTGATATTGCGGGGACCGTCCCCTACATGTCTCCCGAGCAGGTGGTGGGCGAAGTCCATCTGATGGATGGTCGGACCGATATCTGGAGCCTGGGGGTTATCGTTTACCAACTGCTCACCGGTCGCCGTCCCTTCACGGGCAACAATACCGACTTGATTCAGGAAATCCTGCGTCGCGATCCCAAGCCGCTGCGTCAGATCAACGATCGGATCCCCAAACAACTGGAAGACATCTGCTTGAAGGCCCTTCAAAAACGACCTTCGCAGCGTTACGCGACGATGATGGATTTGGCGGTAGATTTGCGGTCGTGGTTGCAGGATCAGCCTGGCACAACCGATACCGGATCACGTGCAGTCACTCTGCCCTCTCCAGCGATTGAACCTGTCCCTGCCCCGGCACCTTTTCGCAGGCGAACACGTATCGCGGTTCTGGTGGGTTGCCTGCTGCTGTTGATCGTTGCGCTCAGCATGACCCCGTTGGTCAGTGCGCTCGGTCTGACACCGCTGTTCAACCGCGATCAATCGCCGAAAAAGCAGCCACCCATCGAGATGGAACTGGGCGCGTGGCATCCGCTCATGCTGGAGGCGCCGACTCCGTTGTATTGGAGTAGTACAGACCTTGCGCTCAAGCGGAACTTCAATGCAAAGCGGCATGAATTTTGGATCGATTCGCCGTCAACGACGCTTTGGGAAATTGGCGAGACGGATGCGGACCACTTCCTACTGCAAGTGATGTTGAATAAAAGTTCATGGACGCATGGCGCTGGACATTGTGGCATCGCATGGGGCTACCAGGCGTCCCAAGATGCCCAAGGACGTCCGGGTTGGCTGTTCAACGCCATTGTCATTCACATCCCCCAAACACGAACGCGGGAGGCCCCGGTAGTGATACGCGCGTATCGGAAAGTGCTGATGACGGCGGACGGTGAGGATTGTCCGGGGTGGCTTCTTCAGGACGAGTTAGCGGCCGGCCAATTGGCCAAGCCGGACATTGGCGGCGCGACACTGGAACTGGAAATCAAATCCGATCGATTGGTTCGAGTTCTGTGGAATCGTCAGGTGGTTGATGATCTCGGTGGTGAAGCTTCGTCACTCAGCAAATCTCTTCCATCGGCCAAAGGGAAGATCGTGCTGTGGAATGGTGGCGGAAGTACTACGTTTAGTGAACCCAGAATTCAACTCCTCTCCAAGAACAAGAAAGGAAGGCCGTAATGGCGCAACGCAAAGCCAAGAAGACCAAGCCCAAACTGAGGGCTGACCACGGGACAATTGATGTCATCAATCCAGGCACGGGCGTCTGTGCGATGTTCCATGGGGACACGCAGGGAACCTTCAATAGCGTGGATGTTGAAACAACACCCGATGCCGCGAACGGTTGGAGCATTGATCGAGTATTGGCAACGGGGACTGGACCCGGAACCAGCGTGTCCGCGCCGGACCCTCCCGATGACTCTTCCAACGGTGAATGGTACGATCTCGATCCGGTTTCAGGGACGGATAACTTTCATGCTCCCGCGCAACGTGTGCAGACGGCGTATACCGGCGGCTCGGCCAGTCCGGCTGACGGTGGTCGGCTGTGGATTATTGCAAAATGGAGTAATGTCGGGCTTGGAACGTCCGAGTGGGGCTCCATCCAACCACCCAAGTTGTATGGCGGGTTCACCGAGGATTCGAGTTGCACACCACAAGACAGGTTCAGTGTCAGCAAGTCCAAGAAGAACGTTTGCCGTACCGTCTCGCACAAACTGGCGTTTCCCGAGTACATATTCAATTCCCTTGCCGTGAATCAGTTTCAAGGAGGAAATCTGCTAATGCTGCGTGAAGGCATAGCGTTGGACGGTGCCAAGGAAATCCACATCGCGGCAACAAGAGTGAACTGGCGTCCGCAATCCGCTTTGCTGCCTGTCATCCTTTCGCCTTTGGGCAATAATCAAAACGCCACCTCCAGTTGGATGTTTCCCACGGCGAAAAAATACTCTCTCGTCGTCACCCAGAATTGGAATACTGGCTGGATGATCAAAAAAATGAATCCCAACAACCCAACGGTCATCAAGGAGGCGGACGGACTGAATCCGAACCGACGAATTTTCGTCCAGGTGAACGATCAGCGGGGAGCAGCCCACTTTGCGGACAATAAGGGGAGCTTCGACTTGTGGGTCAAGGTCTTCAAGTAACCGGCATGTTGGCGAGGCACAACCGAGGCGGCCTCAAAGCCAACACTACATCTGCTCGATCGTTTGAATGCCGAGCAACTCCAGTCCCTGTGCGATCACACGAGCCGTGAGGTCGCACAGGCGGAGTCGGCTCGCTCGCAGATCGTCGGTGTCGGCTTTCACGACCGGGCACTGTTCGAAGAACGTGCTGAAGCAATTGGCCGTGGCGAACAAGTACTGCGTCAGAAAGTTCGGACGGTATTCGGCGGCGGCCGAATCGATTGCTTCCGCGAATCGCAGTAGTTGCAGCGCCAACGCCCGTTCGGCGGGAGTAGCCAGGCTGACGGAACCGCCCGCGGCGCGGATCGCCGTGCGGTCGAAGTTGCCTTTGCGGAAGATGCCGCACACGCGGGCATACGCGTACTGCATGTAGGTCGATGTGTCGCCGTTCGTCGCCAGCATTTTGTCCCAACTGAAGACGTAGTCGCTTTCGCGGTTCTGGCTGAGGTCGGCGTACTTGATCGCGCCGAGTCCGACCGCTGCGGCGACAATCTGCCGCTGCGATTCCGTCAGGTCGGGCCGCGACGAGAAGTCGGCGGAAGTCGTCTCCAGCATGCCGCGAGCTTTCGCGACCCCTTCGTTCAGCAGCGATTCGAGACCCACCGTGTCGCCGGCTCGCGTTTTGAACGGTCGCTTGTCATCGCCGAGAATTGTGCCGAAGCTGACGTGGTGAAGTTCGATCTGGTCAAAGCCCCAGCGCCGGGCCGATTCGAACAGCAGCTTGAAATGGTCAGATTGGCGGGCATCGACCACGTACAGAATCGTATCGGCGTGGAGTTCGCGGACGCGGTATTGGATCGTGGCCAGATCGGTCGTGGCGTACGTGAAAGCTCCGTCGGTCTTGCGGACGATGAACGGCGCGTCGACGCCGGGGATGAACACGCAAATGGCCCCGTCGCTTTCGCGGGCGAGGCCGCGCGACTGGAGATCGGTCACGACGGCGGCGAGCAGCGGTTGGTAAAAACTCTCGCCGAGCGCGATGTCGAACCGCACGTCGAGCCGGTCGTACATCTTCTGCAACTCGGCCAAGCACGCCGGCATGAACTGTTCCCACAGCCGGCGGTTTTCGGCATCACCGGTGTGCAGCTTCGCAGTTTCTTCGCGAGCCAGCGTGGCGATGTTCGGATGCGCGAGCGCGAGCAACTTGAGCGTGGCATCGCTGTCCACGGCCGCGAGTTTCTTCTCGCCTGACGCGACCTGATCGCGCAGCCCAGCCACTTCGTCGTTCAATCGTTTGAGCTGTTTCTTGCGAGCGTCTTTTTCCACAGGCGTCGCCGGGGATGTCGTTTCGGTCTCCTGCAACGCACGCTGTCGCTCGGCAAGCTGACTTCGCCACCCCGGCAATCCCGCCGCCGCTTCGTGATAATCGCCGAGTTGATTCACCAGGCGGTACTGCCGGGCGAGTTCCGCCACCGGCGTGCGCGAGTACGCTTCGCGATCAAGAAAGTTCTTGAAGCCGTACAGAATCATCCCGAACTGCGTCCCCCAGTCGCCGATGTGGTTGTCGCCGATCACACGGTGTCCCTGAAACGTCAGGATCTTCCGCAAGGCATCGCCGATGACCGTGCTTCGCAGGTGGCCAACGTGCATCGGTTTGGCGATGTTTGGTCCGGAGAAGTCGATCACGATCGTCTTCGACCGCGACGGAGTGTGGACGCTCAGGCGGGGATCGGTCACCAGCCGCGTGACCGTGGCTTCGAGCCAATCCTGGCGCAGCTTCAGATTGATGAACCCCGGCCCCGCGATCTCGGGCGGATCGCACAGGTCGTCGAGTTTCAATTGTGCAATGATTTTGCCCGCCACGTCGCGCGGGTTTTCGCCGCGCAGCTTGGCCAGCGGCATGGCGCAGTTGGCTTGGTAGTCGCCGAACTTGGAATCCTGCGCCGCCTTCACCATCTCGGCAAACGGGACGGGGTCGGCGACCAGCGAGGCCAGGGCGTCACGAAACCGGGAGCGAAGTTCTTGCAATACGTTCATGGAGCGGGGACACAGGCTGGCGAATGACGAATGAATGACGAACTCTGATCATTCGTCATTGCGAAGCTGGCTTTTCCAATCGATGCGAGGAGCATCGGCCCAGAGGTGTTCCAGATCGTATTGCGTGCGGGCTTCCGGGCTGAACACATGCAGGACGATGTCGCCGTAGTCCAGCAGAATCCACAAACTGCTGTCGACACCTTCCTTGCCAATTCGTTTTGCTCCGGCTCCCTTGAGAGAGTGCCCGACAGCTTCCGCCACGGCGCGCATTTGGCGGCTGCTGGATGCCGTGGTGATGACGAAAAAGTCCACGATCGGAGTGACCGCAGTCAGGTCGAGCACGACCGTGTCCTGACCGCGCAGATCATCCGCAACACTCGCGCAGAGACAGGCTTGTTCCAGACTTCGCTTTTGGGCGGAAGTGTGCTGCGAAACGGGGAGAGCGATCGTGTCGGAAGTCTGGTTAATCGAAAAGCTCCGGCGGACAAGATTCAATTCGGGTCAACTGGCACAGCCGCAGGATCGTTGAAACTGGTCCCATTCATTCGGCGGTGCCAGTGTACGACTTATCTTGGCGCGTGCAATGGACACAACAATCCCGCAACGGGTTCGATCATCAGCGCGGGGCGTTCATCTTTCGCAGGAAGTCCTGGCGGAATTCGGGGAGTTTGTCCTGTGCCACAGTCCACAACTCTTTGAGCGGAAAATCATCGGGAAGGTTTCTGCCATTCCGGTTGAGAATCTCCATCCACAGCAGGAGGCCGAAGATGCCTTCCTCAAGGAGTTCCTGTTCAACGGTGAGCGTGGGATGGCGCTTAAACATGGCTTCGAGCTTGGTCAGTCCCGACAGCACCAATTCGCTGGGATCTTCGACTCCCTTGCGGAAGAATTGTTCTTCCGCCTCATGCAGAATTCGATGAGCCTCTCCCGTTTCCGGCTCTCTTTCCGCCATTCCGCGGGTACGCCAGTAACGGTAGTTCGCCAGATCCTGGTATTTCAGGATCCATTCGATTTCCTTGAGTTCTTGTTCTGCCAGCAGTCGTTCCGCCT